>CAZTGF010000007.1:0-44312 GCA_964612955.1 uncultured Flavobacterium sp.
GGCCCCGGATTTTCGGCCCAGCGCATTTTAATTGAATGGTAATGGATACGCAGGAAATTATACAGGGGTTGCCCTACGAGGAGCCGTTTTTGTTTGTGCACGAACTGGAAACAGTGTCCGATGACGGCGCTACGGGCGTTTGTAACTTCGTGCCGGAAATGTGGTTTTACGCGGGTCATTTTAAATCCGAACCGATTACTCCGGGCGTGATTCTGACCGAGGCGATGGCGCAAATCGGGTTGGTTTGTCTCGGCGCTTTTTTGACGCGAAATACGCCAACAAACACTGGTTTTGTCATGACGTCTACCGAGATAGAATTTGTGAAACCTGTATTTCCGCCTCAGAAAATCCGTGTGCATTCAGAGAAAATTTACTTTAGGTTTAACAAGCTAAAATGCCGTGTTACAGCTACTGACGAATCCGGAGAAACGGTATCTGAGGGGGTTATTGCCGGCATGATCCGATGAAATAATGAGAAAACGCGTTGTTATTACGGGCATGGGCGTAGTTGCGCCAAACGCGATTGGGCTTCGTCAATTTTCCGATGCCATTCGCAACGGCGTTTCGGGCATTTCGTTCGATCCGGAGCTCGATGCGCTGCAGTTTTCGTGCAGAATTTCGGGCCGGCCTCAGATTGCGCAGGAACTCACCGACAGCGTGCTGACAAACCTCGAACAACGGCAGTTTAACGCCTCGGGCATTTTGTACGGACTTGTTTCAGGGTTCGAAGCCTGGCAGGATGCAGGACTATCATCGAACGAAACCACAGATTACGACAGCGGAACCGTATTTGGCTGCGGCACCTCGGGCGTGGAAAAATTCCGGGAATCCATCTATAAGATCGATGCAGGAAAAACGCGCGCTTTGGGAAGTACAGCCGTGAGTCAAACGATGGGAAGCGGCATCAGCGCATTTCTGGCCGGAAAACTCGGACTCGGGAACTGGGTGAGCTCGAATTCTTCGGCGTGCACTACGGGCGTTGAAAGCCTGTTGCTTGCCTATGAACGTATCGCCGGTGGAAACGCGGTACGCATGCTGGCCGGAAGCACGTCTGATTCGGGCCCTTATCTATGGGGCGGATTTGACGCCATGCGCGTTTGCACGTTCAAACACAACGACAATCCTGCAACCGGATCCAGACCGATGAGCGCCTCTGCCTCGGGTTTTGTGCCCGCAGCCGGAGCCGGAGCGATGGTGCTCGAAGAACTTGAATCGGCGCTTAAAAGAGGCGCGAAGATTTACGCCGAAGTGCTAGGCGGGCATTTAAATTCGGGCGGCCAGCGCAATCCGGGAAGCATGACAGCTCCGAATCCGGAAGGCGTTCAGCGCTGCATTGTATCGGCACTGAAAAACGCTGACATAAAAGCCACAGACATCGATGCGATAAACGGACATTTGACGGCCACTTCGAAAGATGCGCTCGAAATTCAGAATTGGAAAACCGCGCTTTCTCTCGGAAAAGAAGAATTTCCGCCCGTAAATTCGCTAAAGTCGATGGTTGGACACTGCATTTCTGCCGCCGGAAGCATTGAAAGTGTCGCGAGCGTATTGCAGATTTCGCAGGGGTTTATATTCGGAAATGTAAATTGCGAAGATTTGCATCCCGAAATCGAGGCGATGATCGGCCGGCGGAACGTTCCGGAATCCACGATATACCGCCCCGTAAATACCGTAATCAAGGCGAGCTTTGGCTTTGGCGATGTCAACGGATGTATTATCTTTAAGCACTTCAAGCCTTAACCTAATCCCATGATGGAAAAAGCGCAAATCATCCAAAAACTTACCGACATCATTTCGGCTTATATCGCTGATAAGTCGCAACTTACGGGAATTACCGAAAGCACCGATTTCATTAAAGATTTAAAGATTAATTCAGCCAATCTCGTCGATATCACGCTGGATATTGAAGAAGCTTTCGGCATTGAGATCGACAACGCTTCCATGGAGCAAATGCTTTCCGTAGGCGCTGCAGTGGCGATTATTTCCGAAAAGGTTGCCGCAAAATGATCGGTAACGACCTCGTGGACCTTTCCCTTGCCAAACACGCGCACCGATGGGAACGCAAAGGTTTCCTCGAGAAAATTTTTACCGAAAACGAACTGCATTTGGTTCAATCGGGCCCGGATTTATTCACCTCGCTCTGGTGGCTCTGGTCTCAGAAAGAAGCCGTTTACAAAATCGTGAACCGAAGCAGTGGCCGGCGTTGGTTCAATCCGCACGCGTTTCAGGTTACCGGTTTCGGAGCCGAAAGCACCGTGTTATTCGGCACAGAACGATATCGTGTAAGAACCTATCAGCAACACGACAAAATAGAGTCGATTGCAACAGATTACCTTGCTGATTTTAAGTGCGTTAGACCCATCGACCTGAATTGCATTGTCAAGCTAAACGAACTGCCGTTTTTCAAAGATTATTCGGGCAAACTGCAACCTGCAACGGTAAGTCATCACGGAAAATACGCATCGGCCTACGCCTTACTGAATGCCTAACAATGTGCGGAATTTTACAAACAACAACGCTATCGCAAACGCTTCGTCGTTCGGATCCGAATCGCCGATATCTTGCGGAATTTTGTAAATCTGACGCAGTTCTGCAAGTGAATGTGCCGTATCGCTCAGATTCTTGAGTTTCCGATGCATGATTTCGATGTCGAGGGCTTCGTTCCGCAATCGGCCGCATTCGTATTTATCGAGCAATCGGTTCAACATTTCTACCTGCCATTCGATCCGGTAACCGACGAGCACCGCATTGGACAGATAGGTGAGAAGTTCGGGCAACAGCGCTTCCTCGTTAATTTTGTCCGACGGATCGTCGAGTAAAAACGCGGCGTTCACCGAATTGTCGTGCAAATATTTGTATTGGGGAACAATGGCCGAAAAAGTATCTGAAATCACAATTGCGCGCTGATCGATGCCCAAAGCGGCCACCTGATAGATTACATCGGTTTCCCCGGTGCCGGAAGCGTGCAGGTTCAGCACCACAAAACGGCGGCTGCGATGTTCAAACGCTGCGAGATACTGCTTGTAAAAAGCAGGATATTCCTTGGCGATATTTTTAATCCAATCGAACATATTACGAAAATTGCGTCAGTCGGAATTTGTCCTTAATCAGTTCTTCAATGTCTTTGATCGGTTCCAGCGCGGATTTTATTTTCTCGCGATCGAGTTTGGAAAGCCCTTCCAGATTGAGAAACCTGCCGTCCTGATCGTATTTCATGCCCTCGTTAACAACGTATTTGGAAAGCAGCGCCCAACTTTCGGCCGCATTCAAATATACTTCAGAATGGCGGGTGTCCAGCGTAGCGAGTTGCTTAAAACGCTGAAATGTGTGCGTAACGCCGCGCAACTGAAACTTCAGTGCAAACAATCGGGCCGCATCAGAAAGCGGCTCTATAGCGCGCAGCCGGACGTTGAATTTATCCTTGTGCGGTCCGTCTTCCTCAAGTGCAAACTTCTTGAAAAACGTGAGCGGAGGCGGCTTTCGCAGTGTGTCGTTTCCAAGGTAATCGAATAAACTCTCGGGCTTGGCGGCATTGTAAATCACAGTGAGCAGTTCGTCTTCAAACGAAGAATCGCCTGTAATCAGGTCCAGATCGAGAAATTCGGGAAGCACGGCGGCATTGCGCATTCCGGGTTTGGCGACCCATTGGCTGTACTGGTCAATCCATTCGGATCGCGATCGGCACGAGAACGGCAACACGGGCGCATGCGTTTCGAATCCGGGCACAAATCCGGCTTGTTGCAACAATGCAATCGTACGCCGGGCCATACGCATAAAATAGCCGCGCACGACTTCGAGGTTGTCTGGCGTCACATCCTGAAACACGATGATCCCGTCCGGACGCGATTCGAGCAGCTGTTCCTTTCTCGCGAGTTCTCCTATGGCCAGCCACGCAAAACGGGCAGGAGGGGAGCCCATTGCCAGAATCGAGAGTTCTACAGCGCGTTTGATCATCGCCGTAATGATTTCGTGCGAAATATTGCCTACGTGCGGCAATGGAATATTTCGGGCAAGCGAGGTTCTTACCAGATCCGACAAACGTTCGTGCACAGTTTTGAGCGCCGTATGCTCGGTAGCGCGTTTGATTTCGCGAACGAGTACACCGGGATTGCTCGCCTGAGCTGCGATTAAATCGCTTTGGGAAATAACACCGGTAACGGGACTTTTCTCGGAACCGTCCGCAGTCACACACAAATGCGTGATGTTGTTTTTAAGCATCAGCAATTGGGCTTCGGCCAATGAAATGTTCTCGGAAACGGTAATCACGGGCGAACTCATGATCCGGTCCGCGGCGATTGAAGGCAGGAACCGGCCGGTGGCAACCTTTGAACGCAAATCGCTATCGGTGATAATACCGACGGGAAACTGGTTTTGAATCACAATGGCACTGTCCGATAGTTGGTCCGTCATCATGAGGGCAACGTCCTGAATCAGATGCGCCGTGGTAACTTTTACGGGATTTTTGCTGTAACTCAGCGACTGGAAATACTGAAACTGCGGCTGTTTTGGCAACATCATCGTGTCCGAAACGAGATTTCCCTTGATTTCCTGGTCCGAGGCGTGAACCGAATTCGACGCGAAAGTTTCCAAAAGGTGATTAAGTACGTCTGTATTCTGTGCGACATAAGGCCGAAAAACGTCGATCGGGATCGCGCAAATAACGCTGTCTTCGCGCGCTTTGGCCGTCATCATGTAGTTGTTGCGCGCAAAAAAGGGACGCAGCCCAAAAACGGCACCGGGTACACATTTGCTGAGCAGTGTTTCTTCGGCATCGGCCATGATCGACAAATTCACCGCGCCAGAATAAACGACGTAGAAATTCGCGTGCAGCGCTTCGTTGATTCTGAAAAGTGTTTCATTTCGTTCAAGGCTCAAAAGGCGCGATTCTGTAGCGATGGCCGCGAGATCCGTCTGTGACAAAGCCGAAAAAGGTTGATGGTTTTTCAAAAAAGCCGCAAGCCGCAGCGCCAGGATATTCGTCATAATGCTTTCCGCGATCGATTGCTTAAAATTAGCAAATCCGGACGGAATTCCAGAGCCTGAAAGCCGATTGTTTATAAATCGGAAAATCGGTTAAAAACTATGGTAACCTGAATAGTAACGTAAGCCAAAACAGAAACGAAGTGGGTTTCGAACTTTCTATTTTACATAATATAAATTATAGTTCAAGGTGAAAATACCGCAAACCAACGGTAAATCGTGCTTTTTATGCCGATTCTGAAAAAATGCGCTCCCGGAACTTTTTGCCGATAAGTAGCAATAATTTTTTGTTGTAATCTTCGACAAGCCAGTCGCGATAATTCTTACTGACATTGGTCAGGCACATGGCGTAGCGTTTCATACGGGATTTGATGTCTTCCTCGAGCAACTTGGCCAGTTGGCGCGCTTCGGTCAGCGTTTGCGCATTGTCCACGCACATTTCGGCATGCTGGTTAAGCGATTTTTCAAAAACCACGCGGGATTTTTCATAACGTTGCATGGCTTTTTGGTGCTCGGCATCTACGTCAAAATCAACATTTTCGGTTTGAGAAAATTTCGAACGGATTTCCGGAGGCATTTCGTAGCGGAAATACTGCTCGATCTGAGCATCATCGCGCAGGTTTTCGAGAAACCACTCCGGCGACCGGAACACGAGTTGCCAATCCACTGGATCCTCCCAAAGCCCGAACCTCGCGGCATTGTTGCCCAGGTCGATGACCGTAAAGTTGTCCTTGCCCGGCAATTTGCGCGAACCGCGACCAATCATCTGAAAATAAAGTGTCAGCGATTTGGTAGCCCGATTCAGAATAATGGTTTCCACCGTCGGTTCATCGAACCCCGTTGTAAGAATTCCTACCGAGGTCAACACGGCGTCCGGCGTTTTTTTGAACCACTGTAAAATGCTGCGCCTTTCCTCTGCCGGCGTCATATTATCGAGGTGGCGAATGTTATAGCCCGCTTCCTTAAACGTATCGTACACGTATAAAGAAGTATTAATTCCGTTGTTGAAAATTAGCGTTTTGGTTCCGGCGGCTTTCTCGGCGTATGCGTGAAGCAGTTTTTCCTGCATGAGCATCGTCGTATAAAGTTCTTCAGAAGATTTTACCGTATAATCGCCATTAATGCCCACTTTGAGCGAAGTAAGGCCCACATCGTACGTATAGGTTGTAGCACGAGCCAGATAGCCGTTTTCAATCAGCGACTTAATCGTGTCGCCTGTAATGAGTTCGTCGTAATTCTGGTACATCGGCAAACGCACGTTCGAACTCAGCGGTGTCGCGGTAACCCCGAGGATAAATGCGTTCTCAAACCGGTGCAGCAATTTTCGGAACGAATTGTAATGCGCCTCATCGATAATCACAAGCCCGATGTTTTCGAGTTGCAGTTTTTGATCGTTAATGCGGTTTTTGAGTGTTTCCACCATCGCAACAAAACAACTATAATCGTTCTGGTCCGGCAGTTCCTTAACCGCGCTGTTGATGATTTTGTTACTTACGCCGAACGTGTCTAACATGCGCGACGTTTGCCTGCAAAGCTCGATGCGATGAGTGAGAACCACGACTTTCTTATTGCGACGCTGCAAATACTGACGTACGATCTCGGAAAAAATCACGGTCTTCCCCCCTCCTGTCGGCAATTGGTACAACAGGTGATAATTTTCGGGTGCGGTATCCATGCGCTCAAAAATCGCTTTAATATCGCCTTTCTGGTAATCGTAAAGCAATTTGCGCCCGCCTGGAGCAGCATCAAAATCGTGGAGTTGTGTCATTCGTTTGGCCAATTTTGCAAAAATAACCTATAATTAAGCATTGGCCCAGCTACAAGCGTTAAATTATTGAAAATCGTTGTGTTCGCTCAATTTTGAAGTGTTAATAAGTTCCGATGCCTCCTGCGCGAGAGCCTGCCATTCTGCGGCTTGGGGCCAACCTTGTTTCGCACAAACCTCTGCAAGCGATTTCACGTTTGGCAAAAAATCGGCGAGCATCGCATTGCGGTCCAGAAACGTGACCCATTTTACAAACGATTGCGTGATACTTTTGTAGAAAGCGTCCGAATAAACGCGTCGTTTGGCCGTGTATTGGAGCGCCGTTTCGATGTTGAACGCCATGAGTTCGGCGCGTAACCGGGCATCGACCCCGAGGGTTTCAAAGTGCTTGAAATAATTCTGAGCGACAGACAACCGCAATCTGGCGCGTTTGCGCTTCTCGGGAAAATATTCGTTTTTGATTTTTTGCCGGGCCTCCCCGATCCGCTTTTCTTCATCGGGCCGAAATACAAAATCGTAATAAGTTTTAACGGCTGGAAATTTCTCGTATAGTTCAATTAATTGCTCGGACAAGGCGGCGGCGTCCAGAGTGGCCAGATATTTTTTAAGATCGCGCTTACTCAAGGTATTTTTGTGCGAAAGTTAGCAGTTTTTGCAGTAAAAATGCCTATTTTTGGGCGGTTAAATTAAAGTTTATCATGCTCCGAATCTTTAAAGTTGTTGCCTTTTGGGAAGGAATTTCGTTGTTGGCGTTATTGTTCTTTGCCATGCCGATGAAGTATATGTTTCACGATCCGGTTTACGTAACTCACGTGGGACGTGCGCACGGATTTTTGTTCGTCGCCTACATCCTGATGGCCGTGATGCTCAAATTCGATAAAGACTGGGACTGGAAAAAATTCTTGCTGATTTGCGTGGCTTCCTGCGTGCCATTTGGTACGTTTTACACCGAACGCAAGTACCTGCGCGCCTAGTTCAGGCAGCCGTCGTTTGCAAGATTTTGCATAAAATTGTCAAAAGAGCACTCTGCTTTCGCGAAATTTACAGACCTTTAGTATTGCTGTGCGATAAAAACACACGGTGGCCGTCAATTGGCTGTATTTTTTTGACATTATGTTAAAATTTTTCTATTATATTTGCCAACTAAACCCTAAAAAGTTTGACTTGGCGCAAACGCACTGGAACGTATGAAAAAAAAGTTACTCTTCATTTCCCTCGCCTATCTGGCTGTTGGTCAGGCTTCGGCACAGACCGACCTCGACGAAGCAAAAGAAGTTTCCCAACAAACGGTTTTTAACCGGTGGACGCTTGAAGCATCGGCCGGACAAGCCAAAGGAATCCGCCCTTTTACAGAAGGATATTATTCGAGCAACCCGAATTCTGTTTTGGGAACCATTGATATCAATTCTTTTAGTTTTGGCGCGCGCTATATGTTTAGCCCGCGTTTTGGATTGCGTTTTGACGGAAGCTACGACATGTTCCAGAACAACTCGGATACCGAAAGTAAACCTTTTGAAGTAGACCAGTTGCGTTTTATGCTGCAGGGCGTTGTGAATATGTCGCGTTTGTTAAACCTCGAAGATGTAATCGGACGTTTTGGACTACTGGCCCACGGTGGTCTGGCTTATTCGCGCATTACACCTGACCTGGATACGGGATACGACCTTGTGGGGGGCCCGTCGAACGCAGGCAGAACCGAAAATAACATTGGTTTTGCACTTGGGGTTACGCCTCAGTTCCGCGTAGCTAACCGACTTGCTATTTTTGCCAACGTAACAAGCATTTTTAACTTCCGCCAGCATTTTGCGTGGGACGGCCATTACGCGGAATCCGACAATAACCTTCAGGGACAAATGCTCACGGGAAGTTTGGGTCTGTCCTATTCGCTTGGTCCGGTGCCAATGCACGGCGACTGGGGGATCATTGAAGATCCTCAAACAGAAGCTATCGAAGAACTCGACCGCAGAATTGGGGAACTTGAGACGATGCTTAACGACTCAGACAAAGACGGCGTTCCAGATTACCTCGATGTGGAGCAGAATTCCATCGCGGGCGTTGCCGTGGATTCAAAAGGACGCATGGTCGATTTGAACCGAAACGGAATTCCTGACGAACTCGAAAAATACGTGAACCAGTCGGTTGCCACTTCTGTCGAAAAAGGACTGGGCGAAAACAAATCCGAAGTAGTTAAACAACTCATCAACGATGGTTACATTGCCGTATTCTTCGACTTCGGAAGCAGCAAACCCACACAGGCATCGACTCAGAACATTGCGTTTATCCTGAACTACCTGCGCAACAACCCATCTGCGTCGGCTGATATTACGGGTTATGCAGACGAAATCGGATCTGCAGCATTTAATAAAACGCTTTCGGAAAAACGCGCGAATTCCGTTAGAGACATTCTCGTGAAAGCCGGAATTGACGCAAACCGCCTGAATGTGATTCCTGCAGGAGAAGACACTTCTGTTGAAAAAGATTCAGCCGGAGCGCGCAGTCTGGTGCGCAAGTGTATCTTTAGAATCAAGTAAGTTTAGGCTGATAAGAATTTTAAACCGCTGTTTTCCGCAGCGGTTTTTTTTATACCTTAAAACAAAAACGCATGGAAAGAGACCTACGTATTTTGGAGTGGCGGGAACCTGTCGTGGCCGATGATACAACGGGCATGGGCGCTGCTCAGCGGTTTTCGGTAAACGTACTTCGCCCGGTTCTGAAAGCGCAAAACGAATTGTTTCTGGCGGTGTTCCACAACTACGCTGTTCGGCATAAATCGGAGTTTTTTGAGCATACGCCCGAAAAGCAGTTGCAATTCATCGCGAACGCCATTCAAAGAGACATCAAGTTCCGGAATGTACTCAAAGGCATAATCATCGCCGGGTTTACAATAGCCGAATACAACGAATACCTGCAGGACAGTTCTGCGCTTAATAAAAGAATGATGAGCCTGCTGACCGAACGCTTGCAGAGCCAACTTCAACTACTCACCCAAAATACCTCAGTGGATGATTCCGTTTAATTCCGATATGATTTCTGAGGGCGTTTGGGTTTCGTACACACTAAGACGGCCAAGCAGCCGCCCTGTCCCATCGAGCACGACTACGTATGGAAAATAACCGTGCCTGTTGTACTTTTCTACAATATGTAACTTCTGAATCGGATCAATTTGGTCAAAATCGGGCTTTAGCAATACGAGATATTCGTCGGCGAACGCTAAAAAACCGGCGTCCTTAAACACGTTGTTTTCGATAGAAACGCACCGCGGACACGCATTT
The DNA here is from genome assembly GCA_964612955.1 of uncultured Flavobacterium sp. Lineage (GTDB taxonomy): Bacteria > Bacteroidota > Bacteroidia > Flavobacteriales > Flavobacteriaceae > Flavobacterium. Next base: position 10,018 of record CAZTGF010000007.1, read on the forward strand.
CCGGTAGCGAAAAACAGCAATACTTTCTTTCCGGAGCTTCGGGCCGAATTCAACGCCAAAGGCAAATCGCCCAACCATTGCTGAGCGGTTGTTAAACTGCAAACCAAAGCAAATCCAATCGTCAGACACAAACGCTTCATCGTATTTTTTTTCAGATTCAGGAGCACTATGCCCGGGTTTTAACTACGCTCAGAGCATGCCGTGGTATTTTCTGAGCAGCCATTCAAGCGCCAGGCAAGTCGCTACCGCTATAAGCAGCCATACAAAATCTACGAGCGGATGTTTGCTCGTATAAGCTTTCTGCACAGGTTGGTACACCGGATCCTGGATCAGCGAGGCAATCAGCGCATCTGCGTCAGCGGGAAGTCTGAGCACCGTTTCGTGTTGTGCAGCAAGTTGCGCCAACCTATCCACATCGGGGTTTACAAATTGTGCTTCGGCGTCAAACGCAATCACCTCGAACTGGCTGTTGTAAGCGGCTTTTGAGCGCGATTCACGAACGACAAAATTGTATTTGCCTGCCGCCAGTCCATCGAGCCGTGCTTCAAAACCCTCTCCGCGTTTTAGCAGGTCGTAATGTTTGGTCGTTCCTCCGCCCGCCTGGTTCACTTCTATCGAGAGTTTGGCATTGGCATCCGGTCGGAAATTATCGTCGAAGTATTGGGCACCGATAACAATAGGATCGCCCGACTGAAACAGCCGTTCGTGCGTTACAACAAGAGATTCGCGCCGCGCGTCCGTGGTAATGTATTGAATAAGTTGGTCGATGAGCGTATCGAACGGCTCAAACGTTTTGGATTCTTTATGAACCGATAGCCGCCATTTCCAGATTCCCTCGCCGTGCAAAAACACTGCGCGTCTGTTGCCCTGATAACCTACCGACATCATTGGCGTTTCTGTGGTAATATTCCGGATCGCAGAATTGAGCAATGCCTCGGAATTTTCGCGTTTTACAATATTGCCGAACGGGTGATCCAACGGGGCAAACGATGAAAATCCAATGTCCTCTGCATTGAACGCTCCGAAATTATTGTTGTAGGCGCCGCGGTATTGTTCGCGCTGACTGCTCATACGGTACTCGAAAAACGGCTGTTTGGTGTTCAGCAGGTTAAAATCTGTATGCAGGCCCGTGACCACAAACAGGTTTTTATGAGCCGATGCAACGGCGTCCCAGACTGGTGCAAACGAAGCGTCGGGCTGGTACAGAATTACGGCGTTGTACTGAGGTGCGCGACTAAATTCAGCCGGGGTAAATACCTTTACACGCCGCTGCGCATTAGATCCGATGGCCCGCACAAGTGCCGCAATATCGGGATGCGAAATACTGCTTACAATGGCAATGTCACTGCGCTGATCGATTACCTCAACTGCAAATTTTTTGTGGTTGTTCTCTATATGGCGTTCCGCGACTGTGGATCTGACCGAAACCTCGTAGGTATGAACGCCACCTTTATCGGCACGCAATAACGCATTTATTAGGGCGGCGCGTTTTTGGGGACCGAAAGTAACGCTCTCGCGGAATACGGTAGCGGCGCCGGACTTTACCTCAACCTGAGCCGTTATGTTTTCATTACCGCTATAATGCACAAAAATCTCGGCCGGAAACTGATTGCCTGTAAACGCATAACGGTTTACGTTAATTTGTCCGATGCGCAAGTCTAATACCCGGGCCGTATCGCCGAGTACAATCGGGAAAACACGGGTGCGGTTTCCAAAGGCGTAAACGTAATCGGCGCCTTGCGTTTGGTTTCCGTCGGTAAGCAGAACCGTTAGCATGTCGCGGTTTCGGTAAGAGGCGTTCAACCCCTTGCCTACTTCGTGAATCAGTGTGCGTTCGCCCGTAAGTGTAAGTGAATCCGTGGGGCGCAACCCAGCGTCAAACACAAACGGAACCACATCAAACCGCGCTTTAAGATCCACATTTGCGTTAAATTTATCGAACAGCTCGCGCAGGGTTTCATCGGCCCGGAGTATTTTTACCGAAGACGAATTATCGGCCACCACGGCAAGCGGCATCTTTTGAATGTCGTATCTCGTACTCGTAATTCGCGGGTTAATCAATAGCAAAAGCAGCCCGAACAACGCCAGAAAACGCAAAAACGCAAGACCGAAGTGAATCGGTTTGCGCATCGCACTTTTGTAAAAATATTGAAGATACGCCAGTCCCGCAGAAAGCAATACTGCCGCCAGCAGCGCAAAAACGGTTGTGGCCCCCATATGTTTTTAGGTTAACATTCCGCCGTCGACGTTAAGCACTTGTCCGGTGACGTAAGCGCTTAGGTCCGATGCGAGAAACAGGCAGGCATTCGCAACATCTTCTGTAGTTCCACCGCGTTTCAGGGGGATGTCGTTTCTCCAGCCTTGTACGATTTCTTCGTTCAGTTTAGCCGTCATTTCAGTTTCGATAAAGCCCGGAGCGATCGCATTGCAGCGAATGTTTCTGGAGCCGAGTTCAAGCGCAACAGACTTTGTAAACCCGATGACGCCCGCTTTAGAAGCTGCGTAGTTCGCTTGTCCTGCATTGCCTTTAACGCCTACAACGGAACTCATATTAATGATGCTTCCGGCCCGCGCTTTAAGCATGGTTTTCTGAACTGCTTTAGTCATATTAAAAACCGACTTCAGGTTTACTTCGATTACTTTGTCGAAGTCTGCCTCGGACATGCGCATGAGCAAATTGTCCTTTGTAATGCCGGCATTGTTAATTAAAATGTCAATCGAACCGAACTCACTCAATACCTGATCTACGAAGGTTTGGGCCTGCTCAAAATTAGAAGCATCGCTCTGGTATCCTTTGGCTTTGATGCCCAGCGCGGTCAGCTCTTTTTCCAGTTCCATGGCCGATGCTACAGAAGCGGCATAGGTAAAGGCAACATTAGCTCCCTGACGCGCAAATACTTCGGCAATTCCCCTGCCTATTCCACGGCTGGCACCGGTGATGATGGCCGTTTTTCCTTCGAGTAATTTCATAGTGATAGCTGAATGGTTTTAAAAGCCCAAATATAACAATTTTAACCCACGACAAAAGAATATCGGCAGAATCCCGGACGTAAAAAAACCGCTGTAGAAGCGGCTTTAATATTATGCGAACATGCGGAACAAGTAGTGGATTAATCCTGCCAGCAAGGCCGAGACCGGAATCGTGAGAATCCATGCCCACAACAGGTTAATCGTAACCCCCCATCGAACCGCGGAAACACGCTTGGTTACACCAACCCCGATGATAGAACCTGTGATTGTATGCGTTGTTGAAACCGGAACGCCCATGTGCTCTGTAAGGTATAGTGTGGCCGCACCGGCTGTTTCTGCCGCAACGCCTTCGAGAGAGGTTACTTTTGTAATTTTGGAACCCATCGTTTTTACGATATTCCAACCTCCGCTCAGTGTTCCAAGACCAATGACGAGGAAACTCACGAGCGGCACCCACCACCAGAATTCATCGGCAATAAACAGTTGAAAGCGATCTTCTGAAGCAGCCTGTGAATAAAGCGGATCTGCGATGTTCATTTTGTAACAGATCACGGCAGCACCAATGATACCCATTACCTTCTGCGCATCGTTACCCCCGTGCCCAAGGCTGAACATGGCCGAAGACGCGAGCTGCATTTTTCTGAACCATTTTTCGGCTTTGGTCGGATGCACCTTTTTGCAGATGTTCATAATCAGAATCGTGATCAGATAAGCCATGAACATACCGAGCAGCGGCGCGCCGAAGATAAACAGAAACGTTGGAAGTACTTTAGCGTAGTTAATTACGTCGATCTCACGGCCGTTGATAACATCAGAGAACGCACCTGCATGCGCCAGAGCCGCGCCCATAAATCCACCCAAAAGCGTGTGGGAAGAAGAAGACGGAATGCCGAGTTTCCACGTGGCAAGGTTCCAGATAATCGCCGCAATAAGGCCCGCCAGAATCACTTCGAGCGTAATAAAATTCTCATCTACCGAACGCGCAATCGTGTTACCGATTTTAAATTCTCCAATCCAGTATTTAGAAATAAAATACGCGGCAAAGTTAAAAGTCGCCGCCCATAAAACCGCCTGAAACGGACTCAGAACCCGGGTGGCCACAATAGTTGCAATGGAGTTTGCCGCATCGTGAAAACCGTTAATATAATCGAAGATCAGCGCCAGGATGACGATGACAATAAGCAAGGTGAAATCCATAGCTTAAGAGTGCTTTACAGAAATTTGCTCGAGTACGCTCGAAACCCCTTTACATTTGTCCGTCGCGGTTTCAAGGGCCGATAGCACCTCCATGTATTTAATGATGTTTTTTGCGTCGGTTTCGTTCTCAAAAATATCGGCTACGGCTTTGTCAAATACGGTGTCCGATTTGCTTTCGAGTTTGTTGATGCGCTTACAAACATCGGTAATCGCCTTGTGGTTGTGCGCTTTAAGTTCCTTGATTCCAACGCCGATGAGCTGGCACGCCTCAAGGTTAATTTCCGTTATTTTGCGGATGGATTTGGTGATTTTATCTACCTGATACAATTTAATACGACTTGCTGCACCGTGCATATAATCGGCTACATCGTCGATCGCCTTGATCAGCGCGTGAATGTCCTCGCGGTCAAACGGCGTAATAAAGTTGGTACTCAATTCCAGATAGGTCGTGTGCGTGATATCTTCAATCTTCGCCTCGAGTTCCTCGACTTTGCGAAAATGCTCATCGCGTTGAGATTTGGGCGCGTGAATCGCCTCGTGCAGAGTTTCGGCCAACACTACCAGGCTGGTCGAGGCTTGTTCAAAAAGAGGAAAGAATTTTTTATCTTTCGGAACAAAAAACTGAAAAATGTTGTTCAGTGTCATGGATTGTTTTTTTGATGTGGCAAAGGTAGTACTCCAATGTTAAGCCAACATTAACTTTACGCAAAGCTCGCGTAAATACTACACCGGCGTATGTGATCTTAAAATTGCCAGTGAAAACGATTTCGCTATTTTTGCCCGACAAACAACACCGCGAAACAAAACGCCTTCAAAAACGCCATTCATGGATATTACCTTTAATAAAAACGAAGATTTCAACAAACTCCAACGTTCAGACCTGCGCCGCAAACTGGCGGAAGTGGCAAAAGGCGGCGGAGAAAAACGAATCGCGAAATTACACGCCGACGGCAAAATGACGGCCCGTGAACGCATCGACTACCTTCTCGACGACAAACAACCCAGTATTGAAATCGGTGCGTTCGCCGGAAACGGAATGTACGAAGAACACGGGGGCTGTCCGAGTGGGGGCGTTGTGGTCAAAATCGGATATATCAGCGACAAACAATGTATCGTCGTAGCGAATGACGCTACCGTAAAAGCCGGGGCATGGTTCCCCATAACCGGAAAAAAGAATCTGCGCGCCCAGGAAATCGCAATGGAAAACCGCCTGCCTATCGTTTACCTTGTCGATTCGGCCGGCGTGTATCTTCCGATGCAGGACGAAATTTTCCCGGACAAAGAACATTTCGGGCGCATTTTCAGAAACAATGCTATCATGAGCAGCATGGGCATTACGCAGATTGCCGCGGTTATGGGTTCGTGCGTGGCCGGAGGCGCGTATCTGCCAATCATGAGCGATGAAGCGCTGATTGTAGACAAAACCGGAAGTATTTTCCTGGCCGGAAGTTACCTCGTAAAAGCTGCCATTGGTGAAAACATCGACAACGAAACACTCGGAGGCGCCACTACGCATTGCGAAATTTCGGGCGTGACGGATTTTAAAGCAAAGGACGATAAAGATGCGCTGGAACGGATTAAAAATATCGTCGGTAAAATCGGCGATTTCGAAAAGGCCGGTTACAACCGCATCGCACCCGCCAAACCGCTCAAAAACCCCGAAGAAATTTACGGAATCCTGCCTCAATCGCGTTCGGAACAGTACGATATGATGGACATTATTCTGCGCATGGTAGACAATTCAGAATTCGACGCTTATAAAGACGGTTACGGACAAACGCTCATTTGCGGCTATGCGCGCATCGACGGCTGGGCTGTGGGCATCGTAGCCAACCAGCGCAAAGTGGTGAAATCCAAAAAAGGTGAAATGCAGTTCGGAGGCGTCATTTATTCCGACAGTGCCGACAAAGCCACGCGATTCATCGCAAATTGCAACCAGAAGAAAATTCCGCTCTTGTTTTTGCAGGATGTGACCGGTTTTATGGTGGGTAGTAAAAGCGAACACGGCGGCATTATTAAAGACGGCGCTAAAATGGTGAATGCCGTGGCCAATTCCGTAGTGCCGAAGTTTACCGTAATTGTCGGGAATTCGTACGGTGCGGGGAATTACGCAATGTGCGGCAAAGCCTACGACCCCAGACTCATCGTGGCATGGCCGAGCGCAGAACTCGCCGTTATGGGCGGAACACAGGCTGCCAAAGTACTCGCTCAGATCGAAGCGGCTTCTATGAAAGCAAAAGGACAACAAGTGGATGAGGCCGCAGAAACGGAACTGTTCAACCGCATTAAAGCCCGGTACGACGCTCAGGTTTCTCCGTATTACGCGGCGGCCCGACTCTGGACCGATGCGATCATCGACCCGCTTGACACGCGACAATGGATTTCGATGGGAATCGAAGCGGCGAACCACGCTCCTATCGAAAAGCCTTTTAACCTGGGCGTGATTCAGGTCTGATGAAAAAGGTGTGGCTTTGGCTGCTGATCTTTGCATCAGTATCGACTCAGGCGCAACAGTTTACGCGTCGGGATACGCTACGCGGACATAACGAAACCACGCGTTCGGCTTACGACGTGCTTCGGTACGATTTGCACATAGTACCGGATATCGCCGGGCAAGCACTCAAAGGAAGCAACCGAATCACATTTAACGCAACTCAGGCTTTTTCGGAAATTCAGATAGACTTGTTTGCGAATATGAACGTCGACAGCATTATCTGGCAAGGCGAACGTTTGAATTACACCCGGGACTTCGACGCGGTAATGGTGAGGTTTCCGCAGCAGATTGCCAAAGGAAGTACCGATAGCCTCACGTTTTATTATTCGGGCAGGCCCACAGTTGCTAAGCACGCACCCTGGGACGGAGGTTTCGTCTGGAGCCGCGATGCGCAAAACAAGCCGTTTGTTGGCGTTGCCGTTCAGGGCGTAGGCGCGAGTTTGTGGTTTCCGGTCAAAGACTGCCAGTGCGACGAACCCGATTACGGCGCGGGTATTACGATTGACGTTCCGCCCGATCTGGTAGCGGTTTCGAATGGGCGGCTCGTGGAAACATCGGACATCGGGAATGGAAAAAGGCGCTGGAAATGGAATGTACAACATCCGATCAACAACTACAATATTACGCTTAACATCGGCGATTACGAACACCTTTCGGACCGATACAACGCGCTTTCCCTCGATTATTACGTATTGCGCGGAAATAAAGAAAAAGCGCGCCAACACTTCGCCGAAGTTAAACCGATGCTCGCGTGTTTTGAGCAAAAATTCGGGCCGTATCCGTTTCCGAAAGACGGTTTTAAAATCGTGGAAGCGCCTTTTTTAGGCATGGAACATCAAAGCGCGATTGCCTATGGAAACGATTTCAGAAAAGGCTATTTCGGGTCAGATCCGTCGGGAACGGGCATCGGACTAAGTTTTGACTTTATCACTATTCACGAGAGCGCCCACGAATGGTTTGGAAACAGCATCACCTCCAGGGATATCGCCGATATGTGGATTCACGAAGGTTTTACGACCTATGCCGAATCGGTGTTTATCGAGTGTACACAAGGGTACGACAACGCGCTCAAATACCTGAACGGCCAGCGGCGCAGCATCAGAAACGACGCACCCATCGCAGGCTTGTACGGACTCGCAAACCGGGGTTCTCTAGACATGTACAACAAAGGCGCCTGGCTTGTGCACACGCTGCGGTTTATTGTTGCCGATGACCAAAAATGGTGGCAGGTTCTAAAAGGATTCAGCCAGACGTTTGCGCGCACGCTGCTGGACAAGCAAACCGTTATTCAGTATTTTAACCGGGCTACGGGAAAGAACCTCGACGCCATTTTCGATCATTACCTGCACCGCGCGGATATTCCCGTGCTCGAAGTAAGCCGGAAAAACCAAACGGTCCGGTGGCGGAATGTTTCGGCCCATTTTAACCTTCCCGTACAAGTCGAAAGCGATAAAAAAACGATCCGCCTTACCCCTTCCCTGAATCCGACAAAACTCAATCTGAAATCGGCAGGCGGGCTTCGCTTTAGAACTGATCTTGCGCTGTTCGATGTGGTTTATACCGATTAACGCGCCGATACCGCCTGAGCCAGAGTTTCGGCACGCTTGACTTTCCCGCTGGAGGTACGCTCGAATTTAGGAACGAAAATGATTTCACGAGGTTTTTCGTATCGGCCGAGCTTTTCAAACCAGGCGTCTGGAACCGGGTATTCTTCGCCTTCAATCAGAAGCGCTACTTTTTCTCCGAGCAATTCATCGGGAATCCCACCGATAAAAAACGGCCCGTTGATTTTGTCCGAAAGCTGTGATTCGATAAGTTCCGGAATAACTTTAATGCCGCCGCTGTTAACCACATTGTCACGCCTGCCCAGGAATACGAACTGGTTCTCTGTAGTGAGCCGAACCAGATCGCGCGTTCCAATAATCTGGTTTGAAATGCGAGGCGCACTAATCACAAGACAACCCTCGTCGTCCTGAGAAATTGTCACGCCGGGAAGTACGGTAAAATCTGACTCTCCTATTTTCTTCGCGGCAATGTGTGTGATGGTTTCCGTCATGCCGTATGTTTCAAAAATACTCGAGGGCACCTGAAGCAGTTTTTCCTCGAGCGACTTGCTTATCGGAGCGCCCCCGATGATGATTTTGCTGATTTGCGAGAGTCGGTCCAGAGAAGATTCGGCTTGAAGCGGCACCATCGCAGCAAATTCGTAACGCTCATCGGTCCTGGCCAGCGGTTGGGACGAAGGTGGTATCACGTCCATTTCGAGTCCGAGAATCAAAGCGCGTACGAGCATCATTTTTCCCGCGATATACTGGGCCGGAAGACAGTGCAAAACGCGGTCGCCGGGGGAAAGCGCAAAAAAATCGCCCGTGGACAAAGCCGAGTGCACCATTGCCTGTTTGTCTACGAGGATATCCTTGGGCTTGCCCGTGGTTCCCGAAGTGCGTACGGCAATCGTCGGGTGTTGGTCAAACCAGTCGAGCAGGAACAGCCCAATCGCGTGTTCGTATTCAGAGCCTTCCTTGATAAGGTTGTAGGCCATGCGGAACAAGTCGTCGCGGTTCATCGAAAAACCGTTCCATTTAAAGCGGTTGTGTACGTTTTGGTAAGTCGGAGAAAAACTCATGCAGGTGTATTTTGGGACAAAGGTACGCCGCCGGATAAGCGGTCTTTCCAACGCGTCCATTTGTATTTTTTACTTAGAATCCAAAGCAGCAGCGGATAAGTAAGGCCGATGGAAACCAGCATTTCCGAAAGCATGTCTTGCGTATTGGCCGAAGCCGTGTACTTGAAAAGCGCATCGGTTTGCAGGGCCGAAAAATCCGCCGTAATTAACAGGGCGGCGACAAGGTTGTTTGCCAGGTGAAAGCCAAGCGCGAGTTCCAGGCCTTCGTCCATAAGCGTCATAATGCCCAAAAGCAATCCGGTTCCTATATAGAATCCCATTACGCCGTAACCCATTGCAGCTACTTCGGGATTGGCGCTGTGAAATACGCCAAAAAGCACCGAGGTGATAATTAGCGGCGCCCAGCGGTTTTTTAAAGCGAGTCCGATGTGTTGCATCAAAAAGCCACGGAACAAATATTCTTCGAGCCCGATTTGAAACGGAAACATCACCAAACTGATGAAAAGCAAAATCAGAAACGGTACAGGCTGAAAATTCCAAACAATCTGCGACGGATCGGCCATATAACTAAGTGCAAAGCCAAGCACCGACACGCCCGTCATAAGCGAAAACGAAAACCCAATGCGGCCCCAGTCTACGCGCGGCCTCGACGTTGTCAGCGAACGGATGCTGCGGTTGTGGAAGAATCGGACCAGAAAAAACAACAACCCGAGCAGAATCGCAAACGGAAGCAGGTTCAGAAACAGGCTCACTGCAGACGGAATTTGCTTCATCTGATCGTAAAGGGTTTGCCACTCCTGGGCCGACATCGTTAAAAAAGCAACGAAATTGCCTATGAACATGCCCAGACATATCAAAGCAGTTAACCAAACTTTCCAAGCTGAATTGTCGCCCTTAGCGGCTTCGGAGATAAATCCCATTTTAGGTTCGTTAGAGCGTCAAAAATACTTAATTTGCGCACAAAATCCAGCAGTTTTCAACCATTTAGCCCAATTTTATGATTCAGATTTACCACAACAACCGCTGTTCAAAATCCCGTGAATGTTTGGCGTTACTCTCGGCACAATCGAACACTGAAATCCAGACCATCGACTATCTGAAACAGCCGCCTACTGTGGCCGAACTCGAGGTGCTTTTGTCCAAACTCGGCATGGAACCCATTGATTTGGTTCGCAAAGGCGAAAAGCTATGGGCGCCGTTTAAAACCCAATCCCTCACGCGCGAACAGGTTCTCACTTTACTTGCCGATCATCCGGTTCTGATAGAACGGCCCATAGTGGTTTACGGAGACAAAGCCGTCGTAGCGCGCCCTACGGCCCGTGCGCTTGAGATTCTGCCGCCGCACTTTAAGGACGATTTAACATAGGTTTGGCCCCCCTTGTGAGGGTTAACTGCTATTTTTGTTGCGTTTTACTCCAAACAGCTATTATGAGAAAATTACAGGGATTCCTGAGTTTACTGATGCTGGTCTTCGGACTTGCAGCCAGCGCGCAAAATGCCACGGTTTCGGGCAAAGTGACAGACAAATTAACGGGCCAGACGCTCGAATATGCCACGGTTAGCTTTTCAGCTCCGGGATCGGCCACATCGGTTGCCGGCGGCATTACAGATCCGGAAGGAAACTTCAGCATTGTCGTCCCAAACGGAACTTACGACATTACAATTGAGTTTATCGCATTTGTGCCTCATATAATAAGACAACGCACGATTTCGGGCAACACTTCTCTGGGTACGATTGTCCTCGAGGAAGAACCTATGATGCTCGACGAAGTTGTGATTCGCGTAGAACGCACTACGGTGGACATTCGTCTGGACAAAAAAGTATACAATGTTGGCCAGGACCTTATGGTTAAAGGCGGAACAGTCAGCGATGTATTAGACAATATTCCGTCGGTTACCGTAGATTCGGACGGCGCTGTGAGCTTGAGAGGAAACGAGAACGTACGCATCCTCATCGACGGAAAGCCATCGAACGCCATTAACGTAGCCGAAGCGTTGCGGCTTATTCCTGCCGATGCCATCGACAAAGTAGAAGTCGTAACCAATCCATCGGCCCGGTACGATTCTGAAGGTGGCGGTGGTTTGCTTAACATCATTCTTAAAAAAGGAAAAAGCAGCGGCGTCAACGGAACTTTCATCGCCTCGGCCGGAGATCCGGAACACTACGGACTATCGGGCAACCTGAACCTCAGAAGCGACAAAATCAACGTTTTTACCACGACGGCTTACAACTATAGGAACAATCCCGGAAACTCGATGACAGACACCGAGTACCTGTTTAGCGATGGCAGCACGCGCAACTTTATCGATGAACGCACAAATACAAACCGCCTGCGTAAAGGATTTAATTCTACGTTCGGTTTTGACTGGTATATCGACCCGAGTTTGACCTGGACCAACCGGATCAACCTGCGCAAAAACAAAGGCGAAGATTTGGACGAAGTGCGTTTTGCAAATTTCGACGCAAACCGCAATTACCTGTTTACAAACGAGCGGATTACGCTTGAGGATTCGGACGAAGAAAACTTCGAATTCGCGACTTATGTGGTAAAAGAATTTGACAAAGAAGGCCACAAACTCTCTTTCGACGCCGCTTTCTCTGTAAACCGCGACGACGAATACGCCGGCATTAATCAGGGGCTCGAGCGCACGCTGAACCTTCAGGACCAGAACCGCAGCATTGTTCAGGCGGATTACGTTCGCCCTATCGGAGAGAACACGCGTTTTGAAGCCGGTTACAAAGGCGAATTCAACCGGTTGTTTACCGATTATCGCGTAGAGGAACTGCTCGGCGGCACAACGGGCTTTTACATTCCCAACTATTCGTTTACGAACAAACTCGAATACAAAGAAAAGATTAACGCGATTTACGCCCAATACGGCTCAAAAATCAACAACTTCTCGTACTTGCTCGGCTTGCGTTGGGAAGATTCCAACATCGACGTAAACCAGTTTATGACGCAGGATTACAACAACAAACGCTACAACAACTTTTTTCCGAGCCTGTTCCTGACCTACGAACTCGCGGACGAAAGCAATATTTCACTCAGCTACAGCCGACGCATTTCCCGTCCGCGCGGCCGCATGATTAACCCGTTTTCCAACTACTCGAGCAACATTAACCTGTTTGCCGGAAATCCGGACCTTAATCCTGCCCTTTCAGATGCGTTCGACTTGGGTTACCTCAAGCGCTGGAGATCGCTTACGCTGAGCGCGTCCCTGTACCTAAACCGCACAAGCGACGCATTCCAATTCATAAGAAGAGAATCCGGAGATTTCGTGCTTGTGGAATCCGGAGACGAACAGGTACTCACGCCCGTGATTCTGAGCACGCCGATCAACCTCGGGGTTCAATACCGCGCCGGTTTTGAATTTACGCTTAATTACAGTCCGTACCGCTGGTGGAGACTGAACAGCAACTTTAACCTGTTCCGCAACGAAACCCAGGGCGACTACACTTATACCACCTCGACCGGAGAAACGGTGACAGACGATTTTGACAACATCGCCTATTCGTGGTTTACGCGCGTGAACTCTAAGATTACGCTTCCGTACGGCATCGATTGGCAATTGAACGTGTCGTACTTCGGGCCTCAGGACAACGCTCAGGGCCGTTCTAAAGGAATTGCGCACGCGAACACCGGCATCAGCAAAGACCTGTTTAACGACAAGGCCACGCTCGCACTCAATGTTCAGGATGTTTTCAACTCGCGCAAACGCATTTACGAAACGTATTTGCCGGGCCGACTCAATTCCTACAGCGAATTCCAATGGCGCGAAAGACAAATCACGCTTTCGTTCACCTACCGCTTTAACAAGCCTAAGAACGAACGCGAGCGCGAACCCCGCGGTATGGGCAACGACATGCCCGAAGAATTCCCGGGATAATCTAAAAAACAAACCCCATAAAAAAAGGAAGCCGTTATAGCTTCCTTTTTTTGTTCTCATTCAGCGCCTAAAGCGTTGAAGTTTCGTCCTTATGTCTTTTTTTAGCCTTCCGCTCTTTGTAAAGCTCCCAGCTCGCTCCCGTGATCCAGTAGAATACAAAACTGCTCAAAAACAGCAGCAGCCAGAATCCTATTGTAAAAATAAGCAGAAACGTTAAAAAACCCAGGTACTGAGGAAATTCAAACATGTTTTCCGGAATTTTTGAATTATACGCAAATGTACACGGAATATCCATGCGTACCAAAACCAAATCCATTTTTATAAAAAAACAATTATGCGTACTTTTGAAACGCTTTTTCAGGAGCTGTTTCCCGTTTTCCGCTATATCTTTTTTTTCAAAAAAGGATGCCGCTGCAACCGGGGCTATGGCATCTGCGAACAAGAAAACCAAACCCATATAAACAATCCCAAATGGAATACAGAATAGAAAAAGACACCATGGGCGAAGTAAAAGTACCCGCTCAAAAGTACTGGGGCGCCCAAACGGAACGCTCGCGCAACAATTTTAAAATAGGACCGTCCGCTTCAATGCCGCGCGAAATCGTAGAAGGATTCGCCTACCTTAAAAAAGCTGCGGCTTACGCAAACTGCGATTTAGGCGTACTTCCGCCGGAAAAACGCGACGCCATTGCCGCCGTATGCGACGAAATACTGGCCGGCAAACTCTGGGACGAATTCCCGCTCGTAATTTGGCAAACGGGATCTGGCACGCAAAGCAACATGAACGTTAACGAAGTCATTGCGAACCGCGCTCAGGTACTCAGCGGCGGAACAATCGGCCAGGGCGAACCCGTTCTCAAAGCAAACGACGATGTAAACAAATCCCAGTCTTCAAACGACACTTACCCCACCGGAATGCACATTGCGGCCTATAAAGCCGTCGTGGAGGTCACGATTCCCGGCGTAGAAAAACTGCGCGACACGCTCGATGCAAAGGCGAAAGCGTTTATGAACGTCGTAAAAATCGGGCGTACGCACCTGATGGACGCCACTCCGCTCACGCTCGGTCAGGAACTTTCAGGATATGTTGCCCAGCTCAACTACGGCCTTAAAGCGCTCAGAAACACGCTGCCCCACCTTTCGGAACTCGCGCTCGGCGGAACAGCCGTGGGAACCGGACTCAACACCCCCGAGGGTTACGACGTAAAAGTGGCACAATACATCGCAGATTTTACGGGTCACCCGTTTGTTACTGCGCCCAACAAATTTGAAGCACTCGCCGCCCACGACGCCATTGTCGAGGCGCATGGCGCACTTAAACAACTCGCAGTATCGCTGAACAAGATTGCAAACGACATTCGCATGCTAGCTTCCGGTCCGCGCTCGGGCATTGGTGAAATTTTTATTCCGGAGAACGAACCCGGTTCTTCAATCATGCCCGGAAAAGTGAATCCTACGCAATGCGAGGCGCTTACGATGGTCTGCGCTCAGGTAATGGGCAACGACGTGGCTATCACGATTGGCGGCACCCAGGGCCATTACGAGCTCAACGTGTTTAAACCCCTCATGGCTGCGAACTTCCTGCAATCGGCACGGCTTCTCGGCGATGCGTGTGTATCGTTTGACGAACACTGTGCGGCAGGCATCGAACCCAACCAAACACGCATAGACGAGCTCGTGAACAATTCACTGATGCTCGTTACGGCGCTCAACACAAAAATCGGCTACTATAAAGCGGCAGAGATTGCGCAAACCGCTCATAAAAACGGCACCACGCTAAAAGACGAAGCCGTTCGCCTGGGTTATGTGTCTGCCGAGGATTTCGACGCCTGGGTAAAACCCGAAGAAATGGTCGGAAAAATTTCCTAACCTAAAGAATGATAAGAAAGCCGCCTTTACTCAGGGCGGTTTTTTTATGCCCGATTGCCATGATTACGCCTCGCCGTTTTCGTGTGCCGTTTTCTTTTCTTCGACCCGCTTTGCTTTTTGCGCTACCTCGGGATCGGCGATGAGCGCTCCTCCTTTTGATTCAACGCCCAGCACGAGCGCAGCAGAGATCAGGATTATGTTTTTGATGATATACTGTCCGAGCAAGGTGGGCACAAACCAATCATTCCAGCATTTATCTGGAAAAACAAAAAGCGGAAGAACCGCGCCTGCCATCTGAAAGTACAATACGGGAACCACAAAACGCATCCATTTGCGCCACAACAACCCGATGCCGATACTGCATTCAAGTACCGCCAGCAGCGAAAGCGAAACCCGGGGCGGAATCTGGTCGAATGTGATCAGCGCCAACGTATCGCGGGCAATGTCTTCCGCCGGACTTGTCGCTCCAAAGAATTTTAAAAACCCGAACCAGAAAAATACAATTGCAACGGAAATCCGCAGCACGTCCAGTCCGTGGCGTTCAATAAAGGTGGGTTTAGCATCGGGTTCCACAGCATCAAATTTAAAGCGTTCCTTTAAATGTACACAAAAACTAGGGTTTGTCTTTAAGAATGTTTACGATTACGCCCTGCCCACTTTGCCGGTCGTTCGCGTAATGTTCAAAATCTTCTCCTGCGTGAACTTGCGCGGCGGTGTTTGCCCCGTCGATCAGCGTTACGGCCGCTGTTACGGTATCGCCCGGATAGACGAGTTGGGCGTCGGCAAAGTTCAGAATGGCCAGCACTTCCCCGGGCGAAGACGAGAATCTTAACCGCACGCGGTGTCCCGAGGATATGGGCGTTTGCTGCTGCCCCGGAATGTCCGGAAAGAAAGTGAGCTGAGCCGTAAAATGTGGGAGTTGTGGCATAAGTGTCATATCGGCGGGTTCCACCCTCGCCTACGGAGATTACATAAAACCCATTGCAAAATACGATTTTTATTTTTGCGGTTTTTTCGCGTGAGTGATGGCAGTGGCAGCCCGCAGCGACAGCGAGGACTATAACGGACAGCGCGACGGCGCGGCGTCGCCAAATATGCAAAAAACGATATTGCGCCGGCACGCCCAACCTGCTCTGCGATCGCCAATTACAGCAAGTGACACGGAAGCTGAAAATAACAATATTCATAATGAATCGCGGCTTTTTTATGACAGCATTGCATTTTGTTTATCAAAAATGGACTTTCAGTAAGAATCGGCATAGAATTTGCTAATGTGAGGCCGCGTCCATTACTGACTGCAACGACTTCTTCTTTGCCAATCTGGCATTTTTAAACTTGTTTTGTATTGGACGTGACTATTTGTGCAACGCACATTGGTCTTGCATTTAAAAACCATTTATTATGTACCATACAGAATTATTCGACGCAAAAAAACCTGTTACACCTGAACAAAAAACGCAGATTGTGGATTTTTTGTTCGACAACCTTGAAAAATACGGAGATCCAAAACCCGGCATTGCCCGAGCGATTGATTACGCCACCGAGGTTTTTCCGTCGTTTGGGGGCTGTGTTTTTGCGCTTTACCACAACGATGAGCTCAGAGGCGCCTGCGTAGTGAACCGCACCGGAATGGGCGGCTATGTACCCGATAACCTGCTCGTGTATATCGCGACGCACAAGAATCATCGCGGTGAAGGTTTAGGAAAGCGATTGATGGAAACTGTTCTCGAAGCGACCTCGGGCGATATTGCGCTGCACGTTGAACCGAACAACCCCGCTAAAAAACTTTACGAAAAATACGGTTTTGAGAATCCTTATCTCGAAATGCGTCTTAAACACTAATATGGCAGAACTAACGATTCACACCGGCAAAATCAAACGCAACATCCAAAAACTGAGTGCACTTTTCTCCGAAAACGATATTCAGTGGAGCCTTGTGACCAAAGTGTTCTCGGGCGACAGAAAATTCCTGCGCCATTTGCTTACTGACGACATTGTTCAACTGATTGGCTCGGTGGGCGATTCGCGGCTTACGAGCCTCAAAAACCTAAAGCGCGTTAACCCCGGACTCAAAACGATTTACATTAAACCGCCGTCGAAAATTTATGCCGAAGAGGTGGTGCGCTATGCCGATATTTCGCTGAACAGTTCGCTCAAGACAATTGAAACGCTAAACGAAGAAGCGCGCAAGGCAGGGAAAATCCACGACATTATCATCATGATTGAGCTTGGGGAAATTCGCGAGGGCATTAACGAAACCTCGCTGCTGAGCGCCTGTGAACGCATTTTTGCGATGGAAAACATTCGCGTTCTGGGCCTGGGATCGAACCTGGGATGCATGTATGGCGTGGAACCGACTTACGGAAAGCTCGAGCGTTTGTTGCACTATAAAACCGAGATTGAACAGCGCTTTGACCGCAAGCTGGAACTGGTGTCCGGCGGTACGTCGATTACGTTGCCATTGCTCGATACGAGTCGCATTCCAAAAGGAATCAACCACTTTCGCGTAGGTGAAGCCGTGTTTTTTGGCGTGAGTCCGCTTTACAACGAACGTTTTGGCGAACTTGAGACCGATATATTCGATTTTACAGCCCACGTGATAGAACTCGAATACAAACACATCACTCCGGACGGCGAAATCGGCGAGGCAAACATCGGACAAACGCGGGAATTTGACCCTCAAGAGGCCGGGCAATCGTCCTACAAAGCGATCCTCGATTTCGGGATGCTCGACGTGGACAAGGCCGATATTGAATTTGAAGATCCGACGCTGTCTTTTGTAGGAATGACCTCGGACATGCTTGTAATTGACCTTGGCGATAACCGCACGGCAGACGGAAAAAAGAAGTATTCTGTGGGCGATCGCATCCGGTTTTTGCCGAACTATATGGCTGTAGCCCGATTGCTGAATTCTAAATTCATCGATAAAAAATACGTGTAAGCGTTCGATGCTTACCGGTTGAAAACAAAAAACCCCGCTGATTGAGCGGGGTTTTTCTTTTTATAACAAAAGATTATTTTCTTTCGTTCTTCTCCATTTTGGCTTTAAGGCCGGCAAGGATTTCATTGTTGTCTCCAAGAGTTGAAGCCGGAGCATTCGTGTTTTGCGACTCTGCCGCGTGACGAACGTTCTTTTCTTCTTCCTCGCGGAAAGTAGCAGTGTGAGAAGCTACAACGCGCTTGAATTCTTTGTTGAACTCAATGACTTTGAATGTTGCTTCTTCGCCCTTCTTGAGTTTCTTTCCGTCTTCTTTTTCAAGGTGACGCGAAGGAATGAAAGCTACGATATCCTCTCCAAGTTCCACAGTAGCGCCTTTGTCAACGATTTCGGCAATGGTTCCGGTGTGAACCGTTCCTACGCCATACGCTTCCTCGTGCTTATCCCATGGGTTGGCCTGAGTTTGCTTGTGACCAAGAGAAAGTTTGCGTCCGTCTACGTCGAGCTCAAGAACTACAACTTCGAGTTTATCGCCTACGTTCACGAATTCTGAAGGGTGTTTTACCTTTTTAGTCCATGAAAGGTCAGAAATGTAGATCAGTCCGTCGATACCTTCTTCGAGTTCTACGAAAACGCCAAAGTTTGTAAAGTTGCGAACGATTCCCGTGTGCTTGGAACCCACAGGGTATTTAGACGTGATATCGGTCCATGGATCCGGCGTCAGTTGCTTGATACCGAGAGACATTTTGCGGTCTTCGCGATCCAGTGTAAGAATAACGGCATCTACCATATCGCCTACTTTCACGAAATCCTGAGCCGAGCGCAGGTGCGTAGACCAAGACATTTCTGAAACGTGGATCAAACCTTCTACACCTTCGGCAACTTCGATAAACGCACCGTAATCTGCAATAACGACTACTTTACCTTTTACTTTATCGCCCACTTTAAGGTTTGCGTCAAGCGCATCCCATGGGTGTGGGTTCAATTGCTTCAGACCTAACTGGATTCTTGTTTTCTCGTCATCGAAGTCGAGGATAACCACATTGAGCTTCTGATCGAGTTCGAGAACTTCGCTTGGGTGGTTGATACGAGACCATGAAAGATCGGTAATGTGGATAAGTCCGTCAACGCCTCCAAGGTCGATGAATACCCCGTAAGAAGTGATGTTTTTAACCACACCTTCGAGTACCTGACCTTTTTGAAGTTGTCCGATGATTTCTTTCTTCTGTACTTCGATATCGGCTTCGATAAGCGCTTTGTGAGAAACGACAACGTTTTTGAATTCGTGGTTGATTTTTACCACTTTGAACTCCATCGTTTTGTTAACGTAGATATCGTAGTCGCGGATAGGCTTCACATCGATCTGAGATCCCGGAAGGAACGCTTCAATACCGAATACATCGACGATCATACCGCCTTTAGTTCTGCATTTCACATAACCGTTTACGATTTCGCCGCTTTCGTGAGCCGCAATAACGCGATCCCATGACATAATGGTACGCGCTTTTCTGTGCGAAAGAACCAACTGACCTGTTTTGTCCTCGCGAACATCGATAAGCACTTCTACTTTGTCGCCTACTTTCAAAGAAGGATTGTAGCGGAATTCGTTCAACGAAATCACACCTTCGCTCTTTGCGTTAATGTCTACGATAACGTCGCGGTCCGTGATGCGCACCACTGTTCCTTCTACCACTTCTTCCTGATCTGTGGCGATGAAGGTTTTTGAAACAAGCTCCTCGAATTCCTTTTGACTTCTCTCGTCAACGGTATCGATTCCTTCCTGGTAGTGATCCCAGTTAAAGTTGTTCAAAAACTCTTCTTGTGATTTTTGTAATTCAGACATGCTGAGAAAAAAATTTGTATTCTGCTTTTATGTGAGTCTCTTACGCGGTCAAAAAACAGAAGATGTTTTATAAATAATAATTAGCTATCCTTCTGGAAACTCATCCTCGCCAAAAGGTGTGCAAAATTAACGCATATATTTCTGACTCACAAGCCCGAAGCGCAAAAAATTAACTATTGATGCTTCAATCTAATTTCCTTAACTTTCCGCGTTTTACTTATGAATAGCTTTGCGCAACGATGATCCGCAGCCTGACAATCAGCATCTTCAATATCCGCCTCTGGCAAATGCAATTGTGGCTCCTCGTTTTTGCATTCCAATTTCAAACCGGATTCTCACAACCTGTGCTCGTTGCCTCAAAAACAGAT
The DNA here is from genome assembly GCA_964612955.1 of uncultured Flavobacterium sp. Lineage (GTDB taxonomy): Bacteria > Bacteroidota > Bacteroidia > Flavobacteriales > Flavobacteriaceae > Flavobacterium. The sequence goes on from CAZTGF010000007.1 coordinate 30,211, forward strand.
GTAGTCTGCTCAGGTTCGGGTGTGCTGTTTTTTGAACTGCAGAATGCCGTGGCGCCGGTAACGTATCACATTTATTTACTGCCCGATACAACAACGCCCTACGAAACGCTGCTTATCGAAACGCTCGGTGGACTTAACCCGGGAACCTACCTTATTAAAGCGATTCAGGCCGGCGATCCCACCGAATATACAGCCCAACTCACCCTACTCGATTTGCGCACGCCGCTGCTTTTTTCTGTCGCGCACGTACCGGAAAACTGTGTTAACGATGCCGCCATCACGGTCACGGTCACCAACGGAAACCCCGTAAGTTATTCGCTCTCGGGCGCTCAGGTAAGGCCGGCCCAGCCGTCTAATATTTTCACAAACCTGCCCGCCGGTTTTTACAATGTCAAAGTAACCGATGAGTGCGGCGCAACGGCCACGCTGGACCACACCGTAATACACGTAGATACGGAGCTTATCATCGGCCCTACCGAATATACCGAGGAGTCGCGCAGCTCGTGTGAGTTGGTCGGCATACAACATTCGGTGCTCGTGGGTGGCGCCAACCAATCGATTCACTACCCGGTTACGGTAACTTACACGGTGCATCCTCCAAACGGCGGCCCGGACATTATTCTCACCCAACAGATCAACTCCGGCCCTGCGCATAATATGACGCTAAACCAGAACCTTCCTTATTACGACGGCATCCCTTACAGTTACGATGTTCGCATTGAAACTTCGTGCGATGGCGTGTTTGAACTTAACAACAACGTCGTTGACAGGCGACTTACATTTTCGCTCGTTCCCGGAAGCGCATTCTGCGGCGAATACTACCTTATCATCGAACCGTATTTTTATATGCCGCCCTACGAGATTACGTTTGTCTCCGCTCCGGCCGGCTTTGATCCGGAGGCGTTAAATCCTGCACATCCGGGGCCTTTTACGAGCTCGGACGTGCATTACGGCAGCGCTACCCAAACGGTGCCTTTTGGAATGTATGTCATTCGCGTGGAAGATGCCTGCGGGGCGTCGTTTGAAATGCCGTTTGAACTTCTGGAGATTGAAATTGAGCCACAGCCGAACGCGTTTCCGGATATGAGTTGTACGCCTTTGTTCGGGACGATAGAAATCACCGTTCCCGGGGCCGAAATCGATACGATCCATATTACCGATGCGCCCGAAGGTTATCCCGAAGCGCTTCCCCAGGACGTGACGATGTTTGCCGAAGGTCCCGAATTTTCTATGGGCGGACTCATAGGCGGCTGGTACACGTTTGAGATTCTCGATACGTGCGGCAACGTGCACATCGTGGAGGTGGAACTCGAAATGACGCCCTCTGCGGGCAGCGCCAACATACGAACGCGAGGCGATTGCGAACCCGGACACGGCGGCTTGTACATTACAGGAGTAAGTGCGGCCGAAATTGTATCGGCACCTGAAACCTTTACCGGAAGTTTGCCGTGGAACCTGTCCGACTATTTCTACGACAATATTCTTACTGTTGCGGGCCTTCCTGCAGGAAATTACCGTTTGGAACTCACGAACCTTTGCGGTAATTCGCTCGTGCGAAACGTGGCGATTCCGGCTTACGAAGTGTTACAGAACGATGTGGAAATTATCAGGCAGTGCGGCACATTCAATATTGCATTGTCGCACTCGGCGCTGAATGCGGTAACTTTTGAGAGCTTTTTCCTTCAGCAGAAGGACCCCGCGACGGGCCTCTGGAAACATCCTGTCACGGGAGTGCTTCAGAATCCGGGCGATTTGCCAACGACAGCAAATGCGATTTCTGTTCAGAACAACTTTACAAACCTCAATTACTCGTTTGAGGGCGATTTCCGCGTCGTAAAAACTTTTGAAGCGTTTGAGAACGGCACGGCCGGCACATTTAAAATATGCGAAATTACGCTGCACGAGTTTCACTTTACCGATGCAGTTGCTATTGACAACATTTTCAAAACCAGCTGTGGAGGCGAATTTACAAATGTGCGCGTCATCGCACAGGGCATCGAACCACTGATTTATAAAATCGAAGAAAAAAACGGACTTCCGTTTCTCGTTGACAACGGCACAAACAGCCTTTTTGAAAATCTCGAACCCGGGTTGTACAAATTTACTGTATCCCACAGCTGCGGCGATACGGACATTCGCTATGCAGATGTGACGGAGCTCCCGCCCCCGGCCGTTGCCTATCCACTCGAAAATCTGTTTGCGTGTGACATCGGAAACGACGGTTCAGAAGTGTTCGACCTTTCCCTGCAAAATGCGCCCTTACTCGGACCGCAAAATGCAGGTCTGTACACTATTACTTACCACGCGACCCAAACACAGGCGCAAACCGGCACCCAACCTATCGGTCACAGTTATTCCGGCCCGAGTACCACACTTTACGCGCGCCTCACCTTCAACGAAAGCCCAGAGTGTTTCGGTGTAACCGGATTTGAAATTTCGGTCAGAACCTTGCCCGATGAAGGAATCGAACCGCGTTACGGACTTTGTAACGACGCTCCTGTAACCGTTTCTGCCGCATCCGGATTCGATGCGTATTTGTGGTCTACGGGACAAACCAGCCCTTCCGTGGTTATCGGGACCCCGGGCGATTATTGGCTCGAAGTTGTGAAGAATTTTCCCGAAGGACCGTGCGTGCAACGCTATGATTTTGTCGTGGAACCCGTGCCTATTCCTCAGATCACAGCCGTTAGCCCCGATGATTGGACAGACGACCGCAACAGCATCTCGGTTAAAATGAGCGATGACGGACCGTATTTATACTCGATTGACGGCATCCACTTTCAGGAATCAAATCATTTCGGGAATCTGCTGCCCGGCGCCTACACGATTTACGTCCGCGATCTATACGGCTGTTATCAAGACAGCATCGACACTTATCTGCTTAATTATCCTAGATTCTTCACGCCAAACGGAGATGGCATCAACGACTATTGGCAAGTGAAGCACGCCCCACTGGAACCCGGCCTGTACACTTATATTTTTGACCGATACGGAAAACTCATCACGGGATTTGATGCCCTGAGCCCGGGCTGGGACGGTCGCTACAACGGGCATGCGCTGCCTTCAACCGATTACTGGTTTTTGGTCATTCGCGCGAACGGGCAGGAGTTGCGCGGACATTTCGCGATGAAGCGTTAATGGGTGACGGATGCGACGTGTTCGGGTTGATGCTTGTGTTTGAACAGGACGGCAAACGCTATGGCGACAACAAGGGCGTAAAGCGCAAAACTAAGCCAGATCTCGTGCCACATTTTTCCGCCGCCCGGCAACGTAAAGTAACGGTCGATGGCCCAACCGCTGATGATGCTTCCCAAAAATGCACCCACGCCGTTAGTCATCATCATAAACAGTCCCTGAGCGCTTGATCGTATTTTTGAGTCCGTCGTGGTTTCGACGAATAACGAGCCGGAAATGTTGAAGAAATCGAACGCCATCCCGTACACCACGCAGGAAACGATAATCATCCAGAGGTTTTCGGCAGGATCTCCGTAAGCGAACAGCGCAAAACGAAGCACCCAGGCCAGCATAGAGAACAGCATGACATTTTTAATTCCAAAGCGCTTTAAAAAGAACGGAATCGTAAGAATAAACACCGTCTCTGAAATCTGCGAAATCGACATGATAATCGTAGAATATTTCACGACAAAAGATTCGGGACCGTACTGCGGATCGAACTTAAAGTCATCGAGGAACGTGTCACCGTACATATTCGTAAGTTGGAGCGCGCCCCCGAGCAACATCGAAAACAGAAAAAACAGCGCCATTTTGTAATCGCCAAACAGCTTAAACGCCTGTAAACCCATTTGTTCTGCGAATCCGGCGCCCTTGTTAATCGACTTCTGAGGCGGACATTTGGGAAGCGTAAACGAAAAAAGTCCTAGCGCTACGGCAGCCACTCCGGCAATGACAAACTGGTCGGTGGTGGCCTTGCTTCCGCTGATGTTCGTAATCCACATGGCTGCAATAAACCCGATGGTTCCCCAAACGCGGATTGGCGGAAATACTTTAACGACGTCGTATTGGGCGTCTTTTAAGATCGTATATGCGATAGAGTTCGAAAGGGAAATCGTAGGCATATAGAAAATCATCGCCGCAAACATAACGTAATACAGCGTGTCGGCATCGGTTACAAACGGCACATAAAACAGTACAATACCGTATAAAATGTGCAGCGTGCCGTACAATTTCTCGGCATCGACCCATTTATCGGCAATGATTCCCGTAAGCGCGGGCATGAACAGAGACGAAAGTGCGAGCGTGGAAAAAATCGCCCCGAATTTGGCTCCGGCATTTTCCCCGGCGGCCATCGGACTGTTGAAAAAATAGGTTGCAATTGTAATGAGCCAGGCCCCCCAGACAAAAAATTGGAGGAAGCTCATTAACGTGAGTCGTAATTTTATATTCATGGGTTTGCTTGGTGAAAACGCGCGTAAATCTACTATAATAATTGGATTTCGGGCATTTGTCAGCCCAATTTCTGTTGAACGAGTTGCAGCACTTGATCAAACTGTTCCTGTTTGGTCAGGTTTGAATTGTCAATTTCCACGGCGTCCCCGGCCATTTTTAGCGGAGAATCTTCGCGGGTCGAATCGATGAAATCGCGTTGTTGTACATTTTGCAACACTGCTTCATAAGTAGCCGGTTGCCCTTGAGCGCGCAGTTCTTCGTAACGCCTTTGCGCTCGCGTTTGGGCCGATGCGGTCATGAAAATCTTGAGCTCGGCGTTTGGAAATACCACGGTTCCTATGTCGCGGCCGTCCATAACCACGCCTTTTTCGGCTCCGAGTCTTTGCTGTTGCGCGACGAGCAAACTTCTAACAGCCGAAACTGCGGCAATTTTACTCACAAAACCCGAAACTTCTATCGAACGGATTTCGCGCTCCACGTTAATGCCGTTCAGAAACATTTCTGCAAAACCGAGTTCGGGATTATACACGAAGTCGAGACGAATCTCATTTAATTTTTCGAGGAGTTCATCGGTCTTAAAAAATTCCGGCCCGATGATGCCTTCTTTCATCGCAAATAAGGTTACCGCCCGGTACATGGCCCCGCTGTCCACATAAACATAATTCAGCGCCTGAGCCAACTGCCTGGCCAGCGTACTTTTCCCCGTAGAGGAATGGCCGTCGATGGCGATTGTAATTTTATTCTTCATCTCCTAGATTAATCGTGAGCCCGAACAGACTCGTGTGTGCCGCAAGCGAATACCGCGAATAGGAATAGTTAAATCGCAGGCGGTTTATTTTAAGTCCGATTCCTGCCGAAAGCCCCGAGAAAGCGCGCTGTTCTAAAATACGCATTTCCTCGCCCCGGCGAAAATTGTAACCCACGCGCAAATTAAAGCCTTTTTGAGGAAACAGTTCGGCTCCGACAATCACGTGGCGAAGCGCATTGTTGAAAAACGACACCTTTTCGGGCTGGCTGCCACCGTCGATGCTTTGTTCGGCCCGTGCGGGATTCGAAAAAGAGACATTCCACTGCTGCAGGTTCTCGAGCGTTAAATGCCATCGGATCGGAACATTTTCGACTTCCTGAGAAATGCCCGCGATAATCTCAAACGGCAAAGGTTCAGTATCGCCGGCATAAGTCGTAATCTGCGTGCCGATGTTGCGCAAACTTACGGCGTAATTTATGTCGTTGTCGTGGTCGATGTAAATCGCGCCGATGTCTAGTGCTGCGCCAAAAGAGTGATACGTTTCGAGCGATGAGGAAATGAGTTTTAGACTCGCTCCAAGATGCACATCGCTAAACGGAATGTTGTAAGCATAACCTACCGAGAGCGACATTTCGCTACCCGTAAAATCGTTCGTCCGCAGTCCGTTTTCGTCATAACCTTCGAAAGTGCCGTAGTTTACGTAGTTCACGCCGGCCTGAAGCGTTTGCAGATGACGGTCGTAAACGTAAGCATACGAGGCGGTTCCGTAAGTGACTTCGCCGAAATAACTGCCGTAATTCAGCGCGAGCTTATTGTCCATGTCCGGATTAATCGTAGCCGGATTAAAATGGGCCGTATTGACGTCGTGGTCGTAAATCGTAATGACCTTTCCGCCTAAAGCAGCCTGACGCGGCGATGCCATAAGGTTCAAAAACTGGTAAACACCCCGCCCGCCCACTTGTGCGTGAGAAGCGAAGCCTGTAAACAGAACCGCAGAGAGCAGCAGCTTATGCCAATTTTTTTGAAACATTCCCATGTATAACGCCGGGGCGAAGATAATATTTTCTGCCGCAGCAACTATAGCACTAAAGTGCCTTGGCGTTCTTTACGGGTTGGTCGGTCAACGCAATCTGAAGCACTTCGCTCATTTCCTTAACATAGTGAAACGTTAATCCGCGCAGGTATTCGGCATTGATTTCTTCCACGTCCGGTTTGTTCTCGGCGCTCATGACAATCTCTTTGATGTTCGCGCGTTTGGCCGCAAGAATTTTCTCTTTGATGCCGCCCACGGGAAGCACTTTGCCGCGAAGCGTAATTTCTCCGGTCATAGCCAGGTGTTTCTTCACGCGCTTTTGCGTTAACAGCGACACGAGCGAAGTAAGCATTGCAATTCCCGCACTGGGGCCGTCCTTTGGAGTGGCGCCTTCCGGAATGTGAACATGCATGTTGTGGCGCGAAATCACCTCGGGATCCAGTCCCAGAAACTCTGCGTTCGCTTTGATGTATTCGAGCGCAATCGTCGCGGATTCCTTCATCACCGTTCCTAAATTTCCGGTCAAGGTTAAACTTCCTTTTCCTTTGGAAATCAGCGATTCGATAAATAGAATGTCGCCGCCAACAGAGGTCCATGCCAAGCCAGTCACAACGCCCGCCACGTCGTTTGATTCGTATTTATCGCGCGCCATTCTTGGAACGCCGAGAATTTCTACAAGATCGTCATCGGTGACTTTTTTGTTGTATTCCTCTTCCATCGCCACCGATTTTGCGGCATATCGGACCACTTGAGCAATTTTCGTGTCCAAGCCGCGCACGCCTGATTCTCGCGTATATCCTTCGATGATTTTCTCGAGTTGCTTTTTGCCGATCGTCAAATCTTTAGGCTGGAGCCCGTGTTCGCGGATTTGCTTGGGCCAAAGGTGCTGGCGCGCTATCTCGACTTTTTCTTCGATTGTGTAGCCACTCATGCGAATGATTTCCATACGGTCTCTCAGCGCCGGTTGAATGGCGCTCAGGTTGTTCGATGTGGCAATGAACAGCACTTTTGACAAATCGTAACCCATCTCGAGGAAATTGTCGTAGAAACTGTTGTTTTGCTCCGGATCGAGAACTTCCAATAGGGCCGATGACGGATCGCCCTGATGGCTGTTCGACAGTTTGTCGATTTCGTCGAGCACAAACACCGGATTCGAGGTTCCCGCTTTTTTCAGACTTTGAATAATCCGGCCCGGCATTGCACCGATATAGGTTTTTCGGTGGCCGCGGATTTCTGCCTCATCGCGCAATCCGCCAAGAGAAATGCGCACGTATTCGCGCCCTAACGCCTCGGCAATGGATTTTCCTATGGAAGTTTTCCCGACGCCCGGAGGCCCGGTCAGGCAAATAATCGGCGACTTCATATCGGCGCGCAATTTTAAAACCGCCAAATATTCAATGACGCGTTTTTTTACATCTTCGAGCCCGAAATGTTCGCGGTCGAGAATTTTCTGAGCGCGTTTCAAATCAAAATTATCTTTCGAAAACTCGTTCCACGGCAATTCGAGTACGAGTTCGAGATAACTGCGTTGAATGCCGAAATCCGGCGCCTGAGGGTTCATGCGCTGCAGCTTGAGCAGTTCCTTGTCGAAGTGTTTTGCGCATTTTTCGTCCCATTTCTTTTGCTTGGCTTTTTGACGCATTTCCTCGAATTCCTGTTCGTAAGAAACGCCGCCGAGTTCTTCCTGAATGGTTTTCATCTGCTGGTGCAGAAAATACTCGCGCTGTTGCTGGTCCAGATCGAACCGCACCTTTGACTGAATGTTGTTTTTAAGTTCGAGCTTCTGGAACTCGACGTTCATGTATTTGAGTGTTTCGAGGGCGCGCTGTTTAAGCACGTTTACCTCCAACAATCCTTGCTTTTCGTGCACGGGGAGGTTCATGTTCGAAGACACGAAGTTGATCAGGAACGAATGGCTTTCGATGTTTTTAATCGCGAATATGGCCTCGGACGGAATGTTCGGACTTTCCTTTACAATCTGGATCGCGAGTTCCTTAATAGACTCGACAATCGCAAAAAATTCGGTGTCGTGTGTTCCGGGACGCCGCTCGTCTACTTCCTTAATCTGGGCGCGCATATACGGGCTTTCGGACGTAACGGCATCGATCTCGAAACGCTTTTTGCCTTGCAGAATCACGGTGACGTTGCCATCGGGCATTTTTAAAACGCGCAAGATCTGCGCCACGGTTCCAACACGGTATACGTCGTTTTTTGTAGGATCTTCGACGTCTTCGTTCTTTTGAGCCACCACGCCAATAATGCGGTTACCGGCGTTTGCGTCGTTAATCAGTTTGATTGATTTGTCGCGCCCGGCCGAAATTGGAATCACGACGCCCGGGAATAAAACGGTATTGCGCAGCGGCAAAATCGGAAGAGATTCGGGCAGTGCCTCGCGGTTCATTTCTTCCTCATCCTCCGGAGTCATGAGCGGAATCAGTTCGGCATCTGAATCAAATTCCTGTACAGACAAATTATCGAAACTCAGAATATTTTGATGTGACATAGATGGTATTTTGGGTCGGTCTGGAACAAACCGGATAGCAAATATAGGACAACTAGGCCTCTGAATCCAACAAAATCGACGTAATGCGAATTTATTCGGCACATACTAACCGGCCCTTTTTGAGCATAAAAAAACCCGGACAAAACGCCGGGTTATAAGGTTAAACGGTCGTTGGCCTTAGTTCAGACTGTAGCTGACAAGTTCCGTTGTATAGGTTTCGCCCCCCGTCTCCTGAGTCACGGCCTTTATCGGGCCCACATCTTTGGCGAACCAATAATTTGTTACAGCGGCCGGCCCTGCAGGAACGCCTGCCATGGTCATTGTAATCGAAATTTCAACTTTAATGACGTTTTCGTAAGTCTGCCCTTGAACTGTGGCGGTGGCTCCTTTTTCGAGAATTTTACCCGAAATGCTGAGATTCGTCGTCAATGTGGGAATAATGGGATCATTATAAGAGGTTGTCTGCGTGATGTTGTGGCTCCACGTACTTCCCACACCGACGTTGTCTTTAAGCGTGATCGCCTCCCAGCCCGTCATCGTGCCACCCGGAAACGGCCCGACAGGTTGAATCGTAACGTCGTCGAGTTTTTCGTAATAATCGCCTCCGGACTTGCGCATGCGCGTCACGGCGGAAGCGCTCATGCCACTTGAACCCGTTCCCAATTGTTCGTTGAACGTATAATAGGTATGTCCGTTAATGGCGTTGATCGATATGATTTTCAATTGAAAATTTTCAGCGCCTCTGACGTAATTCCACGTATTGTTGAGCGCAGCCGGCCAGTAATCTCCTTCAGACGGTGCTCCGGGATTGCCGGGGTCGCCAGGATTATCCGGACCTCCGGGATTTTGAGGTGCAATGCTTACAGCGGGATCAATGGGCTCGTAATCGCATGAAACTCCTGTTAGTGCAAGCATTCCTACGATCAAAGTTGCGGCGAGTGAACGTAATTTCATAAAGTTAAATTTTTCCAAATATATGAAACCGCAGTCGCAAAACGCACATTTTTTTTGAGCCGACTGTAACAATTGTAAGGATTTGCCGTACTTGCACAAAAATACAGGATTGAAGCCGAGTGCCCTACCTATTGACACGTTGATCGAATACTGCCGGGCGGGTCATATCACGGCTCAAAACGAATTGTACCGACGCTATTCCGGCGCGATGTACAACACGGCGCTGCGCATCGTCAAAGACGTTCATTTTGCCGAAGACGTGATGCAGGAAGGGTTTCTGAAAGCATTTACCAAGCTAGAAGATTACCGTTCAGAAGTGGCTTTTGGGGCGTGGCTCAAGCGCATCGTGATTAACCACAGCATCGATTTTTATAAAAAGTCGAAACGCATGCCGATGGACTGGCTCCCGGAAATTTCCGCCGAACCGCCCGAAGAGGAACTTTACGCCGTCCGGGCATCGGACCTGAACGATACGGCGCTTTTAAATGCGATTAACACCCTGCGCGACAATCACCGGCTCGTACTCACGCTTCACTATATCGAAGGATTTGACCACGACGAAATTTCGCAAATTCTGGACATCAGCTACAGCAACAGCCGCACGCTTCTGAGCCGCGCAAAAGACAGTTTAAGAAAAAAAATATTTGGCCATGAACCCGCACAATGACCTTGACGCCTTGTTTTACAACACCGAACGCCAATGGAACCGCGCCGAGCCACCAACCGGCCACGAACTAAGGTTTTCGAAACGACTCCGTCCCTTAAAAAAACGCAGCATTCCACGACAGACGATTGGGGTGGCAGCCGCGATGTTCGTGCTTTTTGCGCTCGTAGCTCTCGGGCATTACCGGTTTGAACATCGGACCGAAGACCGTTTATCGGCAGAACTGAGACAAACCGATTCCATTTTTACCGCCGCCTTGCAATATGAACTCTCGCGGGTAAAGAGCAAAAATACGCCGGAAAATGCGCCGTTGATTGCTCAGGCCCTGTTTGAACTTCAGGAAATGGACCGCGAATACGACAGCATTAAAGCCCAACTTGCCGCCAAAGGAGAAAGTAAAACGCTGATAGCGGCGCTCGTATCGAACCTCAAACGACAAATCGCTTTTCTCGAAAATGTACTCCGCGAGATCGAAAAACGCGAACAGCAGCAATCCTCATCCGCGAATCAGGTAGTTTGATTTCTGGGCACGCGGTAAAGCAATACAATGCCGATGCTGAAAAAAACGGCCAGAAAAACGATGGCGGACCTTGGGCTTCCCGTAATCTGGTCGATAAGTCCGTAAACGAGCATGCCAATCACAATCCCGATTTTTTCCGAAACGTCGTAGAAACTAAAAAACGAGGCCGTGTCCTGCGTTGGAGGAAGCAATTTGGAATAGGTTGAGCGCGACAAGCTTTGAATACCGCCCATCACGAGCCCAACGAGCACTGCCATGCCGTAGAAATGTTGGGGTGTGGAAATAAAATACGCGCCGATGCAAATGCCCAGCCACATGATATTGAGGCAAATCAGCACGGGAATATTTCCGAACCGGGCCGATGACCGCGCCGTGAGTTGTGCCCCTGCGACTGCGACGAGCTGTATCAGTAAAATGCACACGATAAGCCCAATTGTGCTTTGTTCGGCACTTTCCCATCGGATTTCCTGAGCACCGAAATACGTTGCGATCAGCATTACCGTCTGAACGGCCATACTGTAAACAAAAAAGCTATTCAGAAACCGACGCAATGCGACATATTCACTAAGCTGGCGGCTTACTTTGCGAAGTTCGCGGAACCCGTTTAAGAACACCCGCGAGGTTACACGGTGACCGTTGGAAACGCCTTTCGGCAAATAGTAATACGTATACTGACTAAATCCGATCCACCATATTCCGACACTGATGAACGCGTACCTCATGCCTTGTTCCGGTGTAATTCCCAAGCGATCGGCAAGAAGTACCATCGCCAGATTCGCGCAGAGCAAAATCACACTGCCGATATAGCCGAGCGAATAGCCTTTAGCGCTGATTGCGTCCTGTTGTTCGGGAAATGCGATATCGGGCAAGTAAGAGTTGTAAAACACGAGACTCCCCCAAAATCCGATAAGTCCCATAAAGTAACAGAGCAAACTCCACCCGAGATGTTCGATCGAGAACCAGTACAACCCAATGCAACTCAGCGCCCCGAGATAACAAAAGAATTTGAGGAAGAATTTTTTGTTTCCTACAAAATCCGCTACGCCCGACAATAACGGAGAAAGCAGGGCTACGGTCAAAAAAGCACTCGCCGTCACAAAACTAATCAGTGCCGAGTTTTTGAACGAAAAGCCCATAAAATCCACATAGGGATTATCGGCCGTAAATAGGGACGCATAGAATATGGGGAAAATTGCGGTGGCAATCGTCAGCGTGTAAACGGAGTTTGCCCAGTCGTAAAACGCCCACGCATTCAGAAGTTTTTTGTCGCCCTTTTGTAGTTGGCTCATATAAAAAAGCTGCCTCTGTTTGAGACAGCCCGAAGATAAAAATTTTAATAACTCTTACCGAATTTTCTTGCTTCTTCCTTTGCTTTTGGCAGCGATGACTTAATATTCTTAACGCGGGTCTGGTCTGCCGGGTGCGTACTAAGCAGTTCCGGCGGCGCTGCTCCACCCGCCTGCTGGCTCATTCGGGTCCAAAATTCAAGAGCCCTGTCCGGGTTGTAACCGGCGATGGCCATCAAAGTGAGTCCGATAGCGTCTGCTTCGTTTTCGTGCTTTCGGCTAAACGGCAGCATTCCCAATACGTTTGACCCTATACCGTAATATTGTTGCCAAGCTTGTTGACGCTGCTCGCTTTCCCCGGCGGCAAGTTGTACTCCCACGGCTCCTAACTGTTGGAGTTGGGAAGCAGTCATCCGTTGGGCTCCGTGATCCGCCAGGGCGTGCGCTACCTCGTGTCCCATAACTGTAGCCAGTCCGTGTTCGTCTTTGGTTATCGGCAAAATTCCCGTATAAACGACAATTTTACCGCCGGGCAAACACCAAGCGTTGGCCGCGTTGTCCTGTACAAGTTTATACTCCCATTGGTAACCGTTCAGGTAATCCTTATAACCGTTTGCCGTCAGATATTGTTCCGCCGCCTGCCGAATGTTATTACCGACTTTTTCGACAAGTCGCGCATCGGCTGTTCCGGTTACTACCTTATTTTCCTTAAGAAAAGCGTCATACTGCTGAAACGCAGCGGGGAATAATTCAGCGTTTGAAACAAAGTTCAAATTGTTTTTTCCCGTAAACGGATTTTTGGTCGTACACGCCACAATCGCAAGTCCGGCCAGCAGAATGGTGATATTTTTCTTCATAACGAATCACATTTAAACACCGTAAAAATAAGATGTTTTAAGAATTTGTACTTATACCAATCCCGTGTTTTATATAAAAATTTCGCAGGGTTCCCGATTTGAACTGCGTCGGATTTTATCGGATTTTTGTGACGTCAAACGGGCCGATAAGTTTAAATTGCAGAAAAATTGCACCGTGACGAAAACTAAAAAGAAGTCCGGGCCCGAGATACCGCGCGCAATATTGTTTACGGCAAAACTGCTCGAAAACACAGCCCCGGCCATGCTCGTTCGATTTCTGGCCCGTGTTTTTGCGACACCCATCCGCCATAAGATGCCAAAGCGCGAACTCGGAATGTTCGACACAGCCAAACGAAGCCAGTATTTTGTAAAAGCGTTGGGAAAATCCATTGAGGTTTACGATTACGGACCGCCTGGCCCAACAGTGCTTCTGGTTCACGGATGGTCCGGACGGGGCACGCAGCTTGTTAAAATTGCAGACGCACTGCTCGAATCCGGCTATCATGTGCTCAGTTTTGACGCGCCTGCTCACGGGCAATCCCCCGGGCAGACGACGCTGCTTTCTGAATTTATCACGTGCATTCAGGATCTCGAAAAACGTTATGGTCCGTTCGAGTCGATGGTAGGGCACTCCCTCGGTGGTCTGGCCGTATTAAACAGTCTGGCCGAAGGAGTTCAGGCAAAAAATGCTGTAATCATTGGCAGTGGCGACAAAATCCCCGAGGTGACAGCCGCATTCATTGCCAGAATGCGCGTGAATAAACGATACGTCCAAAAGCTAGAAGCGTACTTTGAAAGCCGGTTCGCCGGACTGAAAATGGACGATTTTTCGGGATGGCGTGCCGCACTTCAGATTGACATTCCCGTTTTTGTCATTCACGATCAGGACGATGTTGAAGTGCCACCCAGGGCCGGAGAGAACATTCACAAGCATCTCAAACGTGGAAAACTGCGGCTTACCTCCGGATTGGGCCACCGCAAAATTCTCGGCGACAAAACTGTAATCCGCGAATTGACAACTTTTATAAAAAATGAAACTTAAATACTTAATTTTACTGGTTTGGGCAGCGGTTCCAAGTTGCCAAAACTCTCAAACGCCTTTAGACATGAAAGAAATAACAGAACGCGAA
>CAZTGF010000008.1:0-19133 GCA_964612955.1 uncultured Flavobacterium sp.
TCGGCTACGGTGGTGAGCTGTAGTTCGGGGTTAATGTCCATAAGTCGGGATTCCATAAGCGCTGCTTTAGATTGACCGATTGTGGAGTGCAAGGCCGGAAGTTGCCTGTTGATGTTGGTAATGTCTACAACGTCTCCGTCTACAATCGTCATTTTTCCTACGCCGGCTCGCGCAATGAACTCTGCTGCAAACGATCCTACGCCTCCGAGGCCTACGATGAGTACGTTGCTGTTTTCAAGTTGTTTCATGCCCTCGGGCTTAAATAAAATCTGAGCCCTTTCTTTCCATTTTGCCATTTAGTGTATTGTATTTGGGTATTTTCGGTTAAAAACTTTCTCAAAATTCTGCGCGATTTGCCCGAGGATTTCCTCGGTTGTCACGCCTTTTGCGGCGGCCGCTGCTTCGTAAACAGAACTTATGGAAATATCTTGTCCGTCGGTTTCTAGAAAAAAACGGCCCGCGGAAACCGCTGCGACCAAATCCGGGTTTCGCAACAAGGCCGATCCAAAGCTCAGATAAAATCCTGCGTCTGTCATTTGGGCCGCAAGATTCGGATGTTTTGAAAAACCGTGTATGATGAGCGGAACTTTGGGCTCAATGTTTTTTTTCACCTCCAAAAGCGTATCAAAAGCGCGCACGCAATGTACGATAACGGGTTTGTTCACGCGTTCGGCGATGTCTAAATGCGCTTCAAAAACGCGGCGCTGCAACTCAAGAGGAACCTCCACGCGGTGGTCTAAACCGCATTCGCCAACGGCCAGACAATTCTGGTCTGATGCGCGCGCTGAGACGATTTCTAACGCCCGTGGCCAATCTTCTGCAATGTACATCGGATGCAAACCCACAGAATGCCATTCGGCCATTGCCGGTTCGTGCGCAAAGCAATTCCGGATGCCGAGAGGCGCTTTAACCGCACCGTGAGTATGCAAGTCAAACCAATTCACAGATCGTTTGCGTTTTAAATTGCAAAAATAACCCAAAAAACGCCGCCCCGTTCGTACTTTTGCGCCAAATGTTACGCACTGCCATTCAACGCTATTTTCAGAACTTCCGCGGATTTTCGCGGGAGGTGTGGATTCTCGCCGCGATTACATTTATCAACCGGGCGGGAACCATGGTGTTGCCGTTTTTATCCAAATACCTCAAAGAAGATTTAGGTTTTTCGTACAGCCAGATTGGGTGGATTATGGTTTGTTTTGGCTGTGGTTCCATGCTGGGTTCGTGGCTCGGCGGAAAACTTACAGATAAGATTGGGTTTTATAAAATCATGGTCTTTAGCCTGTTTACGAGCGGAGTGTTGTTTTTTACGCTTCAGTTTGTGACCTCGTTTTACGGCCTTTGTGCGGCCATGTTCGGCATTATGACCGTGGCCGATATGTTCCGGCCGGCGATGTTCGTATCGCTTAGCGTTTATGCCAAACCGGAGAACCGCACGCGCGCACTTACGTTGGTACGACTTGCGGTGAATCTCGGGTTTGCTGCGGGGCCTGCGATGGGCGGACTCATCATTATGGGAATTGGCTATTACGGTTTGTTCTGGGCCGATGGCTTGAGCTGCATGCTGTCGATTCTGATTTTTGCACTGCTCGTTAAGGAGCGTAAACGCGAAGTTCCCACCGATGCGGCCACACGTGGGGTGGCGCCAACCTCGGTGTACCGCGACCGCGTTTTCTGGATGTTTTTGTTTGTGAGTTTTGCTACGGCAATGGTGTTTTTTCAATTATTCAGCACGCTGCCGCTTTACCACAAAGAGAAGTACGGCCTTACAGAATTCGAAACCGGATTGCTGATGACGCTGAACGGGTTGCTGGTTTTCTTTTGCGAAATGCCGATTGTAAGTTATTTTGAGCGCGTTAAACAGTCAAAAATCAAACTTGTGTTTATGGGCGCGGTTTGCATGTCCCTAGCGTTTTTTGCGCTGCTGATCGATGTTTGGGCCGGCATTCTGGTGATTAATATTTTGTTTTTGACGTTCGGGGAAATTTTTGCGTTTCCGTTTTCGAATGCGTTTGTTATGAACCGGGCGCCGCGCGGACAGGAAGGTAATTACATGGGTTTTTATACGATGAGTTTCAGCCTTGCCCACATTCTGAGTTCAAAAACGGGAATGGAAATTATTGCGGCGGCCGGATACGCGGTAAACTGGGCCGTTATGGGCGGCATTGGCGTTGTCGCGGCACTTATTCTCGTGTATGTTTTTCAGCTGGAGCAACGGCTGCGTTTGCAGTGATTCAGCGCGGATTTTTGCGTTAGGGATTGCAGCAGGTACCGCGTACTGCGTAAAGCCCGACGCGCCTGGAATGCTGTTGTATCGAAAAACAGCCGATGCGCGGAACGCCCTGATAAAAAATGTATATTGCGCGTTAAATATACCCGAAATGAGACATTCTTTTTTGTTGGTGCTGCTGTTTTTTTCGCTCGCGGTCCAGGCGCAGCAACCCGAAAATATTCCGCTCAGCGTGTCTGTGAACATGAATAATCCGCCAAGTGAGGCGCAGTTGCAAACTTCGCGCAAGGCAATTGCAATGCTTTCGCGACGCATTCAGGCTAACCCGGAGCAGGCTGAACTTTACACCGAGCGGGCTATGGCGTATTATTTTGCGCATCTGCATATGGCGGCAATTGGTGATTTTAACAGGGCGATTGCACTTGGGTCTGCGGGTTCTGATAATTTTTTGTTTCGCGGTTTGAGTAAATTGCGCACAGGAAAGCATTACGCGGTGTCTGGTTGCGAGGATCTTAAAATGGCCCGCGAAAAGGGCGATAAGAGTCTGGACGTGGAATCCTTTAAAAAACAGTGTCCGGATTTTTAGGTTTTTTGCGGAATTTATGGAGCGGGGATTCGCGGTTGAAGTGTAAATTTACCTTAGGGCGGGCACGGCCGTATGTGGTTTGATTGGGGCGTTCCGCGGCCTTTGATCGTGCAGGCGTCACAAGTGAATTCATCGGGCCGCGTCGGGTGTTCCGCCTATGCACGGCATCTGGCTGCACCCCCTAACGCAGCATCGGCGCGCAGTCCTACATTCCGCAAAAATCACGTTTGACAGAAGTGAGTTCGCTGGCGCACATTTTTGCATCGTTTGCAAGCCGGTAGCTAAGGTTGAAATCAAAAGTTCAATTGGAATTCGGGTCGAAGTGTCAAATCCAGTAGATATAATAAAGCGCCAAAACCAGGGCTACCAGCAACGGAAGTACTGAAAGCAGAATCACAATTTTCTTGTATTTGCGGTAATAATTAAAGTTGAACAACATTAATAAAACCAGGTAAACCGGATAAAGAACAATGGCAAAAAACGCTGCGACATCAGCGCTTTCAGATGTTCCGGTAACCGGTCTCGCCTGGATGTGAGGCGCCGAAAAAGCAACCATCGCCATAAAAACTACAAACGGCCAGCAAACTACGGAAAACGCTGCGTTGAAAATGTTCAAAGTTACCAGCCATGTGGGTAAATTTCGGGTATTGAATAAACGCCTGAGTCCGGACATAAAATTTTCGATTGTTAGATAGAAACGTGCTTTCCCCCACAGCTGTACAAATACGTGTCGTTATCCTCGCCTTCCGCGTTGGCGTGTGGCGTTCCTTGTCATTTCGGAAAACATATAGTTTTGACGCGGTTCCTCTCAAAATTATAACTGCACCCGCGAATTTACGCAATCCGTTTTCAGCTTTGCTCCGAATAAGATTTTCACGCTGAACCTGTATAAACGCGAATCAGACCGTACCGTTTTCGCAAAATAAAAAAGCGAAAACGTCCAAGTATGTACTTTTCTGTTTTCGCTTCTGTGACCTCGACTGGATTCAAACCAGTAACCTTCTGAGCCGTAATCAGATGCGCTATTCAGTTGCGCCACGAGGCCTTAATTCGGGTGCAAATATAGGGCATAAACCCATAAATGCAAACGTTGACATGCATTTTTTTCACTTTTTTCGCAAATCATTGAGCGTGAACGGCTGTTAAATGAAGGCCGTCCAATGCTAACCGGCAAATCCTATCCATTTACTCGTGAATGCCGCGCTTCTTTCGTCTGAAGCGGACAGGTTTAACGGCCGGTGGGTCACCGATTCGAATACTTCGGCGAACGCAGCGACGAGGTTTGCGGAGCCGAACTGCTTAAAATGGTTCATCACTTTGTCATTCACGGCAAAACTGAGGAAAACACGGTCACAGACTACGTCGGGTTGTGCGGGCGCCAGATCGGGTTTGTAGAGCACGTATTCCACTTCAACGTCCCGGGTGCGCACCAAACGCACAACGGTATCTACAATGGCCTGGCGAAACGCGTGGCGGCATTGTTTGGGCGCCTGTTCCACGATGCCGTCAACGCGGATTTTGACACCGTTTGTATAATGGGTTTCCATAAAATCTCTCTTTCTTATAGCTATACAAAGACCGGAAAATATCGGGGATTTTATTTTACAGCGTCGCTCGTTTGATTGGTAGAATCTTCATTAAAAATCTGCTTTTTCATCACGTAATCTTCCATCAAATAACCGTTTCCTATTGCGATGTCGATCATTTCCACAATTTCGTAGCCGCACTTCCGGTAAAAGGCTATTGCCGGATTGTAGCGGTTTACATTCAACGTCATCGAGCGTACGCCATTCTGTGCAGCGCTCCGTTCTACGGCTTGTAACAACAGGTTTCCAAATCCTCTTCGATGTTCCGATGGCAACACGTAAAGTTTGTGCAAGCGGGCCGATGCGTGCCCCCGAAGTTCGAAAGCCGCAAACCCGCAATTTGTTCCGCGATTGGCGATGAACAGGAATTTATGGCCCGCATCAAATTGTTGCGACAGCACTTCCAGGTCGTACATGTTGCGCAACATATACTGAATTTGCGCCTGCGATAAAATGTTTCGGTACGCATCGGGCCAGATGCGGAAAGCAAGAGAGGCGACCTCCGACAATGCTGCCCGGGTCGCCTCCTTAATTTGTGGTTGTTCCGAATTCATCCGTGAACCGTTTCGCGTTTTCCGTAGCGCGCAATAACACTCGCTTCAAATGCGAGCCACGCTTCCCAACGCGCCTTTACATCAATGTTGCCTCCGTATTTTCGGGCGTAGTTTATAAATGTCGTGTAATGGCCAGCCTCGCTTTCCATAAGGTCGCGGTAAAAAACGGCAAGTTCTTCATCGTTGATATTTTCCGAAAGCACTTTAAAGCGTTCGCAACTGCGCGCCTCAATCATGGCCGAAAACAACAAACGCTCCACCAACCCGGACTCCCGGCTGCCATCGCTACTGCGCTTCATATACTGCGCAAGTTCATTGACGTAATCGTCCTTTCGTTCGCGTCCCAGCACTAAACCGCGCCGCTTAATGATTTCGTGCACCATTTCAAAATGCTGAATTTCCTCTTGGGCAATGCGGAGCATATCGGTCACAAGGTCCGGGAAATGCGAATTAATCGTAATTAGCGTAATTGCATTTGTCGCGGCTTTCTGTTCGCACCAGGCATGGTCGGTCAGAATTTCGGCGATGTTTTTTTCAACGATATTAACCCAGCGCGGATCTGTGGGCAGGTGCAACTTTAAAATGCTCATTTCAATACACAAAAATGGCGCGGTCGCTCATCATTTCATTTACTTCATCGGCTACTTGTGCAATGATGTCCGCATTTTCGCGATTCGTGAGCACGCGGTCAATGAATTCTACGATCGTTTCCATGTCCGATTCTACAAGGCCGCGGGTGGTAATTGCCGGAGTTCCTATGCGAATGCCCGATGTTACAAACGGCGATTTGTCGTCGAACGGAACCATGTTTTTATTTACGGTGATTTCGGCTTGAACGAGCACGTTTTCGGCTTCTTTGCCAGTGATTCCTTTGTTTCTCAAATCGATCAGCATCATGTGATTGTCCGTTCCGCCTGAAAT
This sequence comes from uncultured Flavobacterium sp., assembly GCA_964612955.1. GTDB lineage: Bacteria > Bacteroidota > Bacteroidia > Flavobacteriales > Flavobacteriaceae > Flavobacterium. The sequence continues at coordinate 5,875 of CAZTGF010000008.1, forward strand.
CAGGTCGTAACCTCTGTTCATAAATGCCTCGGCCATTGCTTTGGCATTTTTCTGCACCTGAAGCGCGTATTTAAAAAACGGATCGCTGAGCGCCTCACCGAATGCTACAGCTTTTGCTGCGATGATGTGCATGAGCGGCCCGCCCTGATTGCCGGGGAATACTGACATATCCAGCACATGAGACATTTTTCGGATTTCGCCTTTAGGCGTGGTAAGGCCCCACGGGTTGTCGAAGTCTTTACCCATCATGATCATCCCGCCTCTAGGTCCGCGCAGTGTTTTATGCGTCGTCGTTGTCACAATATGGCAATGGGGAATCGGATCGTTGAGCAATCCTTTGGCAATGAGTCCGGCTGGGTGAGAAATATCGCCCATAAGCAATGCACCCACACTGTCTGCGATTTCGCGGAATCGTTTAAAGTCCATGTCGCGGCTGTAGGCCGAAGCCCCTGCGATAATCATTTTGGGTTGCTCGCGCGTGGCAATTTCCTGTATTTTGTCGTAATCGAACTGGCCCGTTTCGCGCTCTACACCGTAAAACACCGGGTTGTATAATTTGCCCGAGAAGTTGACCGGAGAACCGTGCGTTAAGTGTCCACCGTGCGAAAGGTCAAATCCGAGAATCTTGTCACCGGGTTTAAGACAAGCAGCAAAAACGGCTGTATTTGCCTGAGACCCCGAGTGTGGCTGTACGTTTACATACTCGGCTCCAAAAAGGGCTTTTGCGCGGTCAATCGCAATCTGCTCTACAACATCTACCACTTCGCAGCCGCCGTAATAACGTTTTCCGGGATAACCTTCGGCGTATTTATTCGTCAGGCAAGATCCGGCTGCTTCTAATACTTGGTCGCTGACAAAATTTTCAGACGCAATCAGTTCAATGCCGTGAATCTGACGCTCTTGTTCCTCTATGATTAAATCAAAAATTTCGCGGTCTTGAAGCATATGATAAATTTTCGTTAAAGTGACCTCAAAAGTACGAAATTGGTTTGGTAAACTAAAGGTTAATTTTAAATTTGATTGCCCAATTTTAACAGTACCTCACCCTTAAAAACAACCCTGTAGCAATGCCTATAACAGCAAACGACCCCACGAGAAAATCGTGGCTCGATGTTTCCCCCGGAAGCGACTTCCCCATACAAAATATTCCATTCGGCGTTTTCCTGACCAAAGACCACGTAGTTACCATCGGAACGAGAATCGGCGACTACGCAATAGACCTCGGGGCGCTTCAGCAACTGAATTATTTCGAAGGCATTGAGCTGACCGATGATATGTTCATGCAGGATACACTGAACGACTTTATTTCGGACGGCCAAAAAACCTGGAGACTGGTTCGCAACCGCATTTCGGATATTTTCGAAGCCGGGAATCCAAAACTACGGGACAACGCCGACCACCGCGACACCGTAATCTTCAACATAGACGAGGTAGAAATGCAACTCCCGGTTCTCATCGGCGATTACACCGATTTTTATTCGAGCCGCGAACACGCTACCAACGTGGGTAAAATGTTCCGCGATCCGGACAACGCGCTGCTTCCTAACTGGCTTCACATCCCTGTGGGTTATCACGGCAGAAGTTCTACGATTGTTCCTTCGGGCATTTCGGTGCACCGACCTATGGGCCAAACGTTGCCAAACGGAGAGTCCACGCCGGTTTTCGGGCCCTCTCGTCTGATTGATTTTGAGCTCGAAATGGGCTTTATTACGACCGATGCGAACATTATGGGAGAAACCATCCCGGTTCACGAAGCAGAAGACCATATTTTCGGGTTGGTTTTGCTTAACGACTGGAGTGCGCGCGATATTCAAAAGTGGGAATACGTTCCGCTCGGACCGTTTCTGGCCAAGAATTTCGCGAGTTCCATTTCGCCCTGGATTGTCACCCTTGATGCCTTGGAACCATTCCGAACCAAAGGACCCAAACAACAACCAGCGCCGCTGCCTTACCTGCAGCATAAAGGAAAACACGCTTTCGACATTGTTCTAGAGGCATTTATCGAACCGGAAAATGCAGACGAAACGCTCGTTTCCCGTTCAAATTTCAAATATATGTACTGGAGCATGAGTCAGCAACTCGCGCATCATACCTCTAACGGATGCCGTGTAAATTCAGGCGATCTCATGGGTTCGGGAACGATTTCGGGACCAACGCCGGATTCGTTCGGTTCCATGCTCGAACTTACCTGGGGCGGAAAAAATCCTTTAAAAATGTCCGATGGTTCAGAACGCCGTTTTATTAACGACAACGACACCGTAATCATGCGCGGTTATTGTGAGAATCACGATGTGCGCATCGGCTTTGGAGAGGTCCGAAGCAAGTTGCTGCCCGTAAGAAGTTAAAACTCAGAACGCCTCAAGGGGCGTTTTTTTTATTCCATGTCTTCAAGCATTTCGAGGCGGCGTTGCAGTGCGGCAGCGTCGATATGCTGGTGAGACCAATATGCGACGGCTTTTCCGTTGTGGACGAGCAACAATTGCGGAGATTCGTGCCGAACCCCGAGGTCTGTCGCGATTTGATTGGAAACGTCCCGGGCGTCAAGCACCGAAAGCATATACAACGCGGTGTTTTGCGAGACATCCCATTCCTTTTCGAACGTGTTTTGCGCCATACGCGAAATGGCACATCGGGCACTGTGTTTAAACACCACAACGGGCTCGGTTTGACTTTTCGTAACGGTATCGGCCCATTCTTGCCGAATTGCCAGCGGCGTCCATCCAAAACGGTTCGCGCCTGAATTTTTGTCGCCAAAATTATTGTTGAAAAATCCCATAAGTTCGTGTTTTTAAGACAGTTTGTCTGAGTTTTTAATCCTGTTGCGCCAAAAAGTCCTGAACAATTGCGCGGAACAATCCTTGACAAACGCCCCTCAAAAATAGATAATACAATTGGTCTAGGAAATAATCATAACAAAAATACAACACATGAACTTTAATAAATTCACGATCAAATCTCAGGAGGTCATTCAGTCGGCTCAGCAAATAGCACAGTCGATGAACCACCCGCAGCTGGAGAACGAACACCTGATGGAAGCCATTTTTCAGGCGGACGAACACGTGGCGCCGTTTCTGCTGAAAAAGCTCAACGTTAACCTTGCGCTGTTCAGACAAATTATAGCGCGCAATATGGAACGCTTTCCAAAAGTTACAGGAGGCGAACTTCAGCTCTCGCGCGATCTGGCTAAAACGTTAAACCAGGCAGAAGCTCAGGCGAGAAAAATGCAGGACGAATACGTATCTGTGGAGCATCTGCTGCTTGGGATTCTTCAGTCCGGCTCCAAAGTGGGTCAGATGTTAAAAGATCAGGGCGTAACCGAAAAGGACTTGCTCAGTGCCATCGAAACCTTGCGCAAAGGCGACCGCGTCACTTCTGCATCGGCCGAAGAAACGTACAACGCGCTTGGCAAATATGCGAAAAACCTGAACGAACTAGCCCGGGACGGCAAACTCGATCCGGTCATTGGGCGAGACGATGAAATTCGACGCGTCCTGCAGATTCTTACGCGCCGCACCAAAAACAACCCTATGCTCATAGGCGAACCCGGAGTGGGAAAAACCGCTATTGCCGAAGGTCTTGCGCACCGCATCGTGGACGGAGATGTTCCCGAAAACCTTAAGGACAAAATTGTTTTTTCGCTCGATATGGGCGCGCTCATCGCCGGAGCAAAGTACAAAGGCGAATTCGAAGAACGGCTGAAATCCGTAGTGAAAGAAGTAACTACTTCGGAAGGCGATATTGTGCTGTTCATAGACGAAATTCACACGCTCGTAGGCGCCGGCGGTGGCGAAGGTGCCATGGACGCGGCCAATATCTTAAAACCGGCATTGGCGCGTGGCGAATTGCGGGCCATCGGTGCGACCACACTTGATGAATACCAAAAGTACTTTGAGAAAGACAAAGCGCTCGAACGCCGTTTTCAGAAAGTCATCATAGACGAACCTAACACCGAAGACGCCATTTCGATCCTGCGCGGCATTAAGGAGAAATACGAAACCCACCATCAGGTACGCATTAAAGACGAAGCCCTCATCGGTGCTGTGGAACTTTCGCAACGCTATATCACAAACCGGTTTCTGCCCGATAAAGCCATCGACCTAATGGACGAGGCAGCGTCTAAACTGCGCATGGAGATAAATTCCAAACCCGAAGAGCTCGATGTTTTGGACCGGAAAATCATGCAGCTCGAAATTGAAATAGAGGCGATTAAACGCGAAATTGAGGATTCCACAAATGCCTATGCGCCGGACGATGTGGTGCGACAAAACGACGAGAACAAACTCAAGCTTCTCAGCGTCGACCTGGCGAATCTCAAGGAAGAGCGGAACGACATTTACGTGTTGTGGAAATCGGAAAAGGACATCGTGGATCAGATCCAGCACATAAAATCGAACATTGAACAGTACAAAATCGAAGCAGAACGGGCCGAACGCGAAGGAGACTACGGCAAAGTAGCCGAAATACGTTACGGAAAAATCAAGGAAGCTCAGGCCGACCTCGAAAAGAAGCAACACGAACTTCTCGAAAAACAACAGGGAGCTTCACTGATCAAAGAAGAAGTCACGCGTGAAGATATTGCCGAGGTCGTAGCCAAATGGACAGGCGTTCCCGTGACGAAAATGATGCAGGGCGAACGCGAAAAACTGTTGCACCTCGAGGAAGAATTGCACCGTCGCGTTGTGGGGCAAGAGGAAGCCATCCAAGCCATCAGCGATGCCGTTCGCCGCAGCCGGGCCGGGTTGCAGGACATGAAAAAGCCCATTGGCAGCTTTCTGTTCCTCGGAACTACGGGCGTCGGAAAAACCGAACTTGCCAAAGCGCTCGCCGAATATTTGTTCGACGATGAAAACGCGATGACGCGCATTGACATGAGTGAATATCAGGAACGCCACAGTGTGAGCCGACTTGTGGGTGCGCCTCCGGGATACGTGGGTTATGACGAAGGCGGGCAATTGACCGAAGCTGTGCGACGCAAGCCGTATTCTGTGGTGCTTTTAGACGAAATTGAAAAAGCGCATCCGGACACGTTTAACGTTTTGCTTCAAGTGCTCGACGAGGGCCGGCTGACCGACAACAAAGGCCGCCTTGCCGATTTTAAAAACACGATCATCATCATGACGAGCAATATGGGAAGTTCGGTGATTCAGGAAACGTTCAGCAATATTCCCGATGTTGCTACTGCGAGTGAAATGGCCAGAAACGAGGTACTTCAACTGCTTCGCCAAACGGTTCGGCCCGAATTTCTGAACCGCATCGACGAAATTATCCTGTTTACGCCGCTTAGTCAGGCCCATTTGAAACAAATCGTAGGATTGCAACTCAAAGCTGTGACGCGCTTGCTCGCGCAACAAAACATTACACTCGATGCCACGCCGGAAGCCATCGACTATCTGTCGGAAAAAGGATTCGATCCGCAGTTCGGGGCGCGACCGGTCAAACGGCTTATTCAGCGTGAAGTACTGAACAAATTGTCGAAAGAGATTTTATCGGGCAAAATTGCACCGGAAAGCATTTTGCTGCTCGACAGTTTTGACGGCGAACTTGTGTTTCGAAATCAACCGGCTTGAACCGTTAACCGTTTTTTGGCAGAACATTAATACCACATTAGGGCATCGCACTTTCGATAAGCTGTAACTTTAATTGAATTAATTCTAAAACAGAAAATCATGTCGAAAAGAATTGCCATTTTAGCCACACACGGCTTCGAGGAAAGCGAATTGAAATCTCCTAAAGAAACGATTGAAAATCAAGGCTGGATTGCAGAAATTGTAAGTCCGGAATCCGGATCGATTAAAGCCTGGGCCGATAAAAAGTGGGGCGACGAATACAAAGTGGATAAAACCCTCGATGCGGCCAATGCCGACGATTACGACGCACTTGTAATTCCGGGAGGCGTTATAAATCCGGATAAGTTGCGCACTAACGACAAAGCCCTTGAGTTTGTCCGCGCGTTCTTCAACGCTAAAAAGCCGGTAGCCGCGATTTGCCACGGGCCACAGGTTCTGATTGATGCAGAGGTCGTGTCGGGTCGCGAAATGACATCGGTAAAAGCCATCAGTAAAGACTTGAAAAATGCCGGAGCCCAATGGAAAGACAGTGAAGTTGTCGTGGATCAGGGCCTTGTTACGAGCCGAACGCCTGAGGATTTACCCGCGTTTAACCGCAAAATGGTCGAAGAAATAAACGAAGGCCGACACAATTAAAACGCCTGAAACCAAAAAGCCATCCCTGATTCGGATGGCTTTTTTATTGTCGGTTACAGAAATGCTTCTTACTGTTTCACAAACTTGGCATTGCTCCAAAGTTGTCCCGAACGCACGCGCACGAGATAGGTTCCGGCCGAAAGTGCAGAAACGTCGATGGCAACAGTTTCGGACGAAGTTGCTTTTGTGAAAATCTGCTGGCCGAGCAAATTGTAAACGGAAACCTCATCGATGTTTTGGGAAGCTGAAAGGTTCAACATTCCGGAAGTCGGGTTTGGGAAAAGCTTTACCGCGGCAGTGCTCCAGGAATCGGTGTTCATAATTTGCGTGATCGAATAGCCGAACAACACAGCAAAACCGTTGGGTGCGGGCGTAGTAACATTCATTCCAAAGCGGTAGTTCCCGGTGGCGGGCGCAACGAACTGCATCACAGGTGCGTAAGCCTGATCGTAGAGTTCCTGCTCCGTCTCCCCTACTTCAACCGTTTGTGGAAACGATCCGATTTCCTGCATAAACGAAGCTCCAGACGAGGGCTGGTCCGCGATCACAAAACGAATGTCCTCTCCGTCAGTATCGAAAACGTTGAAAAAAGCAATGATTTCATAAGTGGCTCCCTGCTCAAACAAAAATTCGGGCGAAAACAACCAGTCGTTCTTTGCGCCACCCGGATTCAAAATATTCAGGACTACGTTATCTTCAATGCCGTCCCCGGTAAGATCGGGGCCATCTCCGAGCGCGAAACTAAGACCGCTGCCATCTCCGTCTACGCGCGCATAGCACGCTTCAAATATGCCACTGTCAGAAAAATCCTCCACATAAGGCAATTCGGACGGGCAGTTAACAATATTCTGCGCTATAGTGAATGCAAATGCTTCATCGGTCCAGTAATCGTCCCAGACGAAATAATAGGTTGTCCCGGCAATGGCAGGAAAGGTTACCTGAGAACCGGGCATGTTAATCGATACGTCGTCGTTAAAACCCACACAAGTAAGTTCTCCGCATACCCCGCTGAATACGTGCAAACGCGTATCCACGGCTTGACTCTGGGGCAAGTGCGAGCTGATTGTCACAAAACCGGTTTGTGTGGCAGTGAATTTATACCAAGTGGCGGCATTTATAAACGGGTCGTCCCCCGAACAATCGGGAGTTGGAAGTTGCGTTCCGGTAATCATCCCGGCCTGGTTTATCCCTGCCACGGCGGTAAGGGCTGAGTTGCAGTTGTTCTGGGCCTGAACCGGGAACCAGAATGCGCAAAGGGCTAGTAGCGTAATTTTCTTCATATTGAGACTTTTTGCTCAAAGTTAGAGAATAAAAATTGTGATGCGATTACAGCCAAAACTTTTTTTGTGGAACGAAAAACACGCGGATTTAACACAGACCGCATTGGGCTTTTCGGGAATTTAACTTAATTTGCAGCAACCCAATCCAAGCACGATGACGCGATGTCTTCTTTTTCTGATGGTTCTGAGCACGATGATGGTATCGCGCGCCCAAACTTCCGAACCTGCAATCCCAAAGCCGGTATTCCGCACTCCGGAAGTAGATTCGAAGCCAGAGATCAAGGACGGCATGTACACTTTGCCGCTGTTTGTCAGTCAGAACATAAAGTTGCCGTCGGTCCGGAATAAAAAACTCAAAGTATTCGTGAGTTTCATCGTGGAGACGAACGGAAAAATCTCGGACGTGCGGTTTGTGCACCTGAGCGTCAAAGACCTGATTGCCGCAAATGTTCCCGAAAATCAGTCCGGGGAAGATAAACAAGCCGAACAAAAAGAATTTGACTTGTTAAAAGACGAAGCAGTGCGCGTGGTACAACTATTCGACCGCGAGTGGATTCCCGCCACCAAAGACGGAAAACCCGTTCGCTGTCATTACAATTATCCGATAAACATTAATCTGGAATAATCAGACCGAGGCATAAATCCGGTTAATAGGAATGCCGACACCTTGTTTTAAAATAACGCTCTGATCTGTAACGGCCCAAACCGTAGTTTCTACCATTTTTTTCGATTGATCGTCCTCGAAATAAATGCGTATCTTACCGTGTTCAAGATTACCAAGTGCCTGGGCACGCTCCAGATCAGTTTTTCGTTTCAGAATCGCCTGCTCCTGATTCAGGACGTCTGTGAGAGGAAAGTGTAGTTTGGCTATCGCCTCTTTTTCGATGGGTTCGTAATTCGCATCCATAAACGTAGGTCTTAAAGATTAAGGACACTAAAAGTAAAAAAAAAGAGATACGACTCAAATAATTCTGTTAAAAATTTGAAATTCGTGGAAACCATACTTACTGATTCCGGTTTTAAGGCGCGCCTGAGACACATCGGTGCCGAATTGTCTTCGCTCCAATCGCCTGAGGGCACGGAGTACATTTGGCAAGCCGGTCCTGAATGGCCCAGACACGCCCCTACCCTTTTCCCCGTCGTAGGCACGCTGCGCAACGACATTTTTACGCACAAAGGGCTCACCTATCAGATGCCCCGACACGGCTTTGCGCGCGATTCTCATTTTGAACTGCGGCATACGAGCGGCAATCAGGCCGTATTTTACCTACGCGCCAATGCCGAAACCCTGAACCACTACCCATTTGAATTCGAATTGCAGATTAGTTATAAACTCAGCGCAAACACATTATTTGTCGGCTATAGCGTCCAAAACCAGGGCACGGGTAAAATGCCGTTCACACTCGGTGCGCATCCGGCTTTTTTGCTCGACGGCGATTTGACCGACTACGCGTTGGACTTCAACGGCCCCGATGCGTTGAAAATCTACAAACTCGGCGATGGCTTATTGCTTCATTCCTCTGAAATCCTGGCTTTAACCGATGGTAAACTGCCGCTCTCCGATGCGCTTTTTGAATCCGATGCGCTTGTGATCCGGGATCTGAAAAATGCGCGTATCACGTTGCGAAAGAACGGCACGAAAAAAGTCCGGGTTCAGGCCGATACATTCCCTCACCTTGGCTTGTGGAAGAAACCCGGCGCTCCGTTTTTGTGCATCGAGCCTTGGATGGGCCACGCAGACTGGGTCGACGCATCGGAAGAACTCGCACTTAAAGACGGCATTATCACGCTTGAGCCCGAACGGGTTTTTAACACGAGTTTCGCAATTGAGGTATTTTAGGACCGGTTAAAATTCGCTATTTTCGGGCAAACCCAAATCAATGCGGAACATTCTCCGGACGCTGTTTTTGTTCATTTCATTTATCGCGCTCACTTCCTGCGGGGCGGGCTTGGCGACCAGTAATCAGGATAGCATCGACACATATCTGTTTCGGTCAAAATCGGCCCAGAAACGATACTATGCGGCCTACGATCGCACCCTGGAACTCTACGACGTTCCGTACAAACAATACGGGGTGGCCACGCGGTTTGGATCGGCCCATGTTATTGTGACCGGACCCGAAGACGGACCTCCGCTGCTGCTCGTTCACGGCATGGACGCTTCTTCTACGATGTGGTATCCGAACATAAAAAGTTTTAGCCAAACCCATCGCGTATACGCTGTCGATTACATTATGGACGCCGGCAAATCGGTACTGCTTTCGGGACCATTGGACAAACGCGACATTGTTCTTTTTTACGAAGATGTGCTTAATCACTTTGACATTTCAAAAACCGACGTGATCGGCGTGTCCCGCGGCGGCTGGATTGCAACCCAATTGGCTTTAAAACGGCCGGATCGCATCAATAAAATTGTGTTGCTGAGTCCGGCTCAGGTTTTCTGCATGGTAGGTTTTGACATTATGCCTGCCATCAGGTTTAAATTGTTTCCGACGCACGACAATCTGGAGCGCACCTTTAAAGTCCTCGCCAAATATCCGGGGCGCATCGAACCGATTTACAAACAGCAATTTCTCGTCGCAAACAAGTACGCAAAGAGCAAAGCGCAACTCACGCGCATGATGCCGTTCTGGAAAAGCGAATTAAAGCGAGTTCACCATCCCGTGCTTTTACTTGTGGGCGAACACGATGTGCTGAACCCGCCAAGAGCAATCCTCAAAGCGCAGAAAAGCCTTCCGAACCTGACCGTGGACGTGGTTCCGGACGCCGGCCATTTTACCTCTACCGACCAGATTCCGTACGTGAACGAAAGCATTGCCCGCTTTTTAGCCGATAGTGCGAATGCCGCGGCAAATTTTTAACTTTGCGCCATGCAGAAAACCGTCAACATTTTAAACAAACGCGCGCGCTTCGATTACGAAATCATCGAGACTTACACCGCGGGCATTGTGCTCACAGGCACCGAAATCAAATCGATCCGGCTTGGAAAAGCACAAATTACCGACAGTTTCTGCGAATTTAATAACGGGGAATTGTTTGCGATAAATACCTCCATCGAAGAATACGCATTCGGGAGCAGTTTTAACCATCGGGCCAAATCCGAGCGGAAATTGCTTTTAAACAAACGCGAACTCAAAAACCTGCAGCGCGCTTACGACCAGAAAGGCCTTACGATTGTTCCTTTGCGACTTTTTACGAACGAAAAGGGCATCGCCAAACTCGAAATTGCGCTTTGCCGAGGAAAGAAAACGTATGACAAGCGCGAATCACTGAAAGAACAGGATACCAAGCGCGATCTGGACCGGATTAAAAAAGCGTTCCGATGATTGCCGAGGCGCTCAAATCGGCCCGTATCGACAAAGGTTTTACGCTGCGGGAAGCCGCGCGATTGTTGCGCACCGATGCGGCCATTGTCAGTAAAATCGAGAACGGCCTAAGACCGCCAACGCTCACTCAACTGGAAGAAATGGCCGGTTTGTACGGTATCGACGCCAAACCTTTACGCGTTAATTTGCTCGCCGAAAAAATTGTGACCTTATTGAAAGATGAGCCTCACGCAGCGGAAATTGTGGCTTTGGCATCGGAAAAAACAGGCGTAGCGGCCCCGGATCCAATGAACCGCTTACTGCGCGAGATGGAATCCCTGAAACAAATGATGGGCAAACGTCCTTAGTTTTTATTTTCGAGCAGCGGAACAAACCGGAATTCGCCGAATTCGTGCTTTTCGAACTGCGTCTCGTTCTTGCGCAACAGTAACGTCATAATCTGGTGTTCCTTTCCCAACGGGATTACAAGTCGCCCGCCGATTTTTAACTGCGCCATCAGCGGTTGGGGAATCACGGGTGCACCGGCCGTCACGATAATGCTGTCAAACGGTGCGTGGAGCGGCAATCCTTTGTAACCATCGCCAAAAGACAGATGTTTTGCCCGAATGCCCAGTTTTGGCAACAACACCGCCGTTTGTTTGAACAGTTCGTTCTGGCGTTCCACACTATAAACGCGCGCACCCATCGCTACGAGTACGGCCGTCTGATATCCGGATCCGGTTCCGATTTCGAGCACTTTGTCCCCGGGTTTCACCTGCAAAAGTTCCGATTGAAACGCAACCGTGTAGGGCTGGGAGATTGTTTGTCCGGCCGCTATCGGGAAAGCTTTGTCCTGATACGCAAAATCTGCGAAACCCGAATCGAGAAACAAATGGCGCGGAATCCGGCTCATAGCAGCGAGTACGGCTTCGTCCTTAATTCCTTTTTCGCGCAATTGCATCACCAGTTGGTTGCGCAATCCCTGATGTTTGGCAGTATCTTTCAAAATTCGGCAAATATGAACCGCAAAAATAGCAATTCGCGCCGATAAGCGACCATCGACCGTAGCGTTTGCGTAAATCATCGGACCCAAACCGGTTTCTTTGCGATTAATTCATACTTTTGTCGTAAATCACTTTCGCATGCTAAAAATTGGCGTTTTGGGAGCCGGCCACCTCGGCAAAATACACCTGCGACTGCTTCAACAATCCGAAAAATACGACCTTGTCGGTTTCTACGACGAGAATGAGGTTTATGCCGCGAAAATTCAAGCCGAATACGGTTACCACCGGTTTCCGACCATTGCGATGTTGTTGCACGCCGTTGATGTGGTCGATATCGTAACGCCGACGCTTTCTCATTACAAATGTGCGCGCGTGGCGATAAAATCAGGCAAACACGTTTTTATCGAAAAACCGATTTCCAACACCCTCGAAGAAGCGCGTGAAATCATTGAACTGGCGCGCGAACACAATGTCAAAGGACAAGTGGGACACGTGGAAAGGTTTAACCCGGCGTTTTTGGCTACGCGTGGCGCTATCAAAGATCCGATGTTCATAGAAACGCACAGGCTTGCCGAATTCAACCCTCGCGGCACGGACGTTCCCGTAGTACTGGATTTGATGATTCACGATATCGATGTGATTTTGAGCGTCGTAAATTCGCCGGTTAAAAAAATCAGCGCGAGCGGCGTTTCGGTCATTTCGGAAACTCCGGACATTGCCAACGCGCGTCTCGAATTCGAAAACGGCTGCGTCGCGAATTTGACCTCGAGCCGGATTTCGCTTAAAAACATGCGCAAATCGAGGTTTTTCCAGCGCGACGCCTATATTTCGGTCGACTTTCTCGAGAAGAAATCTGAGGTTGTAAAAATGAAAAATGCGCCCGAAGTACCCGGAGATTTTGACATGATTCTGCAAAATGCCGAAGGGGTGAAAAAACAAATTTATTTCGAAAACCCTGAGATTTCGCCTAATAATGCGATTCTGGACGAGCTTGAAGCGTTTGCCGATGCGATTATGCGCGATACCGAACCGGCCGTTACGCTGGAACAAGGCGCCAAAGCCCTCGAAGTAGCTTACCAAATCATTGACTGTTTCAAAAAATAATATAAAAATGAAGAATATTGCCGTTATCGGAGCCGGAACCATGGGGAACGGAATTGCACATACTTTTGCCCAAAGCGGGTTCACGGTTAAACTCATCGACATTTCTGACGCGAACATCGAACGCGGCATGAGCACAATTGCCTCGAACCTGAACCGCATGGTTACCAAAGGAAGTCTGACCGAGCAGGAACGCGACGCCACCCTTTCGCGCATCATCACATACACCGATTTAAAGGACGGCGTCACAGGCGCATCTCTCGTAGTAGAAGCTGCGACGGAAAACCTTGAACTTAAGCTCAACATTTTCAGAAATCTGAGCGAATTCTGCCCAAAGGACTGCATTCTGGCAACGAACACCTCCTC
>CAZTGF010000008.1:19233-27598 GCA_964612955.1 uncultured Flavobacterium sp.
CATCCGATGGGGCCGCTTCAGCTCGCGGATTTTATAGGGCTCGACGTATGTCTGGCGATTCTCGAAGTGATGTACGAAGGTTTCAAAAACCCGAAATACGCCCCTTGTCCGCTGCTCGTTAACATGGTTCGCGCGGGCAAACTCGGGGTGAAATCAGGAGAAGGTTTCTACGATTACAGCCAAAGCAAAAAAGCCGAAACTGTATCGGGTCAATTTATGAAAAGATAAGCATGTGCAGCATTATTCCGTTCAGGGCAGTGCGGCCCTCCCGCGATAAAATTGCGCTGGTGACCTCGCGCTCCTACGACGAGTATTCGGCGGCTGAGCTCGCATCCCAACTCGATTACAATCCTTTTTCGTTTCTGCACATTCTGCATCCGGGTTATACGAACATTCAAAAAGAAAATCTCGAAAAACGCTACGGAAAAGTACGCGCAAAATATCTCGATTTTAGGGAAGAAGGCGTTCTGCAGCAGGAGGACGAGCCCGTGTTCTATTTGTACGAACTCGAATCCTCCGGACGTACTTATACGGGAATTGTTGCCGGCGTTGCGCTCGCAGATTACCACTCGGGCAAAATCAAAAAGCACGAGGATACGCTCGAATACCGCGTGGATCAGTTCAAGGATTATTTGCACATTTCGGGTTTTAATACCGAACCGGTACTGCTCGCCTATCCCGATAATCCGGAGCTTGAAATGTGGATTGCGGACCGGAAAAAACGATCGCCCCTGTACCATTTTACAAGTCTGAACCGCGAAGTTCACACGCTTTGGCGCATCAGCGAACCGGATCAGATTGCTCTTATCGCCGAAACGTTTGAGAAGATTCCGAATTTGTATATCGCCGACGGCCATCACCGAAGCGCATCGGCCGCAAAACTGTTGGCCGAATACGGTGCCGAAGAAAATCCGAACCACGGGCATTTCATGAGTTTTCTAATCTCCGAAAAAGACGTGCACATTCACGAATATAACCGCGTCATCGAAGATTTAAACGGGTTAAGCCCCGAGGAATTTCTAGAGCGGCTCAATGCGCATTTCACGGTGTCGAACCTGGGTCACGAACTCTGGAAACCCGAGCAGCGCGCCCAGTTCGGCATGTACTTGCAGGGAATGTTTTATTCGCTTTCGCCCAAAGAAAAATTTAGCGTGCCCGATGCAGAATACCTGTACGACACCGTGCTACACCCGGTGCTGGGCATTCAGGATCTTAGAAACGACCGCCGCATTTCGTATCTTCCGGGCAAGGAACCGCTGACAAAACTCATGTCGCTTGTGGATGAAGGCGATTTCGAGGTGGCTTTTGCGCTGTTTCCGGCCACGTTTTCAGAAATACGGCAACTGGCTGACAGCGGACGCATCATGCCTCCGAAAAGCACATACATCGAACCAAAGTTCCGAAGCGGGCTTTTGATTTACGAACTTTAATTCAGCGGCATGGACATTCAAACGCGACTTTCGGCTTTTAAAAAACAACTGCCTTCGGACGTAACTCTTGTGGCGGTTTCCAAAACAAAACCCACGTCGATGCTCAAAGAAGCTTACGAGGCCGGACAGCGCATTTTCGGCGAGAACAAAGCTCAGGAAATGGCGGCAAAGGCTCAGCAGCTTCCGGCCGATATCGAATGGCATATGATCGGACATCTGCAGCGCAACAAAGTCCGGACAATCGCGCCGTTTGTTTCGCTGATTCACTCGGTGGATTCGGTCGAACTTCTGCTTGAAATCGACAAACAAGGTCGCCGCTTTGAACGCATCATTCCGTGTTTGTTGCAATTCAGAATCGCGCGGGAGGAAACCAAATACGGGATGAACGAGGCCGAAATAAAGGCGCTGCTGCAGTCCGAAGCATTTTTAGCGATGAAACACGTGCGCATTTCCGGCCTTATGGGAATGGCTACGTTTACCGATGACGCCTCGTTGGTCGCTCGCGAATTCAGTGCAATGAAAACGTTGATGGACCAGCTTTCCCAGATGAGTTTGCCCGAACATTGCCGCATGGACATTTGCTCGATGGGCATGAGTAACGATTGGGAAATTGCCGTGTCACAAGGCAGCAACATGGTGCGCATTGGAAGCGCGCTGTTTGGCAGCCGATAATTAAATCAGATTTTTTTGTACGCAATACTTGACATAGAAACCACCGGCGGCCAATACAATGAGGAAGGCATAACGGAAATAGCGATTTACCGTTTTGACGGACACGAGATCACGGACCGCTTTATATCGCTCGTGAATCCCGAAATTCCGATTCAGCCGTTTGTCGTAAAACTTACGGGCATCAATTCGGCAATGCTGGCCACGGCTCCAAAATTCTACGAAGTGGCCAAACGCATCATAGAAATCACGCGCGATTGCGTTATCGTGGCGCATAACGCGAGTTTTGACTACCGTATTCTTCGCACAGAATTCAGACGGCTCGGCTACGATTTTGAGTCGCAAACGCTCTGTACTGTAGCTTTGGCTCAGAAACTCATCCCCGATTTACCTTCTTACAGTTTGGGAAAACTCGCGCGTTCACTCGGCATTCCTGTAGCGGACAGGCACCGCGCGGACGGCGATGCGATGGCGACGGTTAAATTATTTAAAATGCTGCTCGAAAAGGACCAGCAGAAAGAGATTATTTCGGCGATGATTCGCACCGAGATCGAAAAAGGCCTTGCGCCAAAACTTTCGGATCTGGTCGAAAAACTGCCTTCCCGCACAGGATTATTCTATTTCTTTGACCAGTTCGGCAAACTCATTTACCTTGGAAAAGGTACGAATATCAGAAAACGCGTGAACCAGATTTTTGCATCGGACAGCGAAAAATCGAGGCGTTTACAGGCCGATACGTTCGATGTAACATTTGAACTCACAGGAAGCGAACTGATTACGTCTTTAAAAGAGGTGCGCGAACTTCGCAATTTGAAGCCCAAATACAATCGGACCGGACAGAAAAGCAGCTATAAATGGTCGATGGTGAAAGAAACAGATGCGCAGGGTTACGACGAACTTTACATTGTAAAACGATCGGCAAAGCTACCCGAAATTCTCGCCTTCACGAACCTTTCCGCGGCTAAAAGTACGCTGTTTGCGCTTGCAAATTCTTTTGGTTTGTGCCGACTCAAATGCCGGCTCGAAGATCCGAAAGTTCCGTGCCGCGCCTACCCGGACACCTGCAACGGCGCTTGTACGGGCGAATTGTCTCCCGCAGATTACAATGAGCGCGTGGCTGCGCTGATTCGCGAAAACAGTTTTGTGGACCGGAACGCCGTAATCGTGGACCGTGGCCGAAGCGTTTCAGAACGATCCGCGGTTTGGATTCAAAACGGGAAATTAATCGGGTATGCGTTTTACGATCTGAACTTCCAGATTCTGAATCCTAAAGTGCTCGAGAAGATTATCGTACCGCTCGAACCGCATTCGGACAGCCTGCCGATCATTGCACATTACGCCCGCAGAAATCCGAAAATCAAAATTTTACCCGCGGTTTAATTAGCTATCTTTGTTAGGCCAGCTATGAAAAACGACACTTTTGAACGGCTTCGCCACCGCATTCACACCGTGATTTACGAGGCCGATTCGCCCGCGGGAAAACTTTTTGACCTTGTGTTGCTCGCGCTGATTGTCATCAGTATCGCGGCCGTGATGCTCGAAAGTGTCGCGGGAATTCACTCTGAATACGGACCGGAACTCGTTGTGGTGGAATGGATCATCACGATTTTTTTTACCATAGAATACATCGGGCGACTGATTGCTTTGC
The DNA here is from genome assembly GCA_964612955.1 of uncultured Flavobacterium sp. Classification (GTDB taxonomy): domain Bacteria; phylum Bacteroidota; class Bacteroidia; order Flavobacteriales; family Flavobacteriaceae; genus Flavobacterium. The sequence continues at coordinate 22,981 of CAZTGF010000008.1, forward strand.
GCAAACCGTTGAAGTACGTGCTGAGCTTGTACGGCATCATCGATCTGCTTGCGCTACTTCCGGCTTATATCGACTTGATTTTTCCGGGATGGCATTTTCTCGTGGCCCTGCGCGCGTTCCGGTTGTTGCGGATTTTCCGGATATTAAAACTCGTTCATTTTGTAGGCGCGGGAAACCGTTTACTCGTAGCGCTTAGGCAGAGCAGTACGAAAATCTTTGTTTTTTTATTTGCGGTGCTCGTCATGTGCGTGATTCTGGGAACCATTATGTTTTTGATCGAAGGCGGCAACAACGGATTTTCGAGCATTCCAAAAAGCATTTACTGGACGATTGTAACACTGACCACGGTTGGATTTGGCGACATTACGCCTCAGACACCGCTCGGGCAATTCGTCTCGATCGTCATCATGATTCTCGGTTACGGAATTATCGCCGTGCCTACGGGGCTCATTACTGCTCAGATCATCAGCCGCAACCAAACGCCGGAGTACACCCAAATGTGCGTAAACTGCGGTGCGGACCACCACCCGGACAATGCGGAATTCTGTTACAAATGCGGCGTGCTTCTGAATCCTTTCGACCCATGAAGAACGACCAAAAATTCCTGATTGCCGTTTTAGGCCCTACCGCCATCGGAAAAACCACACGCGCGATTGAGATAGCACAGGCTTTTTCGACAGAAATTATTTCGTGCGATTCACGACAGTTTTTTAACGAAATGCGCATAGGAACGGCCGTCCCCGATGCTGAGGAACTCGCGGCTGTACCGCATCACTTCATCGGACATTTGTCAGTGGAGCAAGCCTACAGCGTGGGCGATTACGAAAAAGATGCGCTCCAAAAACTCGATCAGTTATTTAAGCATCATCAATGCGCGGTGATGGTAGGCGGATCCGGTTTGTACGCCAAAGCCGTCGTGGAAGGCCTGGACACATTTCCGGAAGTAGATCCGCAGGTGCGTGCCTATTGGCGGAACGCGTATGAAACATCGGGCATTGAAATATTACAGCAAACCTTATTGGCGTGCGACGCTTCGTATGCAGCGGTGGCCGACATGCAAAATCCACAGCGATTGCTCAGGGCCATCGAGGTAACGAAATCCTCGGGCCGACCATATTCGAGCTTCCGGACGCAGCACCTGGCTTCGCGCAACTTTGAAACGATCGCGATCGGGTTAGAATCGCCCCGGGAGATAATGTACGAACGCATCAACCGCCGCGTGGATCAAATGATGGCCGACGGACTCTATGCCGAAGCGAAAAGCTTGTACGCAAAACGCGGCTTAAATGCATTGCAAACCGTCGGTTATAAAGAATTGTTCGCTCATTTCGACGACGAAATTTCCGTGGAACGCGCTGTCGAACTGATTAAACAAAATACGAGGCGGTACGCGAAACGCCAAATGACGTGGTTTCGGAAAATGCCCGGAATTCAGTGGTTTTCGTACGATGCGCCCAAGGCGGAAATACTCGACTTTATTCGGTTAAAAACCAAAACGACATGACAATAGCGCCCGATTTTACCTCGGTTTTCGACCAACATTTTCGAATTGATTATCCGCAGTGCAACCCAAACGGTGTACTCAAACTCACCGAATTTTGCACGCTTTTTCAAGCTACGGCAGCGCTCCATGCAGAAAAAGGCGGCATCAGTTTCAGCGACATGCAGCAAAACGATCAAGCGTGGGTATTGAGCCGGATGCGCATCGAAATCACAGCATTGCCACGATGGCGCGACGATATTGTGGTACGTACGTGGATAAATAATCTGGAAAGCGCGCGTTCTTTCCGCGCTATGGAAATGCACTCCGGCGGACGAAAAATTGCAGGTTGCCACACGTTTTGGGCGAGTTTTAACACCACGACCCGCCGCCCGGAACCACTGGGATTGCCTCACGATCATTTCGAAAAATTTCCGGATCGCATGCCCACGACCGAACCTGCTTCGCGTTTGGTAATGCCGGAGAATCTCGCTAAAATCGGGACACACAGCGTAAGGCGCTCGGACCTGGATATGGTGGCGCACGTTAACAATGTTAAGTACATCGAATGGTGTCTGGACTTTGCCCAAGACGAAATAGAATCGGCATCGGTCATCGAAATGAATTTTATGCGCGAACTGGTGCTGGACGATGTCGTCGGGATTTTTTACGGTCGCGAAAACGATTCGCATTTATTCTGCGTACGTCGGGACGCTAAAGATTGCTTTTCGATGCGCATCAAATAAAAAATCCCCGCCTTTTACAGCAGGGACTTTCAATCATTCGGCTTTGTTCTTAACCACGAGTCTGAATCCTTCGCCGTGAATGTTCAGAATCTCCACATCTTCGTCTCGCTTTAGATACTTCCGGAGTTTGGCGATGTAAACGTCCATGCTTCGCGAGGTAAAGTAGTTGTCGTCCCGCCAGATTTTGGTCAGTGCGAGTTCCCGCGGCATCAGGTCGTTTTCGTGCAATACAAGCATCTTGAGCAATTCGTTTTCTTTTGGCGATAATTTTATCGGCTCCTCGTCCTTATAAGTCAGAAACCGCAGTTTTGAGTTCAGATGGAAATTGCCGATCTGAAATTCAAACTTGACGTGGTCGCTCTTTGTATCGGTAGATTTGCGCTGCATGATGGCCTTGATTTTCATGAGCAAAACCTCCGAGTCGAACGGTTTGTTCAGGTAATCATCGGCCCCGACTTTATATCCTTTAAGCACATCCTCTTTCATGGATTTCGCTGTCAGAAAAATAATCGGCACTTCTTTATTTTTTTCGCGGATTTCTTTGGCAAGTGTATATCCGTCCTTATAGGGCATCATTACATCCAGGATGCAAAGATCGTAAGTATCCTTTCTGAACTTTTCGAAACCCTCCATGCCATTTTTAGCGAGCGTAACGTCAAAGTCGTTCAGCGTAAGGTAATCCTTGAGAATCGCCCCAAAATTCTGGTCGTCCTCCACGAGGAGAATTTTCTTATTTTCAGTTTCCATAGCTTAATTTATTAGCGGTATTTTTATTATAAACGTACTTCCTTTTCCTTTTTCACTTTCCACGTAAACCTGTCCATTGTGGTCGTCCACGATGCGTTTTACGTAGGACAGCCCCAGTCCATGACCTTTGACATTGTGAATGTCGCCCGTATGCTCCCTGTAAAATTTCTCAAAAATGCGCTTCTGCGCGGCTTTACTCATGCCGATGCCGTTGTCTTTAACGCTGATGATGACGAAATCCTTCACATTTTCGGTCCTCACGTCGATAAGCGGCGTACCTGCGGTGTACTTAATCGCGTTGTCGAGAATATTGACGAGCACATTTGTAAAATGCACGTCATTTAGCAACACGGTGAGTCTGGTCGCTGTGAAAGCGGTACGGATTTCACCTCCGCGGTCTTCGATAATCAGGCTAACGTGCTCGATGGCTTCCTCAAGGGTGTCGTGAATGTTTGTCGGTTCCTTTGGAATGTCCAGTTCACGCTTTTCGAGCTTTGAAATCCGCAACACATTCTCTACCTGAAAATGCATGCGTTTGTTCTCGTCCCGAATCATCTGTAAATAGCGCATCACCTGCTTTTGATCTTCGATGATCTTAGGATTTCGTATCGCGTCCAAAGCGAGGTTTATTGTGGCAATCGGCGTTTTGAACTCATGCGTCATATTGTTGATGAAATCTGTTTTGATTTCAGAAATCTGGCGTTGTTTGATGAGTTGGTTCAGCGCACTTGAATAAGCGATGATAATAATAAGCGTAAACACAATCGATAACACCGTAATCCCTACGAGTTCAGAAAACAAAAACTGCTTTTTCTCCGGAAAACTCACGAGCAACTGATAGCGGTAGGTGTTGTCCTGCATTTCAAAAAGCGGCACAGAATACGTGTTGTTTTTGTTAAACCGAAATTTTTCCGATTTTACTTTTGTCGCCAGACCGTTGCTGTACACACCGAATTCAAAACGGGTTCTCACGCCCAATTGTTCGAGTTCGCGCTGGAGCAACTGCGCCAAACGCTCTTTTGAAACACGTTGCGGAAGCGGTTGGGCGGCCGCTACATCCCGGAAAAACAACTCGAACTGCGCATTGTCCAGAATCTCGTCTTGCCCAACTTTTTCGATGCGCATGTCCGGTTGCGGACTTCCGCCCATGCCGGCATTCTCCATCGCGCGCTGATTATAGACTTCGGTAAGCCGTCTGGAAGAAAAATTGCGTAATCTGGTGCTGTCGTTTTTATCAAAGAACGATGAGGGCAAATTGTAATCCTCAGCGATAATACTACTACTGTAAATAATCGTTTCGTTCGTACGCGGATCTCGCTGGTAATATCCAAACTCGAGGAAATCACTCTTTTGGGGTGGTTTTCCCGTGCTGTCGGCAAGTCGCTTGTACTTGCTGATGAAACGCTGCATTTCCTGTTTCTGAACCTGCTGGCTCACGTTAGCCATGACTTGCTTTACGTGAAAGCGGAATTGTTCATCGTTGTTTTTAAAAGAGGTATTGAACCAATATACCTGTACCAGAATAATTCCTATCAGCGACAGGCTCATAAGAATGACCAGCAATCTGAAAAACAACTTATTCATGCCTCACAAAATTAGCATTTTAACATTTAGGCCTTTGATACATTAACCAAATATTAACAGC
>CAZTGF010000008.1:27698-32568 GCA_964612955.1 uncultured Flavobacterium sp.
ATCCATCGCGCAAAATCCTTTGCCACGGCAGGATGAACAATCTTATTCAACCGCTCTAATGCTGCAGGGTCTGAAAAAACGATTTTCGCGAGTTTGGCCCTCTCGAGAGAATTTCCGGAAAAAACATCATCGCCAAATTGCGTGCGTATGCTGCTTAAAATTTCGTCCGATCCCATCAAACGCCGGGCTTCGTCATCGGCAATATATACGGGGATTCCATCGGCCGTAAACAACTTCGCGACACTCGTTTTGCCGCTGCCAATGCCGCCTGTAAGTCCGATTATTTTCGTCATTTTTTAAAAAATAATTCGGGAAATGCCGCGCTTTCCTGTTGCTTTAAAACGCGGATCCGGTAAAACGATTGTAAAAATCCGCCTCCATAACCGTAAAACTGAACGGCAACAGCGACCATCGCAAGAAAACCTATCGACAAACTCCTGTTTGCAACCGCAGCAACGAGCCCCACACACACAAAATAGATCAGGTAAAGCGCCACGGGAAGCCAAAAACCTAGTGCTGCCAAAAAAACTGCGCACATTGCTCCAACGATAAAAACTGACGGAAACCAATAAGCGGGTTTGGCATGCTTTGGAAACCTTTTGTCCAGAATGGGCCGCACCTTGCCGAATTTGGTGACCTGAAGATGGAATTTTTTCCAGTCGATACGGCGTTTGTGATATACGAAAGCCTCGGAGATTAATCGGGTTTCGTAGCCGAGTTCCCACAACCGCATCGCAAGGTCCGGATCTTCTCCGGGATGAATGTCGCCAAAACCGCCGCTGCGATCAAACGCCTCTTTCGAAAGCCCCATGTTAAAACTTCGCGGTTGAAACCGTCCTGCATGTTCCGCTGCACCTCTGACACCGCCCGTAGTAAGCACCGAAGTCATCGCAAAACTAATGGCCTTTTGGAGCGATGAAAAACGCGGATGAGCGGCATCGGGCCCGCCGAAGCAATGGACGAAATCCCGGCGCAACGCTCTTGCTACGACACTCAGGTAATCCGCCGGAATAAGGCAATCGGAATCGAAAATCAGAAAATAATTTCCTATGGCCCGCCTCATCCCATAATTGCGCGAATCCCCGGGGCCGGTGTTCGGCTTTTCGAAATACGCAACTGACAAACGGTTTTGGAACTCTTTGACAACGGATGCAGACGAGCGCGTGGATCCGTCCTCGACCACAACCACTTCGAAAGGTTCGGTAAACGTTGTCTGCGCAAGACTCGTGAGAAACTCTTGAAGTTCTTCGGGCCGATTGTAAACGGGAACAATGATCGAGAAATGCATGCCGATAATTTTAACAAATATAGAACGAAAACTTTGCCCATAAAAAAAGCCACCCCAAAGGATGGCTTAAAATAAACAAACGGTGTTTTATTTTTTAATCACTTTAATTGTTTCGGTGAGTTGACCATCGGAAACATTCACGAAGTAAGTTCCCGCACTGAGACCGGAGAGATCAACCGATGTGATTGATGCCGAGGTCAGTTCGATTACCTGTTGGCCGAGCAGGGAGTGAACCCGTACGCTCGTTATGTTGCGCGCGGTTTCGAAATTCAGGACATCGGTCACCGGGTTCGGGTAAGCTTTGAACGCCGACGCGCCAAGTGCCGGTGTAGAAAGTTCTGGCGCCATTTCGATGCCAAACTCGTCTATGCCCAAAGTATAGGATGAACTCCCGTTCTCGGTCGTACCGCGGATAATAACGTAAACTATTGGCTCACCGTGCATTGTTTCCGGGATATCGATCGTGTACTGGTACCATCCGCGCTCGCTTACAACCGGCGCCAATGTGGTCTTAAGAAAGATCTGCCCAATTTCAGTTGCGCCCGTCAGCGAAGCCGAAGTATTAACGTAGAAGCGGTATCTGTCGTTGTTCGCGGCTGAATGGTGACGGTACAACCACGTATTAATACGTGTAGGCTCCCCGATCGCGCTATAATCGAGCGGCGGAGTGAACAACAATGCATCAGAATTCGTGTAAACCTTAGTCATGGCTCTTGTACCGGCGTGTGCGTTAGGAATGTCCCCTGCTCCAGTAGGCGTGGTTTGTGCCCAGGAAGTTGAGCCGGAAACCGTGGTTACTGACCAACACTCTGGCAAACTACCGGCCTGCTCAAACCCTTCCACGACGGTGGGTACGGCAAACGCGGTACATGGCGTCACAAAGGAATAAGGACCTTTCCACACACTTTCTTCATCCTCGCAGTTCGCGCGAACATACACCTCGTATTCGGTATTCCCCATCAATTCCCCGATCGTAACAGGGTTGCTCACATCAGAGATAAGAATTCCCTGACCCGGTACGAAGCCCTGAGGGCCGTACTCTACGTCAAAATCTGACGCTGTAGCATTCGCCTGTACTGTGAACGTAACGCTGTCCGAAATCACAGACGTGAAAGTAACACCATCTGGTGAAGGGCAAGTCGGTGAAAGCTCAAGTGCAAAATCGTCAAACGCAAGGTACCAGGCAGAACTGTTAGACGAATTTACGCGAACGGCAAAGTAATACACTCCGGAAGTCTCAGGCACAAACGTACGGCGCATTTCCTCATAAGTTCCGATAGCGGTTGAACCTGTTCCGGGCACGTTATACGAAGTTCCTACTTGGGTGGCTCCCTCAGAATCGGCCTGTGTGTTATAGAACATATCCACGACCCAGCCTGTGTGGTTGTCGCCCTGAACATGAGTGATAAAGTCATACGAAACACCTTCCTCTAGTTCAAAACCGGGTGTCCACATGTACTCGTTAGTCGCCTGGTAATAATCGCGCAGGTATTTCGTGCCCGTGCGCGGCGTGTTGTAAGTGGTGGCGTTTGTCGTAGACCAGTCTCCGTTTTCTTTGGTCCAGCAAATAGGGAACATATTGGTTCCTACGTTAGTCATATCCTCGAAACCCTCATGCCACGGAAGTGTCGCAATAGGCGCACAAGCTGTGGTAAATGCGTATGGACCGGACCACGAGCCTGGCCCTGCTTCACAGACAGACTGAAGGTAAACCACATAATTTGTCGCCGGATCCAGCGTTTCAAACTCAAACGGACTTGTAACGTTGTTCACAATTGTACCTTGTCCCACCTGATAGTTTCCGACGCCGTACTGGATGTTATATGTCACCCCGGCAACGCTTGTCCACGACATTTCCGCTGCGAAAGCCGTCACCTCTGAGAACTGCACGTCGGTAGGCGCATCGCATAACGGAGATTCCTCGAGCGAAAAATCGTCGAACGCAACGTACCAGGCACTCGTATTACTAGAGTTCACTCGCACCGCAAAATAGTACACTCCTGATTCAGCAGGTACAAAAGTACGGCGCATTTCTTCATAGGTTCGGATTTGCGTAGAACCGGTTCCGGGCACGTTGTACGAAGCTCCGAGTTGCGTAGCTCCGGCGGAGGCAGCCTGAGTGTTATAAAACATGTCCACGACCCAGCCTGTGTGGTTGTCGCCCTGAACGTGTGTGGTAAAATCATAGGATACGCCTGCCTCGAGTTCGAAACCTGGCGTCCACATATATTCGTTGGTTGCGTTGTAGTAGTCGCGCAGATAGTTTGTACCGTTGCGCGCCGTATTATAAGTTGTAGCGTTCGAAGTAGACCAGTCGCCGTTTTCTTTAGTCCAGCAAGCCGGGAACGACGTAGTACTTAACGTTGTCAGGCCTTCGAATCCTTCCAACCAAGGAAGTGTTGCGATTGGCGCACAGGGGGAAGTAAACGAAATCACAGTCCACATCGAATCGCCGTCTTCGCCTCCGCAAACCGCGCGCACATAAGCTTTGTATGAGGTGGCCGGTGAAAGGACTGCCGTGACCTCAGAAGATGTAGTCGCATTTCCCGATGTAGGGATTGGATCGGTTGCCGGTAAAACAGCGTACTCCCAACTTGTCTCGGTGCCACCCGCAGTCCAGCTCAAAGCGGCAGAATGCGCCGTCACGTTAGCCGTTAGCGAGGTAGGTGCCGGACAACTCACCACGAAATCAAAACCGATGAGCGGACGTCTGTAATCACTGCTGCCGAGCGCTGCCGGAAACACACCCGTTGTATTATTGGTGTATTTGGTGGTATTGTTGTTACTCGTGTTTATACACGGGGATGTATACTCGTAATACCAAGTAACGCCATTGCCCGCCGTGGGGTTGGAGTACTCAAAAAATACGGCAAGGTTTTGCTGGCCCGAATAAGTGAACGTAGACGAAAATTGAAAATTCTTCCATCCGGCAGTGTTACCTACCGCGGCTGAGGGATCAGCGTCATAAACCAACACTGCACCGTCAATAGCAGTATCCCAATTCAAACTTCCCGAGCCCCAGTCTGAGTTGGTGACTTCTTTCAAATAAATTTTAAAAGAGGGATCGCCAACCATCGGGGACGTGCCGGCGCGCCGAAAATAAGCTGCCGTAAGCTCCGCTTCTGTAATGTTCTGAAGTTGCGATGCTGGGTAGATAACTGCCGTGCGATTTGTCGCCTTGGCTGTAGCGATACTGTACATAGGACCATAAGTACTCGTATCCAGATTTGAGCACGATTCAATGGTAAATAGTTGCGCATGGGTAACGCAACTTACCAGAAATAGTAAGATAAATGTAATTTTCTTCATAAATTTTTAGTAATGATTGGTAGCGGCCAAAATAGGAGAAATTGATGTACCATAAAATTATATTCTCACTTTAACACATCATCCAAGACGCAACGCATCTTTTTAACATAAATACCTAAAAAAAAAGCCACCCCTAAGGATGGCTTTGAATAAAATGTAAAACGATTACTTTTTAATCACTTTAATTGTCTCTGTCAGTTCGCCATCGGTCACTTTCACAAAGTAAGTTCCCGCGCTAAGGCCCGACAGGTCGACGGAAGAAACAGAAGATGC
>CAZTGF010000008.1:32668-39466 GCA_964612955.1 uncultured Flavobacterium sp.
CAGGAACCTGAATATACTTCCATACGCGAATCCGTCATGGTTCCGCCCGTAAAGCTCGTAGAAACGTTTACCGAAGTAGTTGTCATTGGCACTGTAAACGTAAACCAAACGTCGTTTTGAACGCCGCCCCAACAGGATTCAATCGTGCCAGTAGTCGGTGTAGCGCTTACGTTGGTACCGTTTGTGTTTGATCCGTTGCAAAAGTTTGAATCCACGGCAATCGCAACCGCGTCCGCGCAGAGGTCGTTTGCAGGCGGAGGCGGAGGCGTTCCGATGCAAATGTTGAAGTTAGTCGTAGAAATCGTGGCCGTAGCGGCGCTAAAAACGCGTACATAATACGTTTGCCCTGGTACAAGGTTCGGGAATACACCTGTATTCGGATCAGAAATTCCCACGCTGACAAGTGTTCCGCAATCCCCGCTCATCAACTCGTGAACAAGGTCTGTAGGGGTTCCTGTAACGCCGCTAATAACAACGGTATGAACCGTGTTTGTGGCTACGAAAGAATACCAAACATCGTCATCAGGATTTCCTGTGCCGTTATCACTCACTGGCGAAGCGCTTGCATTTAATAGTGTTCCCGCTGTTGGGTTCGTACAGGAAGCCACATCGGCCACAGGCAAAGAAATAGCGCCGTCGCATTCGTCATTCGCCGGACCTGCCTCGGGCGTGGTCACGCAAATTTTAAAGGTCGTGGTATAGCTACCCGTGCCGTAGGAATAGACGCGAATGTAATAGGTCGTGCCGATAACAAGACCCGTGGCGAAACTTTGGTTAGGGCTGTCTATCACATAAAGGCTTTCCAGCGCACTGCAGTCGCCCGTCATCAGTTCGTGAACCAGATCGGTATAAGACCCAGCCACATCCGTAATTCTGATGATATGCGAGTTTGAAGTTGCCTCGAACGAATACCAAACATCGTCATTGGGAACTCCTGCGCCATTGTCAGGCACCGGAGATGTTGTCGCGTATTGGATAGTTCCGCTGGTAGAAGTTACGCATTCCTCACCCGGATGTACGGTCAGTGCTACCGCGCCTGAGCATTCGTCATTTGCAGGCGGTGCCGGAGGCGTCACAACGCAGATGTTAAACGTAGTTGTAGAAATGCTACCCCCGACGGAGCTAAATACGCGCACGTAATACGTCTCCCCGGGGGTAAGTCCTGGAAACACGCCCGTGTTAGGATCAGAAACTCCGAGGCTCACGAGGGTTCCGCAGCTACCCGAAAGTACCTCATGTACGAGGTCTGCCGGCGTTGAGGCAACACCGCTAAGCACGACCGAATGAACCGTGCTCGTCGCCACAAATGAATACCATACATCATCGTCTGGTGTGCCCACACCGCTATACGCAACCGGTGAAGCCGTAGCATTTAACAAAGTACCCGATGTTTGGGTGGTACAAGTCGTACCGGCCGCCACAGGCAAAGAAATAGCGCCGTCGCATTCGTCATTCGCTGGACCTGCCTCGGGTGTTGAAATACATATGTCAAAATTAACCGTTGCCCCCGTCGAAGACGAGTACGTAAATACGCGTACATAATAAGTATTGCCTACAGTAAGACCCGAAGCCATACTTTGTTCTGGAGTATCCATAAGATAAATACTCTCGGGGCCAGTGCAGTCGCCAGACATCAGTTCATGTACCATATCTGTGGTACTGCCCGCTATGTTAAGCAAACGAATGATGTGCGTGTCAGAAGTGGCCACGAAAGAGAACCACACGTCGTCGTTAGGCGTTCCTGCGCCGTTGTCAGGCACATTCGAAGGAGTTGCAGAACTTACCGTGCCGCTTGTAACATCCAGGCATTCCGTACCCGAGTTTACAGTGAGCGCAATGGCGTTCGCACAGTCGTCGTTTGCCGGCGGCGGCGGCAGCGTGCCCACGCATAAGCTAAACACCGCATCAGGCGCCTGGCTCGCGTCGTAACTGAACACGCGAACGTAATAGGTATTCCCTGCCACGAGGCCCGATGGATTGCTCGTGTTCCCATCTGAAACGAGTATCGACTGAGGAGCATCGCAGGCACCTGACAATATCTCGTGTACGTAATCGACATATGCGCCAATATTGGTTAGTACAATTCTATGGGTGGTGGCCGTTGCGACGAACGAGAACCATGCGTCGTCCGAAGGTACACCTACGCCATTGTCGCTTTGAGGAGAAGCAGTCGCGCCAAGAAGGCCCCCGATAGTGACAACGCCACAGTTAAAGTCGGCATTCACAGTTAAAGGAACGGCATCCGTGCACTCATCGTTGCCTATCGGAGTTGTGAATTCGAATGTTGCCCAAACGCTTGTGCCTGCGTCGCAAATGCTTCTCACGTGGATATAAAGCTTCTCGAAATAACCCACATCGGCAATTGAAAACACGCCCCCGGTAGCCGGAGTACCGGAACCCGTAGGTTGCGTAGCGCTATCGGTTACCACGTATTCGATGGCGCCCGCGTCTGCAAATGTTACAGTGACGGTTCCCTCGTTGAACACAGCGGCAAAATCAGCCGGCGGCACACAAGCAGCGGACTGAATGGTAGGGCTTTCCATGCAGAAACCCCATACCCATGCAGCACTAGTTGGGTTGTCGTCAAACGCAATGCGATAGCGGAAGCCCGAAAGTTGCGTTGGGGTAAAATCGGAAATATCCAAAAACGCGGACGAATACATCGTTTTAGATGCCGTACAAAAATTATTGGCTGCCGTGGTGCTGTTTGCAGGTATTCTGTGCCAAAGTTGCCAAGCGGCCGCGTCTGCATCCCAATACTGAAGGTCAAGGCGGTCATTCGTCGCGGCGCGATACACATACATTGCAGTCACAGAAATATAGAACTCCGCGGCTGTAAAAGCAGATGTCAAATCAATTACAGGAGACTCGGCAGCGATATTGTCCTCATGACCCGAGCCGGCATCGTCATCGTCAAACGAAAAATTGGGGGTGGTTGTTGGGTTGGCCTCAAATGTATCCTCAGACGTGTCGTAATTGCCCGTCACCGTCCAGGCGGGGTTTGGCCATGCCGCCGATTCATTGAGCACCTGGGCCTGAACAAACCCGAATGCTAACAAGAACAGCCACAAAAAGTAGTTTCTTTTCATTGTAAAATTGGTAATTAGTTAATAAAATTGGCAAGATTGCCATCGTTCATAAAAAAACCGACAAATGAGTCGGTCTATTTTCGGGGCGCAAAATACTTAAATTCTGGTTAAAATTAAGAAATACTCGGAATTTTTACCATTTCATCGGCATCAGCTTCGTAATCGACCTCCGGAAATCCAAAGCCGAACAGCTTGTGAAACTCATCGCTATATCCTTCAAGATCGGCAATTTTACCCACTGTTTCGGTAGTCGCTTCCTCCCATAATCCTGCTACGCGTGACTGGATTTCATCGGTCATCTCCCAATCGTCGATGCGGATGCGTCCTTCTTTATCCACGGGCACTTCGGTTCCGCCAAACAAACGCTCGCGGTATAAACGGTCCATCTGCTCAATCGTTCCTTCGTGTGTCCCTGCTTCCTTCATCGTTTTAAACAATAGCGACATATAAAGCGGAATTACGGGAATCGCAGAACTGGCCTGAGTTACAAGAGCTTTATTTACAGAAACGTAAGCTTTTCCGCCTATTTCCTCTAGTTGCTTTGTGATGTCAAAAGCTGTGCTTTCCAGGTGATCCTTTGCGCGACCAATCGTGCCTTTGCGGTAAACCGGCTCAGTCAGCGCAGGTCCTATATACGAATACGCGATCGTTTGAACGCCATCGGCAAGAACACCGGCCTGCTGCATCGCATCGATCCACATTTTCCAATCTTCGCCCCCCATTACCGTTACGGTGTTTTCGATGTCTTCGTCGTTAGCAGGCTGAATCGATACTTCCGACACTTTTCCGGTGTGAAAATCTACGGTTTTGCTCGTGTATGTATCGCCGATGGGTTTTAAAACCGAACGGTGCAACACTCCTGTTTTGGGATGCTGACGCACAGGAGATGCCAAACTGTACACGATAAGATCTACCTGACCCAGATCTTTTTTAATCAGGTCAATCGTTTGTTGCTTAATTTCGTCTGAAAACGCATCTCCATTAATGCTTTTGGCATACAACCCTTCTGCATGAGCGAACTGTTCGAATGCTGCCGAATTGTACCATCCGGGAGAAGCAGTTTTCCCCTCGGCCGGAGCTTTTTCGAAAAACACACCAATCGTAGAGGCGCCCGAACCAAACGCACTCGCAATGCGCGAAGAAAGCCCGAATCCGGTAGAGGCACCAATGACGAGCACTTTTTTTGCGCCGTCAATCGTTCCTTTCGACTTCACGAATTCAATCTGGTTTTTAACATTCTGACGGCATCCGTCCGGGTGCGCAGTAAGGCAGATAAAGCCCCGCATTCTAGGTTGTATGATCATGTTTCTATTTTTTTTCTTAGGCTAAGAGCAAAGATAATCTGAATTTTCACGTTAACAATGCCCTCGCGTGAATTAGCGCCGATTCAGAAACGTCCGCTCCGGAAAGCATCTGCGCGATTTCGGTCACGCGTGCCTCGGAATCCAGCAGGCGCAGTTCGGACCGGGTTTGGCCGTTTTGCTCGGTTTTGTACACTTTAAAGTGCGCGTCTCCTTTGGCAGCAATCTGCGGCAGATGCGTAATGGCAAAAACCTGCATGTGCTTGCTCATTTGCTTCATGATTTCTCCCATCTGGTGCGCAATTTCCCCCGAAACGCCCGTGTCTATCTCGTCGAAAAGAATCGTCGGCAGTTGCGAATATTCGGCCAGTGTTGCTTTCACAACGAGCATAATCCTCGAAAGCTCTCCGCCCGAAGCCACTTTTTTGAGTGGGGCAAAAGCACTTCCTTTATTGGCTGCAAACATAAACTCAAGCGCGTCCGTTCCGTAGGCATTAAACTCCGGCTGTTTCGCGATCCGCATTTCAAATCGGGCCGATGCCATTCCAAGTTCTGACAGGCCTTTTTCGAGTTTTCGAACGAGCAACTCCGCCGCAGATTTTCGATTTTCGGACAGTTGAACTGCCGTATGCTCAAGTGCGCCAACAAGCGATTCGCGTTCTGATTCGAGCGCCTGAATTTGATCTTCGAGGTTTCCGGCCAGCGCGTCCCGTTTTTCGAGATCGGCTTGTACTTCGAGCAACATTTCGGGTTCGGCGACCTGATGTTTCTTCTGAAGTTGGTAAATCAACTGCAACCGGGCCGATACGCGTTCGAGTTGCTCGGGATCCTGTTGCAGGTTTTGGGCGCGATCCGACAGTTCCGAGACAATGTCGTCGAGTTCTATGAACGCACTTTGAAATCGATCTTCCAATGCGCCATACGAGGTGTCGAACCCGCTGAGTTTTTGCAGTCCGGACCGCATTTCGCGCAATTGCGCCAACACGCCCACATTATCGTCGAGCACGAGTACCAGCACCCTTTCAAGCGTTTGAGAAATTCCTTCTACATTTCCGAGCCGTTGCAAATCCGCTTCGAGTTCCCCCACTTCGGCCGGCTTAAGTTTCAGGGCCTGAAGTTCCGATAGCAGAAACGAAAAATAATCGTGTTCTTTTAGCGATTGGGCTTGCTGCTGTTGCAGTGTTTCAAGTTCCCGCAGCGTTTTGCGCCATCGGTTCCAATGCGTCTGATACTGTTCGAGCAATGGTTTGTGAGCGGCTAATGCGTCGAGTAAAGCAAATTGAAAATCGGTTTGCGCCAAATCGAGCGTTTGATGCTGGGAATGAATATCGAGCAGAAAATTTCCCAACTGTTGCAATTGTTGCAAGTTTACGGGAGAATCGTTGACGAAAGCGCGCGACTTTCCGCCCGGCAGTATTTCGCGCCTCAGAATCGTATGAGGTTCGAAGTCCAGGTCGTTGGCCGAGAAAAACGTCTCGAGTGAATAATCGGCAATTAAGAAATGGGCTTCTATAACACATTTGCGCGTCGGGTCTTTTAGCGCACTCAAATCAGCGCGTTTGCCCAGCGCCAGGCCGAGTGCGCCGAGCAGGATAGACTTACCGGCTCCTGTTTCGCCCGTAATAATCGAAAAACCCCGGGAAAAACCAATCTCGAGCTTGTCAATCAGGGCAAAATTTTCAATGGAAAGTTGACTGATCATTTTGGCGTGTATGTTAGGATTTTGGCTAGTATCGTATGCCGTTCCACTTGCTCGCGTTTATAGGCGAGAGCCGGTTCAGCAAATCAATCGTTTCAGCAACAGGCATGCGCGGCCCCCCGGATAAAATAGAAACTACTTCATCGGCTTTAGCGTCAAAAAACACGCGCGTAAGGTAAGCATTCGGGCGAACGCGGTAAATTTCACCGAGCGAGCTCAGCGACTGAACGATGGCTTTTTTACCTTCTGAAATGTCGTCGGCCATGCGGTCTAGCCCTTCAAAATGGTACTCGTAAAGTGCATTTCTGAACGGCGTAAACGCAGGCGAGAGTAAATCGGAAACGAGGAAAAAACGGCTTTGGTTGCCATCGCCCTGGTTCCAGCCCCGGTAACCGCTGGATTGCGCAAGGTTAAGTACATCCTGTGCCATTGCGTAATACGTGGCCCCTTCCCCTGGTTTGAAACTGTCGGCATCGAGCCCGAGCATAATATAGCTGTAAAACGCGAGCACCGATACAAGGTTGGAATCGAATGTCGTGGGATTGTATGACAGGTTCTGGAATTCGATGTATTCGAACGTAAAATCTTTGTCGTTTACATTAAACAACGGCGATAAATAACTTGCGTTGAATACGGGCCGGCTGGACTGCACCTGAATCGTTCCCGTAAACTGCGTGCCGTTGTGGCCGGTAAGATTAATGAATATCGA
>CAZTGF010000008.1:39566-43485 GCA_964612955.1 uncultured Flavobacterium sp.
CCGAATTCGATCTGCCGGAACTCCCGGTCAATCAGCGTTACTTTGTTGGTATCGCCCCCGAAACCGGCACCTGCATCGCGCATGGAATTGAGAACAATCAAATCTAAGTTTTTTTTCCGGATTTTGTCGCTGGCGTGTTCAATTTCGTTGTTGGTCTCAAGCGCAAACCCTACGAGATATTGGTGTTTCTTATTTGCGCCGAGATGAGCGAGAATATCGGGCGTTTTTTCGAGCGTGATTTCAAGTGTAGCATCGCTCTTTTTAATCTTTTGAGACGCCGCTTTTACAGGGCGGTAATCTGCAACGGCCGCCGCGCAAATCGCGACATCGCAACCATCGTAAACCGCATTGCACGCATCGAACATTTGTTGCGCACTACTCACGCGTTGAATCGAAATATTATCGTGAACGGCGTTTAAGTGGGTCGGCCCTGAAACAAGTGTGACCGAGGCTCCTAATTCGGCCGCTTTAAGCGCAAGTGCGTACCCCATTTTGCCCGACGAATGATTGCCGATAAACCGAACCGGATCAATCGCTTCATAAGTAGGACCGGCTGTAATGAGCACGGATTTTCCCCGAAGCGGCAACCTGGACTCCAAATCGTTTTTAAGAAAAGCAACGATGTTTTCGGGTTCCGCCATTCGGCCTTGTCCGTAAAGCCCGCTTGCAAGCTCGCCTGTTTCTGCAGCGATGATTTTGTTTCCAAAGCCTTCGAGCGCTGTAAAACTCTGTTCGGTGGACGCGTGTTTGTACATGTCCAGATCCATGGCCGGAGCCACATATACAGGACATTTGGCCGAAAGATAAACGGCAATCAAAAAATTATCGCAGTTGCCCGATGCCATTTTTGACAGCGTATTGGCCGTGGCCGGCGCTACGAGCATCAGGTCTGCCCACAATCCAAGTTCTACGTGGTTGTGCCAGAGCCCGTCTTGAGCAGTTTCGTCAAAAAAAGAAGAAAGCACGGGGTTTGCGGACAAGGTTGAAAGCGTGAGCGGCGTCACGAAATCTCTTGCAGCCGGCGTCATCACCACGCGCACTTCGGCCCCTTCGCGCACGAGCAAACGCACGAGAAACGCCGATTTATAAGCGGCAATTCCTCCCGATACTCCGAGCACGATTTTTTTGCCGCTTAACACTGACATAGGTTAATTGTTATTGTCCCGGAAATAGATTTTCTCATCGAGCCATTCCTGAACCGCAAGCGCATGTGGCTTAGGCAGTTTTTCGTAGAATTTAGATACCTCGATCTGCTCTTTGTTTTCGAAGATTTCCTCGAGACTGTCGTTATAAGTGGCAAACTCCTCGAGTTTTTCCGTAAGTTCTTTCTTGATCTCAGAATTAATCTGATTCGCGCGTTTGGCAATCACGGTAATGGCCTGGTAAATGTTCCCAGTTGGCGCCTCAATCTGGTTTTTATTATAGGTAACCGTATTTACGGGCGCGGTGGTCTTCTTCAAATCCATGATTTACTGTTTAGAAAATTGTATTAATTCTTGTTCGATGCGTGCGAGTTTTGCGTCTGCATCTTTTTTGTACTCTGTTTCAGGGTTGTGGCGCATCAGGTTGTTGTACGCTACTTTGGCTACATTCAGCCTTTCCTCCATCCTTGAAGGAACGGAATTGATCGCAAGTTCGTATGCCGAGTCCAGCCGGTAATAAAGCGCTTTTTCCTTGTACGGCGTTCCCGGATAATCGGAAACGAAATTTTCAAGCGCTACCGAGGCGGATTTATGGTCCGATATCTTGTTGTAATTGTAAGCGATTTCGTATGCTTTTCGCTCTAACTTCTCGCGCAATTGTTTCGCGATTTCGTTGGCTTCGGTCAGGTATTGCGAATTCGGGTAACGGTCGATGAACATTTGCAATTTGTCTACAGCCCGATGGGTATCAATCTGATCCAGACTGTAACGCGGCGACAATTCGGCGTAGCACTTTGCAGCCAGAAACAGCGCTTCTTCCACGTGTTCGCTTGTGGGATAGCTCGCCGCAAAACTTTCAAACTGATAAGCGGCCAGGCTGTATTGTTTGGTTTTGTAGTACGACTGGGCGAACATATAAAACATTTTCTGGGCCTGTGGCTTACCTTTGTATGGCGATGAAAGCTGCTCGAACAAACGGATGGCTTTGTTGTAGCGGCCTTCGTCGTATTTTTTCTCGGCGGCGGCGTATTTGAGCGCCATGTCGTCCGATTTCAGGGCGGTTTGGTACTCGCTGCACGACAGCATCGTTAAAGCAAGTAACAATAACGCAATTGATTTCCTCATGAATGGATTGGGTTTTATTGATTTACAGACAAATCGCTGCTAAAAAAACCATCGGCAAATTTAGCTATAAATTCAGGTCCTGCAAAATTAATTTTTCGCGCGCCCGGACATAGATTTCGCAAACGCATCGAGCCGCGCCCCGAGTTCGTCTGTTACGGACACAAGCGGCAACCGGACTACATCTGTCGAAAGGCCAAGATGCTTAAACACACGCTTGATTCCGGCCGGATTTCCCTGTTCGAAAATCATGTCGATGGCAGGAGCTAATTCGTAGTGAATTTTATACGCTTCATCCACGCGGCGTTCTAATCCAAGCCGCACCATGCGAGAGAATTCAAACGGAAATCCCTCGGCAATTACAGAGATAACGCCACTTCCACCGGCAAGCACCATCGGCAATGTAATCATATCATCTCCCGAAATCACGTGGAATCCTTTGGGTTTTCCGGCTAGTAACTTCATCGCCTGAACAATATCGCCCGCAGCTTCTTTAATGGCGACGATGTTTTCGAAATCGCGCGCGAGCTGCAATACCGTTTCGGGCAGCATATTGCTCGAGGTACGCCCCGGAACGTTGTACAGAATTACCGGTAACGGAGAGGCCTGAGCCACAGCTTTGAAATGCTCGTAAATGCCGCGCTGGCTGGGTTTATTATAATAGGGCGACACCGAAAGTACAGCGCTGAATCCGGATAAATCGCGCGTTTTGAGTTCGTGAACCACTTCAGCCGTGTTGTTTCCGCCCACGCCGAGCACCAACGGCAAACGACCGTTATTAGCCGATTTTACCGTGTCGATCACGAGCTGCTTTTCGGAGTGGTTTAAGGTGGCACTTTCAGCCGTGGTGCCAAGAACGACGAGATAATCAATGCCGTTGCCGATCTGAAAATCTACAATGCGCGAAAGGGCGTTCGTGTCTACGGATCCGTCGTTGGAAAAAGGCGTGACAAGCGCTACGCCTGTGCCGATGAGTGATTGCATAAACTAAATTTTTTTTAAGATTTTCAAATATCGGAACAATTCTTCAGTAAACACGTCGGTTTGCGCCGGATCTGCTTCGATGATTAAATGATTCAGTTTTTTATCGGACGTACCGAAACCCACTTTAAACTGCGCTTTGGACAAATTCGAAACCACCATAAGGCCGGGCAGGTTGCCTTCGTAATAATTGAGCAGCAAGTCAAACGGGCGGGCGATGAAATCTCTTACTTCGGATTTTTCAAATGTCGCACGCCAGCTTAAATCGCGCGGACGAAAAACGGGATAATCAAAAGTTTCGTCCTTTTTAACGCGCTTTTTATAAACGAGAACATCAATCTGGGGCGATGAAATACCGTGCTGTTCAAATGCGTGGACCAGCGACTCCCGGGCCGATGCAAAACGCTCGTCAAACAAAATTCCAACTGTGCGTACGGGCTGCACAGGCAAGTCAGCGTAAGTGTCACCGAGTTGTTTTTTAACGATTTTTTTCGCGAAAAGATTCTTGAGGTAATCTAAAAACATATACTTTTACTTCGGTCACAAAATTAGCTAATTTTAGTTCTTCGCTCCGATGGTAAAACTAAAAAACAATGCGCGCGGCCTGATGCGTTTTGTTTTAATCTTAACAGTTTCTGCAGCGCTTTCGTGTTCTCCGGCAAAACCCGTTGTCC
>CAZTGF010000009.1:0-28003 GCA_964612955.1 uncultured Flavobacterium sp.
GGGTCACATGTCAGGTCGGACGGGCAACCGCTGTAGAATATTTTGCACGGTAGCAATGTAGAGGACCGAGCAGGAAACAGATGTGCGAATCCCGGTGGAGGATTGTGGACGGAATGTAGCTAAGGGCTTAAGCAGAAAATCGGGAATGGAATAGTTGTGAAGTCCAAGTGTGCAGCCGGTGCAGGCACCAGATCTGTAAACCTCGCGTTGGGAAATTAATGAGGAAGTCGTATGTGTAGGTTGGACGTAACCGCTGCAGAATATTTTTGCTGAGTAACTGATGCAGAGAACTGATCAGGAAATAGATGTGCGAAATCGCGGTGAGAGATTGTTGACGGATGTAGTTGCACAGCGCTGACGCAGAGAATCGGGCGCAAAATTGTTGCGGATACCTACACCGGGACCGGTCGGGAAATTAAAGGTGTTAATCGCGGAAAATCGCTGGGGAACTTTTGCTGAGTAACTGATGCAGACAACCTATCCGGAATCAGATACGCGAAATCGCGGCGGAACGTCGAGCAGAAAGCGTTGCATAGAGCGATGCCGGGACACCCGATGCAGAGTCACCGATCCAGCAAATGGTTTTTCAGTTACCACACTCGGGCTTTGTGACTGTGGTGAGTTTTGATATTTTCCTGTTGAATTAGCGCGCAAGTGGAGTAAGGAGGGACTGCGTGAGGGATGGTCGCGGCAGCCCGGAGCTTGCGAGGACTAAAGCAGACAGCCCGACGGCGGCACGAACGAGGAACGAACGGGAATGCCGATTCGCCGGCACGCCCTAAAAAAATGGGACGTAGAAGAAGTCATGCGCAAAATAAGCCCGCAGGAAGGCGGGCGGTGAATGAGCGTATCAGGATTTGTTTAAGACCAGTACGAGTTTGTTAAAATCTGCAGCTGCGTTGATTACTTCCTTGTACGAAGGGAAAACCTCGAGCGGGTAGTCAATGGCGTTGTAAAATTCAGTGTTATGGATGATGATTTTGCGATTGTCGGTTTTGTAAGCGCTCTCGAAGGCGGCGACCTTATTTCCGCCTATCAGGGTCTGATGGGACATATTGATCTTGTCCAGATTTTTTGCCTCCACGTTATCGGGCAATAAAAGTGTTATCGTACGTACGTAAGCGCGCGGATATTCGATTTCTACAGGAAGGGCACGCTGAACTTCCTGGTAAAGTTCCATTTGTCGGCCGATGATTTGTCCAAGCTGGAAAAGGTAATTGCTTCCTGCTTTTTGCATCAGGTGGGAA
The DNA here is from genome assembly GCA_964612955.1 of uncultured Flavobacterium sp. Classification (GTDB taxonomy): domain Bacteria; phylum Bacteroidota; class Bacteroidia; order Flavobacteriales; family Flavobacteriaceae; genus Flavobacterium. Next base: position 1,248 of record CAZTGF010000009.1, read on the forward strand.
GCGTCGTAGTTGATGTTTAGAATGAAAGGTTTTTTTCCGATGTTTTCCAGACCGTCATTTTCGGTCGTCAGCGACTTGTAGTCGGCCTCGCCAATATAATTCTCTGCGATTTGTTTCAGAATGGATTGGTATTGCTCGGCTGGGACAAAGTCTTTAATCGGTTGAAAGTTTAACGCGCTATAACCGTTGTAGGTCATCTTACTCGTGATCGTGGGGGCGTCGATGTTTTTCGTGAAATCTACCGTGATGTCTGTGAAGTCCTTGGTATGTTCTGAATCCGGCAACTTGATGAAACGGATTTCGCCGATCCCGGTCGCAACGCCGCCAAATTCGCGTTTGCGGATAAAGAGGCCGTTGGTGTGCCCGAGTTGGTCCGGAAATAAAGGAATCCGGTATTCGATCTCAGTAGGACTCATGTATTTATCCAGATCGGGGAAGTAAAACAAAAGTTCGCTTAAATTTTCGTAACTCTCAAAGTCGGGATCGAACGGGAGGCGGTACCTGTTGGAGGTGAGTACAATTTGTCGGTCAATGCCGAGATGGTCGAACACGGCCAGGTACAGCAACAGGAGTTCAGACTGGTTGGCCTGCTTCGTTTTAATGATTTTCGCGAGCGATCCTTTAGGGTCGGCGTAACGGTCGTACGTAATTGTTTTTTTGATTTTGTTTTCGATGTTCCAAAGGTAGTCCTGCAATTGGTCAGATTTGCGGATGTCCTTGCAGAACGCTGCGATAGCTTGCACGTCTTTTTTGTCGTGTTGGGGGTGGAAGCGTCCGTAAATATTCGAGGCGAATTCTTTGAAACCGTATAAATTCTGCGAACCGCTGTGGAGATTTGCCTGTAATTTGTAGCGGAATTTCTGCATGTGACGTGCGGCGTTCGCGTATTTTTCTTCGAAATCCATGCCCGGAACGTCCTGATGCAGTATGCGCAGCGTGTGTTTTCCGGCGTATTGGGCCGTGTCAATAACGGCATCGGGAAGGCCGTTGTACGATTTGTGTCTGAACTCCAGGTGGGGCGGATAAATCAGTTCGAGCGATGTTTTAAGCACGGGACTTTCTTCCTGCAACCTGATCGTGCGGCCATCGAGTTCGGGTACCTCGCGCAGAATGTAGAATTTTTCGATCACGGCACCTTTTTCCAAACCGTTAATTGCGTAATAGTGGTATCTCATGCCTTTTTCTTCGTCGATTTCCTCGAGGATGTCGGAGGCTTGAAGCGAGATGGTCTTACCATTGTTCAGGCGTACGCGGAGTTTGTTCGCAATCACCGATTCGTTTCTGCCGAAGGGCACGTACACGCGATTGTTGCGCTCCACGGCCTCGTCGGAATTGATAAACGTTTTGTCGTGCATAAGGTAGAATTGCTGAACATCTGAACCTTCGACGGCGACCTCGATTTTGTAATGGCGCTCAAGCACGATTTCGCCTTTTTGCTTGTATTTGTCGGGTACCGTCGCTATGGCTGCATTTTCGTCCCAGTTGTAATCGGCAAAAACAGTCTGTGCCTTTGCGCTGCAAATAAACAGTAAGGCGAGCGTTGCAAAAAAATAGTTCTTTGTCATAAGTTGGATTTTAGCACGATGCTTTCGTTATATCTTGATTTGAGTTGGCGTAACGTCTCGTTCCAGAGGTTGAAGTCCTGAGGCCCGATCTGGAGCTTTTTAAGATTGACTTCCAAATGGAGCGAAATTTTGCCCGGAGACTGTTTGTAGTTAAATCTGCAATCGAGCAAATCATTGTTTATGGTAAAATCAGCGGGAACCGACTCAATGCGCATTTTCTCGGGGATTTCGAGCGTGTAAACGGCCTGGTCCGACAGTAGAAAATCGAATACGTAGGGCGCTTGTCTCTCGGCCGGAATGATATTTTTGTCGTACGGTTTGTCGAGGAAAAGATTAACATATAACTCGTCATCGGCCCGAACCGCATAATTCTGTAGGTCGAATGTATAATCTATGAGATAGGGCGCATCCCTGTCTGTCGCGTGAGCGTCGGAGTGTTCAAAAAGACGGAATTTGTTATTTCCCTTGAGTAGAATCGCCTGCATAATGTTCTGGCGCGTCCGTCCTGTGTGATCGCCAAGAGCCGACAAATAGCGGCTTCGCATGTGTCCGGTTATTGTAAGTTTTCCCGAACCCGCCAAAATATCGTCCTGCAAGTGCAGTTTTACCTCGTCTTTGCGTAGATTATCTGAAGGCGAAACAATCGGCACTTCTACTATCTCGTAGTGGTTTCCCTGATCGATCAGCGCCTCCTTGCCTTGGATGAAAGCTGTCGGCAGGCCATAACGCGTTAAATTATCTGTTGCGTCGAGGAATACAAAATGGCCTTCAGCGTTGCGGTACGCGGCAATCATGTGATCATCGGTCGCAGGCGTTGAAAGTTCGGCGTACGTATAAGGCAGTTTTCTCGTTCCGATCCACGCCAGATGCACATTTTCGACTCCTGCAAAACCGGCCATCGTCGCAATCAGGTTAGCCATGTCTTTACAATCCCCGAACCGGCGCTCAAACACGGTACCGGCACTGCGCGGAATAAAACCTTCATAACCATTTTCGAACGCGATATAGCGGATGTTGTCCTTAACCCAGTAAAAAAGCGTTCGTACTTTGTCTTCCTCATTGTCGATGCCAGAGGTCAGGGTCGCGGTGAGCTGCTCGAGTTCGGCGGTGTCGGCCGGAGGAATGCTGTTCACAAAGCCTTTGTAATACGTGTAAAGTTCGTTGGTTTGGTCCAGCACCTGCACTTTTTCTTTGTCAGGTCCGTACGATTTTACATACACGCTGATATGGGGTGCCACGTGTAAAAATCCGGGATGATAATCTTCGGGGTGTAACGGTTTTACGTCCGATGCGGTCCAGGAGTACACTGTCCGGCCTTTTTTCTGGGAGGTTGTAAATTTAATATCGGCACCGTTGGCGTTGAATATCTTATAACCGATGTCGATACCTTTATCAGCCGTCACCTCAAACGTTGCGGTTTTCACCGGATAAGCGCCCGCAAATACGAACCGATGCAGCAGAAACGGATCTTCAAATTCGTATTCGTAGCGCAGGACTTTTCGCGCACCGGCTTCGAGCCCCGGGAAAGTGAGTTCGCGTTCGCGCACATCGTCGTAAAAAATATTGTTGCTTACGTTGCGGCGGTCGCTGGTTTGGGTCACTTTGATTTTGCGCTCCTTTCCGCCCTGATTCACAATGGAGAACGCTTCGTAACTGCGAATTTTCACCAAATCCGAATACGTGAACGACTCGCGGTTATTCTGAATGCCGTTCTGGTTCAGAATCATAGTTTCCTGATAATTGTCCTGTAGCACCTGCAGTTTGTTCTTCACCATCGCCAAATCGTAGGACTGATGGCTCCTGAGCACCACCTCCGGATAGTCGGGGTAGCGCTGTTTGTATTCGGCCAATGTTTGGGCGGACGCACCGGCAAAACCAAACAAGACGATAAAGGCCAGCTTAACGGACCGTGTCGATATATTCATCCGAGTTGAAGTTTTTAGTCATCATCAATTTGCCGTTATTGTAAATGCGGGCCGTTCCGTGCAGATCGTTCGCAACGTATTCTAAAAGCAGTAGGGGCGTACCGTCGGCAGCAAAATACTCTTGCATGCCCGAGAAATCATTCCTCGAGAAGCGTTCGGTTTTGTACGGTTTGCCGTGGGCGTAATACTCCGTGCGTTCGCCTTCGAGCAGGTTGTTCTTGTAGTCACAGCTCAGCTGCAACTGATTGTTTGAACCGTAAATCAGCAATTTGTCCTCGCGCAGTCCGTTCACGTATTTCATGCGGGCCGCTGGTTTGCCGTCTGGGTAGTCCGATGAAATGTCTGCGGTTTCCCCCTTGACGATAACTTTGTCTGCGACTTCTCCGGCCGCATTCATGCGCACGTAGTGTTTTAAAGCGTTATTTTCAAAATAAACCGTCAGAATGTGTTTTCCTTCTGAGTTGAAGTATTTGTAATCGCCTTCCGCCACATCGTTGATCTGGACGTATTCCCACATTTTTTGCCCGTTATGCCAGAATCGCGAATAGGGGCCGTACGAGGTGCCAAACGTGTAGGTTTCAATGCTCCGTTTGTTGCCGACAGCGTCGTATCGGACCATATCTCCGTGCCATTCGCGGTTGTACAAAGGAACTTCGGTTTGCAATTTTCCCATCGGCCCGAAATACTGGTGTTTTACGCGGGCGCCGTGCTGATAGTCGATTTTAACGATGTAGTCGCCATTTTTTTCGCGAATTTCGTACGGGCCGTGCAGCGTTCCGTTAGCAAGGGTCATAGTAACGGTGGCGTTTTCCGAAAAATAAGGCAACGTAAACGTACCGGTCTTGTTTGCGTATTCGAATTTGGCTAAGGGTTTTCCGTTGGTGTCAAACCGCTGTTCGGCAACGACATCCCCATCGATATACTCATAAATTTGTCTCAGGTTGCTGTTTTTCCAGTAGTAATATTCTTTGTTCGATCGGGTGTTATCTATCAAAAATCCTTTGTGCAAAACGCTTCCGTCCTTTCGGTACGAGGTGAATGGTCCGTTTCTCGCGCCTTCGGTGTAAAATGAAGTTTGCGAAAGCACCCCCGTATCGTAATGTTCAAAAAGGCCGTGAATGTCATCATTGGTGTAATTGGTCACCGTTTCGGTCAGACCGTTTTTCGCAAACGAGGTGCGCATGCCTTGTCTTTGGCCTTTTTCGAACACTTCTTCGGATTTTTTTGCCTGGTTGCTGTAGAAATTGCTCCACACGCCCGTCTTTTTGCCTTTTTCAAAATTTCCGTGCAACAGCAGATTGCCATCAAAATCGACAATCTTGTATGGCTTCGCCTTTAAATTCTGAGCAAATCCGTCCGGCTTTTCCGATGAAAATTGTTTTGAAGCTACGATTTCTCCGTTTTTTTGGCGTTCTTCCCAGTAGCGTCGGCCCAGCCAGTCAAAATAAGAGAACTGCTCGGCTTCCCCTTTTCGGTTATACACCGTTTCGAGCCATTTGCTCCCGTTTTCGTTGTAAGATACCGTCAGGGTGGGATTCCCTTGAGCGTCGAACGAGGTTTCTCTTTCCTTCTGCCCGAACGGATAATACGCCACGACGGTCTCCAGAGGCGTGTCGTTTTTATACTTGCCTTGGGTTGCCACAGCCTTGCCGTCGAAATAAGTGACGTAGGAACCGTCGAGTTTGTCCTGCACGTATTTGCCTTCATCGGTCAAATCGCCGTGGATGTTGTATTCTACATAACGGCCATCGCGTTTTCCATTTGTGTATGCAAGTTCCCATCGCGTTGCACCCCCGGGAAAAAAGCAGCGCTGTACGCCGTCGAGTTCGCCATTCTTATACGTATAGGAGCAGCGGATGCCGCCGTTCGGATAATAATAGATCGAAGGGCCGTGCAATTCGCCGTTTTCGTAAGTACGCTCGGCGCTCTTGTTGCCGTTTTGGTAATAGTAGACAGTTTTGCCGTGTTTTTTACCCGAAACGTACATCGATTCTTCGGTAATTTTGCCGTTTTGGTAATACTTCTGCAAACCGTCCAAATCGCCGTCCTTCAAGTTTAAATCGCCCGTGAAATTGCCGTCCGTATCATAGCGTTTGTACGGTCCGTGCGCCTTCCCATTTACAATCGGGCCAATGGCTACCGGCTTTCCGTCGCCGAGGCTGACAACTACCTGTTGTTTTTTGCCGTAGTGCTCCAGTTCGCGCAGTGCAAAAACGTTCCACATGAGTTTTTGGCGGTAATTGTCCTCGAAGTTGGCGATTTCCTTTTTTTGGGCCGCAAGCTGCTTGATTGAATTTCCGAGTCCGGTGAGCAGGTAGTACGAAAATCCGTTGAAATACCCTTTGTTCACAACGTCCGCGATCCACGGCTGGTACGTGGTTTCAAAAAAGCCGCCCGAGGGTTCATGCGTTTGCAAATAATCGGCAATGGCCTGAACCTGACGCGGCATCACATCGTCGATCTGCGTGCGGAGCTTGTATTTCTGCTGTAACGGAAGACCGCTTCTCAGGATTTCTTCAAAATCCGAAAAATCGTCGCCTTTATCCGAAAACTTCAATGGTCCTTTTTGTACGTAATTGCGCACAAAACTCGCATTGAGTTTCTGAATGGCCGTAGCCGCGTGATTTCCCGAAGGCGCAAGAGTCAGATACGCCATTAATGCCATCGAACCCTCGACGATATTCCCGTTGTCCAAAGCCAGCGCTCCAAGGAAATAATGCGCCGACAGCTGATTCGGATTGTGCGTCACAGCGCTTTTAAACGCATCGACAGCATCTTGGTGCCTTTCCATTCGCAGGTACAAAATCCCTAGGTTAAGGTTAAATTGGGCGTGGTTCGGCAGGTGTTCGAGGCCTTTTTTAAACACCGCTTCAGATTGGTCGTATTGCGCCTTATCGCTCAGGTACGAACCGTAGAGCAAGTACATTTGCGGGTAGTCGTCCATTTCGCCGGACTGCCGCAGCTTTTCGAATAGGGGTTCGATGCCCGGCTGGCCCTCGATTCTAGACAGCGCAAGCAACTTTTCGTATTGGGCCCACAGGTATTGGGGGTCGGTGAGTTCAATCCGGTCGAATTCGCGCACGGCTTCGTCGTATCGGCCCTCGTCGTAAAGCGTTATGCCACGCGATACAATTGCATTTGTGTCGTAAGGCGTTGCGTAATCTTTTTGTTGTGCAAACAATGCACCTGCAGCCAATAAAAAGCCGCACATAACCCAGTTTTTCATACGTTCGGAATTGCTCCAAATATATAAGTTTTGGCGTATAACAAACACGGATTTGTGAAAAAAAAGTTAAAATTAACACCTACCTTGCGAGACTATGCTTGGCCTCTGCTTTCGCGCATTTTAGGAAGATTCCCGAATATTGTTACTTTTGCGGTTCAGAAAAAATTCATGCGCAAATTTGCTCCGGTTTTAGTGCCACTCGCCATTCTGTTGTTTTTGTGGCTTTCCACTCAGGCGTTCCGTCTTTTGTCGGCTCCGTCTGATGCCGCTGTGGGCGCTGGTGCGTTGTTACTGGGTTTTTTGTTATTCATTGTTGTAAAAGTAATTATGTATGTTATCGGAAAAAGTAAAAAATAGAGCGGGTTTCATAGGGTTTCTCACCGTGAGTTTTGTGGTAGTGATTGTTGCATTCAATGCGTGTTCAGAGCGAATCGACGCAGGTTACGAAGGCATTCTCGTGAAACTGTACGGCACCGATAAAGGCGTTCAGGACGTAAGTCTTGTTACCGGGCGCGTGTGGTACAATCCCGTTACCGAAAGCGTGTACGAATTTCCGACTTATGTGCAAACCATAAACTATGAAGCTTTTACGGTAAACGCCAAAGACGGTTCTGTATTTACGGTCGATCCTACGCTTTCGTTTAAAGTACAGGACGGACAAAGCCCGATGATTTTTAAAAAGTACCGCAAGGACATCGTCGAAATAACGCAAACCACGCTTTACAACTACATCCGGGACGCTTTCCGTATCGAGTTCAACAAATACACGACGGACAGTATTATTTCCAACCGCGAAAGATTCGAAGGCGCCATTCAGGACAATATGGGCCGATTGCTCACTCGCGAGGGTTTTAAGCTCGAACAAATGACAAGTGGCATTCGCTATCCCGAATCGATAACAGAAGCGATCAACGCCAAAAACGCCGCGGTTCAGGAAGCGATGCGCGTAGAAAACGAACTTAAGATTGCTCAGGCCCAAGCGCGTAAATTGCTCGTTCTGGCCGAGAGTGAGGCCAAAGCAAACGAACTTCGGAAACAATCGCTAAACAGTTTGCTCATTCAACAGCAATTCATCGAAAAATGGGATGGCAAAACACCGATTTACGGAAATGCGCCGGCCTTTTTCAAGAGCGTGAATTAAGCTAAGCATTCAAATCGAGTGCGCGGATATAGTCTTCGTATTCGTAAAAGAACATTTCCATTTCGTGCATCGTCGAATTGAAGAAATCGAAAATCCGGTCCCAATCGGCGTGCCGGTGAATGCTTACGCGCTCCATTGACACCCATATTTTGCTGATGGGTTTGCCGCTTTCGAGATAGTAATCGCGTTCAAACACGGCTTCTGGTACGTATTCTTCGCGCAGAATGGTGGCGAGCGACACGAATTTGTCAAAATAGGCGTGGCGTTTTTCTTCGTCCCGATGCTCCATCGCAATCATGACTTCGGCTTTCTTGTTATCGGCCGCAAACTTTAGCGACACATCTTTGATTTTAGTATCGTAAAGCAACCATTTACGCGGATATTTTTGCGCAAAAGCAATCCAGAATTCCTGTTTTAATCGTTGGGCTTCTTCGCGGCTGTACATGGAAAAGCGTGAGTTTAGTATATTTATGAAAAATATCTGCCGTGCGGTTTAACGACTTCCTGAGTTTATTGCCAAAAATACGAAACCTTTCCTTACCCGGTCATCCGGCCCATATGCAAATGGTTCCCGAAATCAGGCGGCAGATGCTCTCTCCGGCGCCGGGCGAACAAACGCGGGATGCGGCCGTACTGATTCTCGTCTTCAAACGCGGTGATTCGGCCCGAATGTTACTGATCCGCCGCAACGAGTACAAAGGCGTGCATTCGTCTCAGGTGGCACTTCCGGGAGGCAAACGCGAAGCCTCCGATGCCGATTTTTGTCAGACAGCCCTGCGCGAAACCTGGGAAGAAGTCGGGATACGCCCCGAATCCGTTAGTGTAACGCGCGAACTCTCTCAGATTTACATTGCCCCGAGCCGGTTTTTCGTGTATCCGTTCATCGGCGTTTGCGCGTCAGAACCGGATTTTGTTCCCGATGCAAGGGAGGTGGCTGCTGTGATCGAAGTCGGCCTTTCGGAACTGTTATCGACCGTAGTGCAGATTGAATCTGTTACAACGTCCTATCATCCGCAACTGCAGGTTCCGGGATTCCGTTTCGGTGACGAAATCGTTTGGGGCGCCACGGCTATGATGCTCAACGAGTTCAAAGAATTACTTAATAAGGCGTTGCAAACTTAAAGTTTTAGTAAATTTGCGGCTTATGTTTTTTGGCGTATGGGATGGATTAAGCGTAACCCTTTCGGGCACATTTTGTTTTTAAAGCGATGGCTTATTCGGATTTTTGCCGTATTAACTCACAGACGCTATCGCGGTTTTAACGAACTCAAAATCGAAGGCTCGGAAATCATCTCCCAACTGCCCGATAGAAACGTACTGTTTATCTCTAACCACCAGACGTATTTTGCCGATGTTGTGGCCATGTTCCACGTATTTAACGCCAGTCTCAAAGGGCGGCAGGACAGCATAAAGAATCTCGGCTATATCTGGAACCCTAAGCTCAACATTTACTACGTCGCGGCTAAGGAAACGATGAAATCCGGAATTTTGCCGCGGATACTCGCTTATGCGGGTGCGATTACCGTAGAACGCACCTGGAGGGATAAAGGGCGCGAGGTAAAACGCGAGGTGAATCCGAACGATACCGAAAACATCCGCATTGCGCTAAACGACGGTTGGGTAATTACGTTTCCCCAGGGAACTACAAAGTCGTTCAAACCGGTCCGAAAAGGTACGGCGCACATCATCAAACAACATAAACCTATCGTCGTGCCTATCGTTATCGACGGCTTCCGGCGCTCGTTCGACAAAAAAGGCTTAAGGCTCAAAAAGAAAGGAATTCTGCAGTCATTCCTCGTAAAGCCGCCGCTCGAAATTGACTACGAAGGCGAAACCATCGAACAAATCGTAGAAAAAATCGAATACGCGATTGAGCAACATCCGTCGTTTCTCAAAGTGATTCCGGCCGAAGAACTCGCAGTTGCCGAAGCGTTGAACCAAACACGCGCCTGGCGTTACTAAACTCCGGGTTTTACCTGACCGGCGTTAGCGTATACCCCTGTTTTCTCAACAGTTTTATCACGCCCTTATCGCCCGCCAAATGCGCAGCGCCTACGCCAAAGAACGTAGGTTTTTCACGGGCCGCCCCAAGTATGACAGGTATCCATTTGCGGTTTCGGTTGTCGAGCAAATCTTCGGTGTATCTGGCCGTCATCGCGTTTTCAGATTCAAGCGTCAGGGCGTGCAATCCTTCGATGTCCTGACGTTCGTACATTTCCATGAGTTTGTCGAGTTCGGCTTTGTCGTTTTGCAGATTCCCTCTGGCCGATTTGAGCAATTCCGCCACCTGTTCTTCCACGGGAATGGCAGCGAGCGCATTAAACTGATCTTCGACGGTTTCCAGACCAAACACCGGTTCGTTCTGTTCCGCGCTTACGGTCATGAGTTCCTGTTCCACGGACTGCATCGGACAATCGAGCAATTGAGGCACAAGCATCGTAAGCAGAAACATCGGCTTTATCGTTTGAAGCGATTCGAGCGGCATGTCCAACCGATCGGTAAAAAACTTGTCCAGAAACTCAAAATCCGCGGCACTCAGCATCGATTTAATGCTGCCGTTATTTTCGATCATCATGTTAGAAGCCATCTGCCATTGCAACATAGGGTCGTCCATGTCTATTTCCAGATACAGCCGGGCCGTTTCGTCAAGCGCAGTTTTTACGGCCGGGCTCAGCGTAGCATCACACGTCATGTGAACGGTGCCAAATAAATAAGAGGGGGCTTTAAGATCTTTTCCGGTAATTTTCCACAACAGCGCTTTGTCCAGCGGTTGCGCAAAAAGCATCGGCCCGCAAAGCAGCGCAAAGGCCAGGTATTTGAATTTATTCATCGGTATCCATTTTTTTAAGTTCTCGATAATTAGCAAGCAGGCGGCGCAACAGCACCCCGTAAATGAGTTGGTAAAACAGCCACAGAATTCCGGCCAGTACAATAATCGCAACCAGCAGCAATCCTATGACAGCGGCCGTGGCCCAGCCGTTGTTAAAAATCTCGTTCCCATGCGGCATACGGCTGAAAGCGAGGATAAAGCCCAAAATCAGCGATATGACAAGCACGGTAAGATTGTACCAAATATAGTAATTAACGGTTTTTCTGGTACGCAGAATGTCCTGCATAAGTTCGCGCGTGGCCGATGTAGCGCTTATTCGGCGGTAATTCCGGTAGAACAGCACAATGAAAACCGCAATCACGACGTAGTTAAAATAGCTGAAACCCTCGATGCACTGCATAATGACTTCGTTCTTAAACTTGTCGCGCCCCGTATCTCCCACAAACGCAAACGCCGACCAAAACAGCAGCTCCAGTACGCTTATTATTAAAATCCACTTTACAATGGACGAAGACTTCCGGTGCAACAATTCGTAAATCTCGCCCTCGTTGAGCTGTTTGTACCCGTGTTCGGACCTCTTCCAATCTTTCTTCAGCAAATCCAGTTCATCCATAATTACGGATTTAATATTTTCTTGAGTTTTGTCTTAATGCGGTTCATTTTCACGCGGGCATTCACCTCGCTAATCCCGAGTGTTTGCGAAATTTCGGCGTAATCCTTATCCTCGAGGTACATGTAAACGAGCGCCTTTTCAATGTCGTTGAGCATATAGACCGCGTCGTACAAACGCTTGATTTGCTCTTCCTCCTCGTAATTGTATTCCTCTTGTTTAATAAAGTGTCGCGTGCCTTCGTAAGATTCGGTCGCCACCGTTCGCGTGCTTTTGCGGTAAAGCGTAATGGCCGTGTTCAGCGCCACGCGGTACGCCCAGGTAGAGAATTTTGCCTCGCCACGGAATCTCGGAAAAGCCTTCCAAAGCTGAATCGTAATCTCCTGAAAAAGGTCCTTGTGCGCATCTTCACCGCGCGTATACAGCCTGCATACCTTGTGAATAATGTTCTGGTTTTCCCGCAACTGCGCCACAAAAACAGATTCTAAAGCCTCGCTCATAGCCGTGTTAGTACCCCAAATCGGATTTTGGTTACAAATAAAACAATTTTTTTTGAGGGCAGCTTTTCGCGCTATCCGCTGTATCCGTCCGTACCGGCCGGGATGCCGCTGCTATCGCGGCTGCGCATTGCCGTAAACCGAAAATTCGTAACTTCCGGTAACCATTGCCTATGAACATACCTAAAACACCACTTCCGCGCATCGTCATCATCGGCGCCGGTTTCGCCGGACTTGCACTGGCCCGTTCGCTGCGCGGTGTCAACGCCCAGGTCGTTCTCATCGACCGCCACAACTACCACTTGTTCCAACCACTGCTTTACCAGGTTGCCACGGCCGGGCTCGATGCGGGATCCATCGCGTATCCGGTGCGCAAAATCATGCACGAACGCCCAAATTTCTATTTCCGCATGGCCCGCGTAAACGAGATCGATGCCCAAACCCAATGCGTGCTTTCGGACATAGGGTCGCTGCATTACGATTACCTCGTCATCGCATCGGGAACAAAAACAAAATTTTTCGGCAACCGCGACATGGAGCGCTACAGTGTGCCTATGAAAACGCTTAAGCAGGCGCTCAATATCCGCAGTCTCGTACTCGAAAACTTTGAACAGGCCGTGGTGGCAACCCAGCCGCACGAGCGCGATTTTCTGATGACGTTTGTCGTCGTTGGAGGAGGACCCACAGGCGTGGAACTTGCCGGTGCACTGTCCGATATGAAAGAGCACGTGCTTCACAAAGATTATCCGGACCTTGATATGTCCCGCATGCAAATCCATCTGATTCAGAGCGGCGACCGCCTGTTAAACACGATGAGCCAGAGATCTTCGGCAGCGGCAAAAAAATTCCTGAAACAAATGGGCGTTCAGGTGCACACCAACCTGCGCGTGAACACGTACGACGGTCAGGTGGTAACCACTTCCTCGGGGCTCGTTATTCCATCGGCTACCGTGCTCTGGACGGCCGGCGTTACAGGGGCCCTCATCGACGGACTCCCGGCCCCAACGATCGAACGCTCATCGAACCGCGTGCGTGTGAATTCTTATATGCAATCCATCGCCGACGATCGCATTTTTGTCATAGGCGATCTGGCGCTGCAACGACATTCGGAATACCCAGACGGCCATCCGCAAATGGCACAACCTGCGATTCAAATGGGAAAGCACCTGGGCAAAAATCTCAAACGCCTGCTCTCAGGCCGGCAAATGGAGCCGTTCGTTTACAAGAATAAAGGCAGTATGGCCACGATTGGGCGCAACCGGGCTGTGGTGGATTTGCCGCGTAAGCATTTCAGCGGTTTTTTTGCGTGGCTTGTGTGGATGTTTGTACATTTGTTTTCGCTCGTCGGGTTCCATAACAAAGCCATTGTACTTATGAGTTGGGTTTACAATTACGTGAATTACGACCGCGAAGGCCGCCTTATTGTAAGAACGTTTAAAAAGCGCGGTTTCGTAAGTTTTACCTCTGATGAAATTTAAAATTCAACTATGAAAAAGTTATTTGTTTTACTGCTCGTTGCATTGCCCGGAATCGCATCGGCCCAGATTTCGGATACCGCCAAACTCGACGCCTATTTTGATGCACTGGAGCAAAACGACAAACTTATGGGAACGGTGGCCGTGTCTAAAAACGGCGATATTATTTACCAACGCACGCTCGGATTTGCGAACGCCGAAAGCAAGGCCAAACCTACGCCTCAAACGCGCTATCGCATCGGCTCGATTTCAAAAACATTTACAGCGGCAATTGCGCTCAAAGCCGTTGCTGAGGGCAAACTGTCACTCGATTCCAAATTGTCGGCGTTTTTCCCCGAGTTTCCCAAATCGGAGCAAATAACCGTTGAAATGTTGCTGCGACACCATTCGGGCATTTACAATTTTACGAACGCTGCCGATTATATGACCTGGCATGTTCAGCCCCAATCCGCGTCGCAAATGTTAAAGCGCATCGAATCGCTCGGGTTTGAATTTGAACCCGGTGCCCGAAATGCTTACAGCAATGCGAACTACGTACTGCTGACTTATATATTGGAAAAAGTTTACCAAAAGCCGTTCGCACGCATTCTCGAAGACGAAATTGCAAAGCCGCTCAAACTTAAAAATACCGCTATGGCCGCTGAGACTTCTGCAACAGCCGAAGCGCGTTCTTACGAAAAAACCGATAGTTGGACATTTGTGCCGTTTACGCATGTTTCTGTGCCGCTCGGGGCCGGTGGCATCGTATCCACGACCGAGGATTTGCTCGCTTTTTCTGATGCGCTTTTCAGCGGAAAAGTTATTCCCCATGCCCAACTGGAGCAAATGAAATCGATTAAAGGCGGTTTCGGACTCGGACTTTTCGAAGTGCCGTTTTACGAACACAAGGCTTTCGGACACACAGGTGGCATCGACGGTTTTGCGTCGGTTTTCGCGCATTTCCCTGAATCGGGCATTTCGTATGCGTTTATTTCAAACGGTCAGCAGATTAATCCGAATGAGGTCTCAATCGCCGTACTTAGCGCGATATTTAACAAGCCGTACGATCTTCCGGAATTTGTCGATGCGTTACCAGAAGAAGCGCTCGGCGTTTACCTCGGAACTTATGCATCATCGGCGGTTCCGTTAAAAATTACGGTGACTCAAAAAGGCCGTACGCTAATGGCACAGGCAACCGGTCAGTCCTCGTTTGCTTTAGAACCTACAAAAACGCCTCATCTTTTTAAATTTGACGCAGCCGGTCTTACGATGGAATTCAATCCGGACAATGCGGAAATGACGCTGCGTCAGGGTGGAGGTGAGTTCGTGTTTAAACGCGAGTAATCAGAGCGCATCTGAGTTAACGAGCAAATCCACGAAACGGTTGTAACTCAAAAGACCCTCGTCTTGTTGGTTTAATTTTAAAAAGTGGTCGTAAAACCATTTGAAACCCGGTTCCAGAACGTTTTCGTGCGACGCCCAAAAACGCCTGCTTTGTTCAAAATTTTCAAGAATCCCCGTGTTGATTAACGGAATCAGCTGTTTGGCCGCTTCGGGATCAGAGCGCTGCAAACTGCGCAGACAATATTTTAGCGCATGGGTGTATCCGGCATAACGGACGTAGTTTTCTTCGTTTTCAATTGCAGCCAGATAACCTATAAAATTCGCTTCACCTTCTGAGGCGTAACCTAACTGGTGCGCCATTTCGTGGGTAGCGGTCGCGGCTAATCCGTATTTCGGCCCCAGGTCGTTAACCTGCGCTTCTCCTGTAAACGGATTCAGATAGCCAGAAAAGCCCATATACGTCAAAGGCCAGCGCAATAGCGAGGTTTTGGAGCGCACGGGCATTAAATTTCCGATGTCGTATTTTCGGGCCGCTGCTGTAAAGCCTTTCTTAGCGTGCCCGTAAATATTTTTAGAAGAGACGGATAAAACTACCGGAGTTGCAGTGTCGCCCGCAATTTGTTTGTGAACCTCATTCGTTTTTTCGATGAGGCGCGCGGTAAAATGCGCGAGCTCCTGACTCGTGTAATCGCGTTTGAGTTGCCATTTATCCTGTATATCGGGCCGATGGTAGTTCAAACCCCACAACAACTGAAACGCAAAATAGAATACCGAAACTGCGGACAACACCGTAGCTATCTGATGCCCGGGTGCGCGCCGCCATTTCCCTCGCGTGTGCCAGAGCCATCGGACCAGCAGATAAATCGCGAGTAAATAGATGATATCGCCAGCAGAAAACGGAAAAATATCAAACACGAACATGCGCAGGGCGTGAATCCAGGTGTATAAACGGGCGGTGTAAAAACTTTCAACGCTTTCGGGAAACTGCGACAATACGTAAACAAGCGCCATCTGAACGGGCAGTAAAAGCGGCAGCCACCATTTTTTGAGGATTCTCAATGCGATTGTTTCGCGTAAAGATAAACAACTTGTACCTTTACGGCTTTTAAAATAAAACGATAAAATGAGCGACATCAGAACCCTTGAACCGCGCGAACTCTGGAATAAATTTGCAGACCTGAATCAGGTACCGCGCGCCAGTAAAAAAGAACAGCGCGTCATCGCCTTTATGAAATCCTTCGGCGAATCGCTCGGGCTCGAAACCATAGAGGACGAGGTTGGAAACGTCATCATCAGAAAACCCGCAACGCCTGGCATGGAAAACCGCAAAACGGTGGTTATGCAATCGCATCTGGACATGGTGCACCAAAAAAATAACGACACGGATTTCGATTTCGACACTCAGGGCATCGATATGTATGTGGACGGTGACTGGGTTCGCGCGCGCGGCACTACACTCGGGGCAGATAACGGACTTGGCGTAGCGACAATCATGGCCATCCTCGAATCAGAAACCATCGAACATCCGGCAATCGAAGCGCTGTTTACAATAGACGAAGAAACGGGAATGACCGGGGCGCTCAACCTTAAAGGCGGCTTGCTCAAAGGTGACATTCTGCTTAATCTGGATACAGAGGAAGACGACGAAATCGACATAGGGTGTGCAGGCGGCGTGGACGTCACGGCATCGGGAACTTATCGCACCGAAGCAACGAGCGATCCCGCGTTTAAAATATCGGTCAAAGGACTCTCGGGCGGACATTCAGGCATGGACATTCACAAAGGTCTTGGCAACGCGAACAAAATCATGAACCGGTTGCTGTACCACACTCAGGATTCCGGAATGCGTTTGGCAAGCATCGACGGCGGAAGTCTCAGAAATGCGATTCCGCGCGAAAGTACAGCCATTGTCACGATTCCCGCGGCAGGTAAAGCGGCGTTCGACACGGCTTTTAACGAACAGCTTCAATCGGTAAAAGCCGAATTAAAAACGATGGAGCCCAAGCTTGAAATTTCGATTACGCCTGCGGATTCCGTCGCTGAGGTTATGAATTCCGCCGATCAGAAGCGTTTGTTGCAGGCTGTAATGACGGCGCACAACGGCGTGTACCGCATGAGCCCGGATATGGCCGATCTCGTGGAAACATCGAACAATATTGCAAAAATCACGGTGGCGGACGGGCACATCCACATTGGTTGCCTCACGCGATCTTCGGTAGAAAGTTCAAAATTCGATTTGGCTCATTCGCTTAAATCTGCATTTGAACTTGCCGGGTACGAGGTGACTTTTTCGGGTTCTTATCCGGGTTGGACGCCTAATGTGAAGTCCGAAATACTCGATGTGCTTGTCAGAATTTACGAACAACAGAATGGCGAAAAGCCCAGAGTCGTAGCTTGTCATGCAGGTCTGGAATGCGGCATCCTCGGTTCTCATTATCCGGAAATGGATATGATTTCGTTTGGTCCGACGATTCACGGAGCGCATTCTCCGGATGAGCGCGCGAGCATTTCATCGGCCCGAAAATACTGGAGCTTCGTGCTGGAAATCCTGCGTCAAATTCCTGAAAGACAACAACGGTAACGGTTTTATTCGAACCAAAACCGGGCGCGCTGAATAAATTTTTTTGTAAACTTTTCGAACGGCAAAAAAATATAACTAACTGAATTACAATAAGTTCACAATTAGTATTTGATAACTTTTCTATTTGTGTCCGTGTTTGGGTGTTTTCATTTTCTATATTTACCGATGTAAAACTGACACCATGGAAACACCCGAACTAGCACAAAAAAACCGTACGTTTTCGCCCGAAGACGTGCTTCAGGCCACACTTGAATACTTCAAAGGTGACGATCTTGCGGCCCGCGTTTGGATCAACAAATACGCGCTCAAAGATTCGCATGGCAACATTTATGAAAAATCGCCGGACGACATGCACTGGCGCATCGCCAACGAAATTGCACGCGTGGAGGCAAAGTACGCCAATCCGCTTTCGGCAGCTGAACTTTACGAACTGATCCGGGATTTT
The DNA here is from genome assembly GCA_964612955.1 of uncultured Flavobacterium sp. Classification (GTDB taxonomy): domain Bacteria; phylum Bacteroidota; class Bacteroidia; order Flavobacteriales; family Flavobacteriaceae; genus Flavobacterium. Next base: position 18,866 of record CAZTGF010000009.1, read on the forward strand.
AAATACATCATTCCGCAGGGAAGTCCCATGACGGGAATTGGGAATCCGTACCAGATTGCGTCTCTGTCTAACTGTTTTGTCATCGGCAACAAATCCCAGGGCGATTCTTACGGAGGCATCATGAAAACCGATCAGGAACAGGTGCAACTCATGAAGCGTCGCGGGGGCGTGGGTCACGATTTATCGCACATCCGCCCCAAGGGTTCACCCGTTAAAAATTCGGCCTTAACTTCCACGGGACTGGTTCCGTTTATGGAGCGTTTTTCAAATTCAACGCGAGAGGTGGCTCAGGACGGACGTCGGGGCGCGCTTATGTTGTCCGTTTCGATTAACCATCCGGATGCCGAAGATTTCATCGACGCCAAACTCGAACAGGGAAAAATTACGGGAGCTAACGTTTCGGTCCGGATCGACGACGGTTTTATGAAAGCCGTAAAGGCGAATCAGAACTACGTGCAAAAATTTCCGATATTCAGCGAATCTCCAAAATACACGAATGAAATCGAGGCTCAGGCGATTTGGAAAAAAATTGTTCACAACGCCTGGAAATCGGCCGAACCAGGAATTTTGTTCTGGGATACGATCATCCGCGAATCTCTGCCCGATTGTTACGCCGATCTCGGTTATAAGACTTTGTCGACGAATCCATGCGGCGAAATTCCGCTTTGTGCTTACGATTCCTGCCGATTGCTCGCGATTAACCTTTACTCTTACGTTGTAAATCCGTTTACGGGCGAAGCCTATTTCGACTTTGAACTTTTCGAAAAACACGTGGCGGTCGCCCAGCGCATGATGGACGATATCATCGATCTGGAACTCGAGAAAATTGAAGACATTCTCGCCAAAATCGACGCCGACCCCGAGGACGAGGAAATCAAACGCGTAGAGCGCAACATGTGGCTCGAAATCCGCAAAAAGGCAAACGAAGGACGCAGAACCGGCGTGGGCATTACCGCAGAAGGAGACATGCTCGCCGCGCTGAACATTCGCTACGGCAGCCCCGAAGGCATTGATTTTTCGGTGAAAGTGCACAAAACGCTCGCGCTTTCCGCTTACCGTTCGTCGGTAGAAATGGCGCGCGAAAGAGGGGCTTTTGGTATTTACGACGCGGCGCGTGAGGCACAAAATCCGTTCGTGCAGCGCCTTGGGAAAGAAGATCCGGAACTGTTGGAGGCCATGCAAAAATACGGGCGACGCAACATCGCACTGCTTACGATTGCGCCAACGGGAAGTACGTCTCTGATGTCCCAGACTACATCGGGCATTGAACCTGTATTTATGCCGGTGTACAAACGCCGCCGCAAAGTGAATCCGAACGACAAGGACGTACGCGTAGATTTCGTAGATGAAGTTGGCGATTGCTGGGAAGAATATATTGTGTTCCACCACAAGTTCAAATTCTGGATGGAACAAAATGGCATCGACACTACACGTGTGTACTCAAACGAGGAGATCGAAGCACTGATTGCGCAATCTCCGTATTACAAAGCCACCTCGAACGATATTGACTGGCTCAGCAAAGTAAAAATGCAGGGCGCGATTCAAAAATGGGTCGACCATTCAATTTCGGTAACGATTAATATTCCGGCCGATGCCACCGAGGAACTCGTCAACGAACTTTACCTGACCGCTTGGGAAGAGGGTTGTAAAGGCGTTACCGTGTACCGCGACGGATCGCGCTCGGGCGTGCTTGTTTCGGCCACCGAGAAAAAACAGGAACCCGAAGAAAAATTGTCGGTATTTCCAACGAAACGCCCGCAAACGCTCGAGGCCGATGTGGTGCGCTTTCAGAACAACAAGGAAAAATGGATCGCGTTCATCGGTACAATTGACGACCGCCCATACGAAATTTTTACGGGTCTGGCCGATGACGACGACGGCATTCTGCTTCCGAGATGGGTCAACAACGGCTATATCATCAAAAGCAAGGACGACGACGGATCCACGAGATACGATTTCCAGTACATCAACCAACGCGGCTACAAAACCACAATCGAAGGATTATCGCACCGCTTTAACCCCGAATTCTGGAACTATGCCAAACTGATTTCGGGTACGCTGCGCCACGGCATGCCTATCGAAAACGTCGTGGAACTAATCAATTCCATGCAACTCGACAACGAATCGATTAACACCTGGAAAAACGGAGTGGCCCGAGCGCTTAAGCGTTTTGTTCCCGATGGCACGGTAGCTCAGGGGCAAAAATGCAGCAACTGTCAATCTACCCAACTCATGTATCAGGAAGGTTGTTTAACCTGTAAAAGTTGCGGAAGCTCTAAATGCGGCTAAGCAAGTAAAACGCGATAAAAAGCAGACCGGCCCCTGAAAGGCCGGTTTTTTATTTGCTGTCTTGCCTCAAATCTTCGATATCGCGCCGAATGTCGTCCACGTTTTTATTCACGCGGGCCTTAAAGGTTTCCCATTTTTCGTCCGTGCGGTCGCCAAAGCGGTCAAGGTCACGGCGGAGTTCTTCGTTCCGGACCTCGAGCGATTCGATTCTCTCGTTCAGGCGCCCGCGTTCATCGGCGGTTTTGTCTTTTATCGAAAGCCGGAATTCCGCGATGCGCCGTTCGTTATCGGCAATGATTTTTTTAGTTCCCGCTTTCAACTTTGCGTATTCCGAAGTGTCTGCCGCTTTGGCTTGTTCGTACTCAACGGTGGCTTCGGCTTGTTTGTCCTTAGCCTCGCGCAGTGCTTCAACCTCGCGGGCGGCGTCCTGTTTGCAGCCCAAAAGACTAAGGGCTACTACGGCGGATAATGCTAATTTTCTCATCGGATTTAAAATTTAGTTATCAATAAAATTAACCACGTCCGGTTTTGGGGCGCTTATGTCGGAACCGCTTAATTTATAACATTTAACACATTTTCGGTTTAACAAAAATACAGGAACCGCCTGCGCCTGTCAATGCTTGTTTTTTTGTAAATTCGCCGACTTAAATCCACGAGACTTTTATGTTAGACCGGTTACAGATTATAAAACAGCGCTTCGACGAGATTTCGGACCTGATCATTCAGCCCGATGTCATCTCCGATCAAAAGCGATATGTACAATTAAATAAAGAATACAAAGACTTAAAAATACTGTCCGAAAAGCGGGACGAATACGTAACCCTGCTCGGCAACATCGAGGAAGCCAAAGCCATTCTTGCCGACGAGAGCGACGCGGAAATGGCCGAAATGGCCAAAATGCAACTCGACGAAGCTCAGGAACGACTGCCCCAACTCGAAGAAGAAATCAAATTCCTGCTCGTTCCCAAAGAGCCCGAAGACGCCAAAAACGTCATGGTGGAAATTCGCGCGGGTACAGGTGGAGACGAAGCATCGATCTTTGCCGGCGATTTGTACCGCATGTACACCAAATACTGCGAAGGCCGCGGCTGGAGAACTTCTGTCGTAGATTTGAACGAAGGGACTTCGGGCGGATTTAAGGAGATTATTTTCGAAGTCACGGGAGAAGACGTGTATGGCACACTCAAATTCGAGGCCGGCGTTCACCGCGTACAGCGCGTTCCCCAAACCGAAACCCAGGGGCGCGTGCATACCTCGGCCGCTACGGTCATGGTGCTCCCCGAAGCGGAAGAATTCGACGTGCAGATTGACATGAACGATGTCCGCATCGATTTGTTCTGTTCCTCGGGCCCGGGCGGACAATCGGTAAACACGACCAAGTCGGCTGTGCGCATGACGCATATTCCCACAGGACTCGTGGCCCAGTGTCAGGACGAAAAATCCCAACACAAAAACAAAGACAAGGCGCTGGCTGTACTTCGTTCACGACTTTACGAGATGGAACTCGCCAAAAAGCAGGAAGAAGACGCGGCAAAACGCTCCTCCCAGGTTTCCTCGGGCGACCGTTCGGCAAAAATCCGCACCTATAATTATCCTCAAGGGCGCGTTACTGACCACCGCATCGGGCTTACGCTTTACGATCTGGACAACGTGATGAACGGCAACATCCAAAAAATCGTCGACGAGCTTCAATTGGTAAACAATACCGAGAAACTCAAGGAAGCCGGCGAGGTTTATTGATTTTTTAGGCAGACAATTCCGGTTTTCCGCTATATCTTTTGGGTGGGCGGCGCTCGCCCATCGGGTACGGGCGATTCAGGTTCGGCTCGCGCCGCCCACCCAAAAGGATGCCGCTGCAACCCGGGCTGCACTTTCGCGGGAATTTGTAAATTTGCGCCAAACTCCGCATTTTGACAGCAGCACAACTCACCCGCAACATTTTAAACAAACAATCTTTTCTCTGCGTAGGCCTGGATCCGGATTTTGCTAAAATCCCGGCCCATCTCCAATCAGAACCAGATCCGGTTTTTGCGTTTAACAAAGCCATTATCGATGCCACAATCGATCTTGCCGTGGCTTACAAACCCAATATTGCGTTTTTTGAATCCATGGGCGAACCCGGCATGCGCGCGCTTCGGAAAACCATCGGATACCTGAACGAAAAACATCCGGACCAGTTCACGATTGCCGATGCCAAACGGGGCGACATCGGAAATACTTCCCGCGCTTACGCAAACGCATTTTTCAAAACGCTTGCTTTTGATTCGGTTACCGTCGCACCTTATATGGGCCGCGACTCCGTAGAACCGTTCCTCGAATTCGAAGACAAATTTGCAATACTGCTCGCGCTCACCTCAAATCCGGGCGCTTTTGATTTTCAAACCATCGAACAACAAGGCGAGGCGCTTTACGAAAAAGTGATCCGCACGGCGCTCAGCTATGAGAACGCAAATCGGTTAATGTTCGTCATCGGCGCTACCAAAGCGGAATATTTGCAAAAAGTGCGTGCCATCGCCCCTGAACATTTCCTGCTCGTTCCGGGCGTAGGGGCTCAGGGCGGCAGTTTGTCCGAAGTTTGCCGCTACGGACTTTCCAGAAACGTCGGTTTGCTCGTCAATTCTTCACGCGCCATTCTTTACGCTTCGTCCGGAGAAGATTTCGCTCAGAAGGCAAGAGAAGCCGCACGCGACATGCAGCAACAAATGGCGGCCGAACTCGCTAAAGTTTAACCTTTTCGGCCAGATACGTATACGGAAGCACGCCGTGGTGCACGAATAGCGTACTGTCGTTGTCCGGAAATTTTTTATAATACTCGGCATCGGGCATCAGAATAATCGGATTTCCTGTGCGTACGTAGTTGAACGTTTCCTGAAATTCGGGTTTTTCGTAGCCTTCGATATCTTTGGCAATGAACCTCGTGGCAACGTCACCTAAAAACCGCTTGTACTTTCTCACGGCTTTCCGATTGTGTTTGGTGAGTTGATTGTACATGTACCGCATGGCGATGTTGTTCGGGAACGGCATTTTCTTAATCATGTCTTTGGCGAGCTTAAACGGATTTGTCTCGTTAAAATCTTTGAGCGTTTGAACCGTAATCGGAACCTCGGGAACCCAATCCGCGGCATTTACCACAGAAAGCGACCATCCGGGCTGGGTTGCGTATTCGTAATCGTAAGCAAAATACAGATTGCCGGGTTTTGGGGCCGCGCTGCAATAGGTTTTAAACCGGATGTCAGCGGGCAAAACACCAACGCTTTGGTAATAACGCAGTTGCGCTGTAACCAGAAATGCGATGCCCGCGCCCTGACTGTGACCAAATATGATGATATCGTTGCGTTTTTTGGAATAACTCGCGCGCACTTTCTGCAAAATGTCCGGCATAAGGTAAGCCGTAGAAACCGCCCATCCCACGTGAACGGTGGCTTTGGTGTGGCGCGCAAACTGGTACTCGAAGGCCGTGCTGTCGTTGATCTGCAATTTTCCCTGGGCCGGAATCATGGCCGCGTAAAAATTGGACATCCAGCTCATTTGATTGTCTGTTGTGCCGCGAATGCTAATGACGGTTTGCGTGGGCGTTTCGTACATTTCCCAACTGTTTAAAAACCCGACTTCTTCTGAGCGGTATTTTCGGTTGTTTTTGCGGTAACGGCGGCTCTCGGGCACTTTCTTGTAAAAACTGCTATCGCCCCATCGTGCATAAGCGCGCAAAAGTTCAATGTATTCGTTTTTGTCAAACCCGGGACGCAGTTCCTGTGCTTGCAGATGCATGGCGCCCACAAGCATAATTAGGAGTAATAATTTTGTCATGCCGAAATATTTGATTTTAAAGGTAGGCTGAAATGGCTACCTTCGCGTTACAAAATTTCGCAGGAAGTTACAGTTTATGAACCTCATTCTTTCAGACCAGTTTCAGGCCGAACACCGTTTTTCATCGGCACCCGTACGCATCGTGAGCCTTGTGCCTTCCCAAACCGAGTTGCTGTGCGATCTGGGGCTTGAATCGCGCCTTGCAGGAATTACGAAGTTTTGCGTACGGCCGTTTCAGCTGCGCGCCCAAAAGACGATCGTGGGAGGAACGAAAAAGGTAAAAATGGACGTGATTCGCGAACTAAAGCCCGATATCGTTATTGCAAACCGCGAAGAAAATACGCTCGAACTCGTCGAAGCGCTAAAGGAGTTTACGCGCGTTTGGGTAACCGATGTAAGAAGCATCGCGGATAATCTGCGCATGATCGAAGATTTGGGACAGGTTTTCAACGTGCGTACTGAATCGCTCAAAATTTCGGACAAAATCAAATGGGGAATAGAGCGATTCGAGAATTTCATGCAGCAGCGCCCGGCGCGGAAAACGGCGTATTTTATCTGGAAAAACCCGTACATGGTTGCCGGGGGCGATACGTACATCGACGCAATGTTGCAACTCAATAAGTTCGATAATATCTACCGCGACAAAGGCCGCTACCCCGAGATTCGTCTGGGTCGCATTCGTCTCGAGGGCGATCCCGAAGTCGTGATTCTGTCCTCGGAGCCATTTCCGTTTTCGGACGAGGACGCATTTGAAATCGGGCGGTATACACACCACGGAAAAACAGTTTTTGCAGACGGGGAAATGTTTTCCTGGCACGGAAGCAGGCTGCTTAAGGCGCTGCCATATTTCGAACAATTGCAACTTCGGCTCGATAGGCTCCAATAGAAAAGTGCCGCAATCTTTCGACCAACGGCACTCTTCGTTATAACTAACCCTAACCAATTGAGAAATCTAGTTCTCAGGTACAAATATGGTGATTTTTTGGGTCGTAAACTGTTAATTATGTGTTATTTATATGTTGTAATTCTGTTCAGAATCATTTCCGGTCCTGAAGCGCAAACACGCGTTGCAACAGCGTAGACGTACGCGCGGACAAATCCTGGCGTATGTTTTTTTCCTCCACCGCAATCATTTCGTAAACGCCTTTAAGGGCCATGTTGGTTACATAGTCGTTAATGTCCGGATTTACATCGGCCGTGAGTGGCAAAGCGTTGTATTTTGAGATCAGATTGCCCCATATTTTATCCGCGCCTACTTTACCGAGCGAGCGTTGCACCACGGGATTAAATTTGGCGTAAAGTGCGCTCGAAGTCGTGCGTTGCAAATATTGGGTGGCGGCATCCTCGTTGCCCATCAGAATGCTGCGCGCATCGTTAACCGTCATTTGTTTTACGGCGTCGACAAAAATCGGGGTAGCTTCTTTAACGGCTTCTTCTGCGGCGCGGTTCAGGGCTTTCACGCCTTCATCGGCCAAACTCCCGAGTCCTACATTGCGCAGCCCGCGCTCTACTTTTTCAAGTTCGGGCGGGAAAAGGATTTTCACCGACGGGTTTTTGTAAAAGCCGTCCGTCGCGGTAAGTTTACTCACCTGTTTGTCGATGCCCTGGTCCAGCGCAGATTTAAGCCCGGAAGCGATATCGGCAGTGGAAATGCCCTGGGTTTGCGGAAACTGTCCCGCGGCTTGCTGAAGTTCGGCGCAACCTGTCAGAAAAAAAACGCCGGCTGCAAGAATCAGATGTTTCATGATAGAAGTGGATTTTGTGGCCAATTAACGATTTTTTTCGCATCCGCGCCAACACGCACGCGTTATAAAAACCTAAAAACTGAACAAACCTGGTTTTTTCAGAATGGCTTCGATGACCAAATTCTGCGCGGGATTTCGTAAATTGCGCCCCAAATTAAACGACAATGATGGAACCTGCCATACCCTATATTCCCAAAAACAAAATCCGGATCGTAACGGCAGCCTCACTGTTCGACGGTCACGATGCGGCGATAAACATCATGAGACGCATCATTCAGGCCACGGGCGTTGAGGTGATTCACCTGGGCCACGACAGAAGCGTGGAGGAAGTCGTAAACACTGCAATTCAGGAGGATGCGAATGCGATTGCCATGACGTCTTATCAGGGCGGGCATAACGAGTATTTCAAGTATATGTACGACCTGCTACAGGAAAGAGGAGCCGGTCACATCAAAATATTCGGCGGCGGCGGCGGCGTGATTCTTCCGTCCGAAATAGAAGAGCTGCACGCTTACGGCATCGAACGCATTTACGCTCCGGACGACGGTCGTGAACTCGGGCTTCAGGGCATGATCAACGATCTTGTTCAGCGTTCGGATTTTGCCCTTGGCGAGGATATTTCGTTTACTCCCGAAGCCATCGCAAACAAAGAAGTCACGGCCATTGCGCGCCTGATTTCGTCGGCCGAAAATTTTCCGTCTGTGGCGGCGCCGTTTCTTCAATCGCTCCAAACTAAAAACGACGCAATCCAAACGCCCGTACTCGGAATCACGGGAACCGGAGGTGCAGGAAAGTCGTCACTTGTCGATGAACTCGTGCGGCGTTTTCTGTTGGATTTCCCCGAAAAAACAATCGGACTGATTTCTGTGGATCCGTCCAAACGCAAAACCGGAGGCGCACTTCTGGGGGACCGCATCCGCATGAACGCGATTAACAACCCGCGCGTTTACATGAGGTCACTCGCAACGCGTCAGTCTAACCTCGCCCTTTCAAAATACGTAGCCGATGCGATTACCGTACTCAAAGCGGCCCGATACGATTTAATCATTCTCGAAACTTCGGGCATCGGACAATCGGACACTGAGATCATGGACCATTCGGACGTAGCGCTTTACGTAATGACACCGGAATTCGGAGCGGCCACCCAACTTGAAAAAATCGACATGCTGGATTTTGCCGATCTTGTTGCGATTAACAAATTCGACAAACGCGGGGCCCTCGATGCATTGCGCGACGTTAAAAAACAATACCAGCGCAACCATCAATTATGGCATGCGAACCCCGATGAGATGCCTGT
>CAZTGF010000009.1:28103-43168 GCA_964612955.1 uncultured Flavobacterium sp.
AAACGCGAAGGCGAAGATCCATCGCGCATGTTTGCGGGCGAAGGCGGTCCCGAACGCACGAACAAGCGCTTCCACTATGTAAGTAAGGGAATGCCGGCCAAACGCCTTTCTACGGCTTTCGACAGTGTAACCCTGTACGGAAATGATCCGGATTTGCGACCTGATATCTACGGAAAAATCGGGAATGCAGGGGTTTCCATCTGTTGTCTGGACGATGCGAAAAAGCTGTACTCGGGTTTTGATCTGAGTCATCCGCTCACTTCGGTTTCCATGACGATTAACGGACCGGCGCCTATGATGCTCGCGTTTTTTATGAATGCAGCCATCGACCAGAACTGCGAAAAATACATTCGCGCTCAAGGAATCGAAGACGAGATTGAGGCTAAAATCGCTGAAATTTATCGCAATAAAGGAATCGATCGTCCGCAATATCAGGGCACGCTTCCTCAAGGAAACGACGGTCTGGGGCTTATGCTGCTCGGTGTAACGGGCGATGAGGTACTGCCGGCCGAGGTTTATGCGCGCATTAAGGCCGAAACACTGATGCAGGTACGCGGTACGGTTCAGGCCGATATTCTAAAGGAGGACCAGGCGCAGAATACCTGTATTTTTTCGACCGAGTTTGCGCTGCGCATGATGGGCGACGTCCAGGAATATTTTATTCAGAACAATGTCCGCAATTTTTATTCGGTGTCGATTTCCGGCTACCACATTGCCGAAGCCGGTGCGAATCCCGTAACCCAACTCGCTTTTACGCTCGCAAACGGTTTTACCTACGTTGAGTATTACCTGAGCCGCGGCATGCATATCAACGATTTCGGGCCAAACTTGTCGTTTTTCTTCTCGAACGGCATCGACCCGGAATATTCGGTGATCGGGCGCGTGGCCAGAAAATTATGGGCGAAGGCACTCCGCGACAAATACGGCGCAAATTCGCGTGCGCAAATGCTTAAGTACCATATTCAGACTTCGGGCCGATCGCTTCACGCACAGGAAATCGATTTTAACGACATACGTACTACATTACAGGCGCTTTACGCCATTTACGACAACTGCAACTCGCTGCACACGAATGCGTACGACGAGGCGATTACCACGCCGACTGAAGAATCCGTAAGACGCGCGATGGCGATTCAGCTGATTATCAACAAAGAACTCGGGCTGGCGAAAAACGAGAATCCGCTTCAGGGGTCGTTTATTATCGAAGAACTGACCGACCTTGTAGAGGAAGCCGTACTAATGGAATTCGACCGCATTACGGAGCGCGGCGGCGTTCTCGGCGCTATGGAAACCATGTACCAGCGCAGCAAAATCCAGGAAGAAAGCCTGTATTACGAAACGTTGAAACACACGGGCGAATTCCCGATTGTGGGTGTAAACACGTTTTTGAGCAGCAAAGGTTCTCCAACGGTAATTCCTGCCGAAGTCATCCGCGCTACCGAACAGGAAAAGCAATATCAGATTCAAATGCTGAACAACCTGCACAAAGCCAACGAAGGCAAAGAAGAAGAATTGCTCGCTGCGGTACAAAATGCGGCCATACTGAACAAGAACATTTTTGAACAGTTAATGGAAACGGCCAAAGTGTGCTCGTTGGGGCAAATTACTGCGGCACTGTTCGATGTAGGCGGACAATACCGACGCAATATGTAACCGATACAATCCGCAAAAAAAAAGAAAGCCGTTCCCCAAAATGAACGGCTTTTTTATTTGATTGCGTATGGACTGAAACCGGAAATAAAAAAAGGACAACCCACCTGAGCGGAGTGTCCTTGTATAGTGGGCGATACTGGGTTCGAACCAGTGACCCCTACCTTGTCGAGGTAGTGCTCTGAACCAGCTGAGCTAATCGCCCCGAGCGCTGCAAAAGTAATATAATTGCGCATATGGCAAACACTTTTTAAAAAAAAGAATGCCTTTTGAACTCTTATATCCGCGCGGGACTTGCTTTCAAAAAAAATGTGTATTTTTAAACCTTAGCGGCAGAAACGGCCGTCTTTAATATTAAATATGGTAGATCAAATACACTTTTGCCGGTGATACTGATTGTAGATGACAGGAAAGAGAACATCATTCCGCTGCGGAAGATTCTCGAACTTCACCAGTTGCCGGTAGATGAAGCCGATTCAGGAGAAGAAGCGCTTAAAAAAATTCTTAAGTTCGATTATTCGCTGATTATCATGGATGTGCAGATGCCGGGTATGGACGGATTTGAGGTCGTCGAATCTCTGGCAGGCAGCAGTCGGACGAAAGACATTCCGGTGATTTTTTTGTCGGCCATCAGCAAAGAAAAAAAATACATTACCAAAGGGTATGAACGCGGTGGCGTGGAATACCTGACCAAACCCGTAGATCCGGATCTTTTGATTCTGAAAGTCAAAACGTTCCTTAAAATCTACAACCAGCAGCGCGAACTCAAAGAAGTACGCGATTTATTGTCAAAGGAAATCGAAGTGCGAAAAGCCGCACAGGAAGAACAGCGCCTCGCAAATGAAAACCTCGAACAAAAAGTGGCCGAGCGCACGGCCGAGCTGCTTTCCAAAAACGAAGAACTCGAACGGATCAACCACGAGTTGCAGCAGTTTACGTGGGTAGTGTCCCACGATTTAAAGGAACCGTTGCGGAAAATCGTCATCTTTAGCAAATTCATACAGGACCGTTACCTCGACGCCGACGAAAAGGCCGTCGATTACATCAGACGAATGGTTTCCTCTGCCGGCAGAATGACGAACCTGATAAACGACTTGCTCGATTATTCGCGACTTTCGGCTCAGGCGCCGCTGAAATCCACCGATTTGAACGTCATCATTTTACAAGTGGTGGCCGATCTCGAGTACCTGATCGAGGAAAAAAATGCGACGGTTAACGTAGGGGATATGCCTGTTGTAGATGCGGTCGCGGGCCAAATGCGCCAGTTGTTTCAGAACCTTATCGGCAACGCGCTAAAATTCAGCAAGCCGGATGTTCCGCCAGTCATAGAAATCCAGTGCGAACGCATTGCCTGGAAAGCCATAGACGCGCCCCGGGAAGAGTCGGGAAAATTCTACCGAATGACGGTGCAGGATAACGGCATTGGCTTCGACGAGACTTATCTTGACAAAATCTTCGTGATTTTTCAGAGCCTCCACCACCGCGACAGGTTCGACGGTACCGGCATCGGGCTTGCCATCGCAAAGAAAATCGTCGACCGTCACGAAGGCCTGTTATGGGCGCGAAGTACGCCCGGGGAAGGCGCCTGTTTTATCATAGTTTTACCTGTTACACAACTCTAACCCACATGCAGACAAATTTTAAAAGGAACTTATTTTTCAGTATAGGAGGCACTGCTTTGCTATTTATTATTAGTGCGATGGCGTCTTTCTGGAGCATTGAGCGGCTGTTAGATTCCTACAAACAAGCGAACAACACCCAGCAGGTGGTTTTAAAACTCAACGAGGCGATGATATCTGTGCTCGATGCTCAAACCAGCATGCGCGGTTATCTCGTGACGGGCAAACCGGGCTTTATGATTGAGTACGACGAGGTGCAAAACGAGGTAGCCGATACGTTTAGCGAAATCCGTATGCTGATCGGAGACGATTCGGTGCAGCAAAAGCGCATTGATGAACTCAGGGCGATACACGGAGAATTTTTCGCTTATCTAGACGACATGGTTGAGAAAAGGCGGGGTAACCCGAATTTTGACCCAGACGAACTCCACGAAGGAAAGCGCATCAAAGGAGAGGTACAGGCCCTTTCCAAACGTATCGAAAATGCGGAGCTCGAGCGGCTGGGCGGACAATTCAACTTAGCCGGAAACTACGGCCGGTACAGTTTGCTGCTCATTCTGGCCGCGGCGTTAATTGCGATATCGGTCAGCATTTTGTTTTTTATCCGAATCTTGCGCGATTATAACGAGAGAACGAAACTCTACCGCCAGCTCGAACAAAAAGACGCTCAGATGGCCGAACGCATTTCGATCATCAGCCATGTAGCGACTCAGATTTCTGCCGGCAAGTACGATGTGCGCGTGGACGATGATACTGCCGATTCTCTGGGCGTGGTAGCAGTTTCTTTAAACGCGATGGCCCGGTCGCTGGACGATGCGTTCACTGAACTCTCAGACAAGGAATGGCATCAGGCTGGCATTGCTGAACTTAACAATGCAATGATTGGGGAGAAAAACATTCATGAACTTTCGCGCGACATTCTCCATTTCGCCTCAAAATATACCAACAGTGCAGCCGGCGCTTTGTACGTCCTGGAGAACAACCAACTCTGGCTCGCGGCAGGGTATTGCTTTTCGCCGGACGAAGAAAATCAAACGCTTTCCCGCGGACAGGGACTCGTGGGACAGGTAGCGGATACGAACGAGATTATCAGCATCGATGCGCCCGGGAACGAAGAACTCGTGATTTCGCATGCGGTCGGGCAAATAAAACCCGTGCAAATCGTGGCCATTCCGCTTACGGACATTGTTGTGGAAGGCGTGCTGGAACTCGCGTCGACGAGGCACTTTACTGCGCGCGAAATGGCGTTTATGCGCGATGTGGCGCACAATATCGGAGTGGCGTTGCGATCGGCCCAAAACAGAAAGCGCCTTCAGGAATTACTCGAGGAAACCCAGGCTCAGGGCGAAGAATTGCGCGTCCAACATTCCGAACTCGAAGGCATGAACGCGGAACTCGAAGCGCAAACCGAAAAACTTCAGGCTTCAGAAGAAGAATTGCGCGTTCAACAGGAAGAGCTGCAACAGACTAATGAAGAACTCGCCGAACGCTCTGTATTGCTCGAAGAACGGAACCTCGAAATTCAGAAAAAGTCCGAAGATCTCGAACGCAGCACGCGATACAAATCGGAATTTCTGGCCAATATGTCGCACGAATTGCGTACGCCGCTCAACTCGATTTTGCTGTTGAGCCGATTGCTCTCGGAGAACAACGAAGAAAACCTGAGTTCAGAACAGGTAGAATTTGCGCGTGTGATTCAGAGTTCGGGTACAGGATTGCTCGGCCTGATCGACGAAATTCTCGACCTTTCAAAAATCGAATCGGGCAAAATGGAACTCGAATTTGCCGAGGTTGTCATTCAGGACGTTTTCTCGGGCATGCGCGCGCTTTTTGAACCCATGGCCAAAGAGAAAAACATCGGTTTCAGGCTCGACGTTTCGGACGCGCCACTCGTGATCAAGACCGACAAAATGCGCCTGGAGCAAATTCTCAAAAACCTGCTTTCGAATGCGGTTAAATTTACATCCGAAGGCGAAGTTGTGCTTCGGGCCAAGAAATCGCAGGATTCACAATTTGTCGAATTCAGCGTTAGCGACACGGGAATTGGTATTCCGCCCGAAAAGCAGGGTCTTGTGTTTGAAGCATTTCAACAGGCCGACGGTTCTACGAAGCGAAAATTCGGAGGTACAGGACTTGGCCTTTCGATCAGCCGCGAACTGACCAAATTACTTTACGGAACCCTCGAGGTGGAAAGCGCCGTAGATAAAGGAAGTGTGTTTACGCTGCGCGTTCCCATTGTGCACGCCTCCGGAAAAGTACTTGCAACACGTGCGCAGGCGCCAATCCCTGTCGAGGAAGTGCAGGTCGTAGAAACCCCCAGGTACATCAGCGCCGTAATTCCATCTGACATCCCGGACGACAGGGCATCGCTACAACCCGGCGATTCTTCGATTCTGATTGTGGAAGACGATACAGATTTTGCCAAATCGCTGTTGAACTTTACGCGCCAACGCGGTTACAAAGGCGTCGTATCGGTTCGGGGCGATCAGGCTCTCCCGTTAGCGCTGGAATATAAACCCGTGGGAATTTTGCTCGATGTGGAACTTCCCATAAAAAGCGGTTTTGAGGTGATGGAGGAACTGAAGTCCAATCCGAATACGCGCCACATTCCCGTACATATGATGTCATCGCACCGCCTCAAACGCGAAAGTCTGCTGCGAGGCGCCATTCACTTTTTAGACAAACCTGCGGCCTACGAGGAAATCCCGGATGTATTTGAGCGCATCGAACAAATTGTCAACAAAGAGTCTCAAAAAGTGCTCATCATCGAAGACAATCCAAAGCACGCCGAGGCGCTCGCTTATTTTTTGGCGAACCACAGCGTAAATTCCGAAGTTCGGTCCGATGTCGAGCAAGGTGTCGCAGCCCTCATGAATGATGGCGTGGATTGCGTGATTCTGGACATGGGCATTCCGGACAAAAAAGCGTACAACATTCTGGACAGCGTCAAAAAAAATCCGGGCCTTGAGAACCTTCCCGTGATCGTATTTACCGGAAAGAGTTTGTCGCTCAAAGAGGAACTTAAGATTAAAGAATACGCCGATTCGATTATCGTAAAAACGGCCCATTCCTACCAACGAATGCTAGCCGAAGTGTCGCTGTTTTTGCATCTGGTGGAGGAAAACGGCGCCCAGCCACAGCTTTCGCAATCGACTAAAAACTACAAGCTACACGATGTGCTCAACGGAAAAACAGTGCTTGTAGTAGACGATGACGTACGCAACATTTACTCTCTGACCAAGGCGCTTGAAACCCTCAAAATCCGCGTACTCACAGCGATAGACGGCAAGGAAGCGCTCGAGGTGCTCAAAACACATCCACAGACCGATATTGTGTTGCTGGACATGATGATGCCCAATATGGACGGTTACGAAACCGCGACGCAAATACGCAACAATCCGAAGCTTAAACACCTTCCGGTTATTGCACTCACGGCGAAGGCAATGCTCGGCGACCGCGAAAAATGCATCAATGCCGGCGCATCGGATTATATTACAAAACCCGTAGACATCGACCAGCTTGTTTCGCTGCTTCGCGTGTGGCTTTACGAAAAAAAATAGCGTTATGGACAAGCGACAAATTTTGATTATCGACGACGATCCGCGGAATATTTTCGCGCTTACGGCCGTTTTACGCGCCAAAGGATTCAACGTAGTTTCTTTTAATGCCGTGGACGAAGCGCTTGAAGAATTGCGAAGCCCGGCGCCTTTCGATGCGTTGCTCATCGACATGATGATGCCGTTTACGGACGGTTATGATGCCATTCCGATGATTCGTTCCATTGCGCATCGGGCGAATCTGCCCATTGGTGCCGTGACGGCTCAGGCGATGGTGGGCGACAGGGAAAAATGTCTCGAAGCCGGGGCCGACGCTTATATCTCTAAGCCGATTGATGTGGATGTGTTGCTCGAATTTTTAAACCGCCAGAAATGATTTCGGACAGCGACCTGGAATTGATTCTTCAGGAAATTTACGAGCATTTCGGGTACGATTTCTCCGGATATTCGCGCGCCTCGCTAAAACGTCGCGTAGACAGGCTCATGCAAATCGACAATTTCCCGACTGCATCGGCCCTGATTGCCCAAATTCGGCTTTCCCCGGATTATGCGCGGCACCTTGTGGAGGAAGTCACAGTGAACGTTACCGAGATGTTCCGCGATCCGCAGTTTTACAAAGCGCTTAGAACCGAAGTGCTGCCGTTACTCGCGCCCAAGCCGTTTATCAGAATCTGGCACGCGGGCAGCAGCACGGGCGAAGAGGTATTCTCTATGGCGATATTGCTGGCCGAAGCGGGTATTCTGGGAAAATCGCTGATCTACGCCACAGACATTAATCCGAGCGCGCTCGAATCGGCCCGAAAAGGCATTTTCCCGATGCGTATGATGAAACTGTATTCCGAAAATTACGTGCAATCCGGTGGAAAGATGGATTTTTCGGATTTTTACACCGCGCATTATTCGCGCGCCCAGTTCCGCGAAGATCTTTCAAAAAAAATGTTGTTTTCTCAGCACAATCTTGTCTCCGACGGATCGTTTAACGAATTTGACCTGATCGTATGCAGAAATGTGCTGATTTATTTCGATAAAGATTTGCAAAACCGCGTGCTTTCGCTGTTTGACGACAGTTTGTCGATGCTCGGGTTTTTAGCGCTCGGCACCAAGGAAAGCATTAAGTTTTCGCCCATTCAAAAGAAATACGAACAGTTGCGTCAGCAAAAGATATGGAAAAAAGTACGGTAGGCACCCAAACGGAACTCGTGATCATTGGCGGATCGGCGGGAAGCATCGATGCGCTGTTACGCATTTTGCCGAACATTTCTCCGTCGGTGTCGTTTGCCGTAGTTCTGGTATTGCATCGTCTGCCTGCCGAAGATCAAACGCTCGAACAACTGCTTGCGATAAAAAGTTCATTGCCACTGATTCTGATCGAAGATAAAACAAAACTGTTGCGCGGCACCTTGTATGTGGCACCCGCAGATTATCACTTGCTGTTCGAAAGCCGGAACGAGTTTTCGCTCGACGGATCGGAGAAAGTAAATTACAGCCGTCCGAGCATCGACGTGAGTTTTGAATCGGCAGCCGCCGTTTTCGGGAATCGCGTTACGGGCATTCTGTTGTCCGGCGCCAATGCGGACGGAACTTTGGGATTCGCAGCACTTAAGGAATCGGGTGCCCGAACGATCGCTCAGGATCCGGCTACAGCTGAAGTGCCGTTTATGCCCCAAGCGGCTATCGCGTCGGAAAATGTTGACCTGATTCTGACTCCGGCCCAGATTGTTACACTTCTCAACGGCTGACGTGCGAATATTCTTATCGTTAAAGCCAAAAAATAATTAAAGCGTTGGATGGAAACCGCCGCCTTCGTAACTTTAAGAGAAGAACTTTAGGTTATGAGGGTATGTTTGTCATTTTTGCTGTTCACGGGGGTGCTGATTGCGCAAACCCGGCCGCAGCTTCCGCCGCCGAATCCGAGTGAGTCCACAACGCTTTATTCCAATGTCGTTGGATGGGAACACGGCGTAACTCCCACAGCTCCCGAAGGTTTTAAGGTTAAAAAATTTGCGGACGGATTTGAGAATCCGCGCTGGATGTACCGTTTGCCTAACGGGGATATCGTCGTGGCCGAAAGCAACTCGAACTACGGCGTACTGAAACAAATCGGTGCGGTGATTATCGGCGCTGCAAAGAGTAAAAACGTTGCCAAAAGTGCAGATCGGATTACGCTGTTGCGCGACACGGACGCAGACGGCATCGCAGATTTCCGAACCACATTTCTCGATCGCGATTTGAACCAGCCGTTTGGAATGCTCGTTATCGGCTCGTGGTTTTACGTGGCCAACACGGATGCATTGCTGCGCTTTCCATATACTCCCGGAGATCAAAAAATAACAGGTCCGGCTCAAAAAATCGCGGATTTGCCGGCTCAGGCTCCAAACCAGCACTGGACCCGGAATATCATAGCGAATGGGGAAGGTTCCAAAATTTACGTCGCCGTAGGTAGCGCGAGCAATATAGCCGAAAAAGGCCTTGACAAAGAGGTCATGCGCGCCTGTATTCTCGAACTGAACCCCGATGGAAGCGGCATGCGTGTGTATGCGTCGGGACTTCGCAATCCGGTTGGAATGGACTGGGCCCCCGGCACCGATATTCTGTATACGGCCGTTAACGAACGCGACAAGCTCGGTCACGATCTTGTTCCCGATTATCTTACCTCGGTTCAACAAGGGGTTTTTTACGGTTGGCCTTATACCTATTGGGGCGGAATCACCGACGATCGCGTGGAGTTTCCGGCGCCTGAAAACGCGAGGCACGCGCCGGTACCCGAGGTAGATTTGGGCGCACATACAGCCTCGCTCGGATTGTTGTTTTACACTTCCGATGCGTTCGGACCAAAATATAAAAACGGCGCTTTCATCGCGCAACACGGCTCCTGGAACCGAAAACCAATCTCGGGGTACAAAGTAGTTTTTGTGCCTTTCTCGAACGGAAAACCCGACGGTCCGATCCAGGATTTTCTGACGGGCTTCATCATCGATCCCGAGAAAGGCGATGTACGCGGACGACCCACGGGATTATGCACGACCAAAGACGGAGCGCTTTTACTGACCGACGATAAAACCAATACCATTTGGCATATTTCACCTACAAATTAACGAAGCTATGATTCGCAAGACATACCAAACAGCCATTGATGCCACGGCTGAAAAAATATGGCAGGTGCTCTGGGAACCGACAACGTATTGCAAATGGACCTCGGCGATGAGCCCCGGCGGCCGCGTAGAAACCGATTGGAAGCAGGGGAGCCGCGCCCTTTTTCTCGATGTAAACGGCGACGGCATCTTTCAGTCCATTGAAGAGGTGCGTCCTCACGAACTCATGGTGTTTAAGTATCTGGGCGATTTAAAAGACGGTAAAGAAGATTTCGACAGTCCTAAAGTTGAAGCGCTTTCGGGGGCCCGACAAGTGTATCGGATCCAGGACAGAGGAAGTGACCATTTACTGACCGTAGAACTTGATCTGAACCCCGAGTATGAAGAGTTTTTTGACAAAGCTTTTCCGCGGGCACTGGATCATGTGCGTACGTTATCCGAAGATGACATGCTGTAATTGTTTTCTGAAGCGTTAAAAGGAAAAGTTGTACTTTCATCGCACTAAAATCCTCACCATGAAAAAAATTTTACTTGGAATAGGCTTATTCTCAGCGGGTGCGATTGCCCAGCCGGTATATAACGCCTCTGATTTTGCCTCGGGAGCCGCCACGCACACGATGGAAGTTTTGTCCGCGGAAAACCTCGTGAACCTGCACGAAATTACGGGTCCGAACGTGTTTTGGGATATATCGCTGGCCGGAGTCACGGGCACCGAAACCATTGTCTGGACCCACGCATCGGACAGCCCGTTTAAACCTACCTGGTGTGCGCTGAACAATGAAAACGAAAACTGCGATGACGTATTTAACGCCGCGTTTACACTCGCCTCAGACGCCTCCGAAGGTTTTTCACTTGGCGATCTGGCCGTTGAAGGTGGGTTGACGCATTTTAAGAAGACCTCCGATGCTTTAGAGGGGCGAATGGTTGGCGCGATTATACAAACTCAGGAAGGGCCGGTGCCTGTTGTCGCAGATTTTGACACACCGGATTTGGTTTATGCTTTTCCCCTCCAATACGAAGACGGCTATAACAGTGCGGTTTCCGCAACGCTGGATTTAAACAACTTCGGAATTCCGTTGACCTTAGACGGGGAGTCGCTGCGAGTGAATCATGTGGACGCCTGGGGGACCATTGGTCTGGATTCAGGAGTAACGGCGCCGGCCCTAAGATTGCGAACGAGCATCTCAACGGTTTACGACGTGGTGTTTAACGGTGAACTGATACAGAGTGAAGAATCGGCCGTGCTTTATAAATGGTTCATCCCGGGCTACGAATTGCCGGTGCTCGAACTTTACGGCACTCAGGACGAATCAGGTAATTTTGTATTGGCCAAAGCCCGGAAAATGCAGAATTTGTTAAGCACGCCATCGGCCAGTCAGCCTCAGGTTCGTTTGTATCCAAACCCTACTAACGGGCAGTTATTCACGACTTCTGATGCGCTTGTCACGGCGGTTCACGTTCGGAATGCGCTCGGACAAACGGTCCGTGCGTCATTAGATCTGACAGGCCTTGCAGCCGGAATGTATTTTGTGGAACTCAACTTACAAGGCGTAAAAAGCACGCATAAGATCGTCAAAAACTAAACCTACGACGTTTCTGGTACAGTTTTAGGACGGCGTAATTTAAACCATCTAAAAAAGAATATTATGAAGAAGTTTTTTCTCCTGACCCTCGTCGCAGCAACCGGATTTTTACAGAGTTGCGAAGGCCCAGAAGGTCCGATGGGGCCCGCAGGTCCCGAAGCCGAAGTTTTTGAAGTTACTACCACTTTTATCGACGATCCCAACCCCAATTTTGCGTACCGTTCGTTCTTTGACCTGAATCCGGCCATTTATCAGTCGGACAATATGCTTGTTTACGAACTTGCCGGTGTTGAAAGCGGACTTGACGTCTGGAAACTGCTTCCCCAGGTTTACACGTTTCCGGCTGGCGGCATTTTGCAGTACAACTACGATTTTACATCGAACGATTTTAGCATCTTCATGGACGCCAATTTTGACCGTGCCACACTCGGAGGTGAATGGACGACAAACCGCGTTTTCCGCATCGTAATCGTTCCCGGTTATTTTTCTTCAGGCGCCAACTGGAGGAGCGCTGCACCGGATTTTCACGATCTGATGCGTCAGTATAACCTCAAAGAGTCCGATATTAAGACACTCACACAGCTTTAAGACTCCGAGGGACATATTAAAAAAAGGGGCATTCTAACCGGATGCCCCTTTTCCATATCAATTAACGACCACTTTTGGTTGATTTTGCGGGTTTCGGCGGTGGTAAAGTTTGTTTTCGTGGCCGAAGTATTTTCCAACCGTGAGCCGCGCCATAAGGTAACTTACCGAGGATTCAGCTCCTTGGTTCAGGTTGACCGTGTGTTGTTCAAGGCCGTCGTAACAGCCACCCGTACACGGATTGTATATGGTTTGGTTCAGATGGTTATTTCCGAGGAACCAGTTAAACGCTATTTCCATTTTGACGAGATAATCCGGATTTTTGAGAACGTCGTGGAATTTCCTCAGCGCCAGAATGGTGTAAGCTACGTCGATGGGTTGTTCGCCGTACACATCGCATTCCTGACCTTTTAAGTGCCAGCTTCGGTTGGAGATCACGCGAATGCGGTCCTCGTGAAATGTTTTAGAAAGCAAAAAGTCAAAGCTTTTTACGGCAACTTCCCTATAGCGGTGCTGGCCGCAGAGTTCGTAAGCGCATAACATGGCTTCGGGCAAAATGCTGTTGGCGTAAGTCAGATAACTTTCGAACCACTGCCAGCTTGCGTCTGATTCGTCCCGGAATTTATCGGCCAGGCGGTTTGCAAATAGTCCGGCAAGTGCGGTGTTGTCTGCCGTCTTCTGGAATCGGGCGTAATAATAAATGCCTTTGAGGATAAATGCCATCGCTCTTGGAGACCGAATCTTATGTACGCGGGCGATGGCGCGGTCAAAAATCTGCTGTGCGCGATCGGTAACCGTTAGCGGCAATACGCCCGAGAGCGACACGACGTAGCCTAAAGCCCAAAGTGCTCTTCCGGTGGCATCTTCCAGGTTTACGTCGTTGTTCTGATCGGTAAACTTTCGGTCCAGACTTACGTAATTGAGGAATTGCCCGTTGTCCTGTGCGCAAAACCCTATAAAGTTCAGGTAGGTGTCGATGTAGTCCAATACCGATGCATCGCGCGACTGTTTGTAATACATGCTAAACGAAATCAGCGCCCGAGCGTTGTCGTCCAAAGTGAAATCCGAATACAGGTCCGGATGGTTGAGCTTGCTAAATTGCAACATTCCGAAATCTGTGGTCATGTTTTTCAGATGCTCGAGGTTAATTTCGGGGTTTCTGTAATGCAGTTCAAGCTTTGGTCCGATGATTTTTTTGAACAGATTGGCGTGTTTCACGGCTGAATTTTCCCAGGCGGTGCCCGCAATTTGATGGAGCGCGTTCATTTTCATCGTTTGGCGAAGTTCGGGGTTCGCGATTAATCGGTTCACTGCGCGTGCGAGAGCGCTTGAATCCCCAAAATCAAATACGAGGCCGGCCTGGTGCTCAAGAAATTCGCGAGCGTGCGGAATCGGCGTAGAAACTACAGGGCAACCGCAACTCAGCGCATAAGAGAATGTACCACTAACGGCCTGATTCGGGTCTTTTGAAGTGAAAAGGTAAACATCGGTGAGCTGCAGATAATCGAGTAGTTTGTCCAGCGGCAGGTACTCGTTTACAAACCGAACGTGATTTTCCACGCCGAGTTCCGCAACTCGCTGCACAAGCGCATTACGATAAGTTTCGCCTTCGTTTAATGCGACCGTTGGATGAGTCTTGCCGATGATCAGAAACAGTACATCGGGACATTTTTCTGCAATGGCCGGAAGCGCCTCGATTGTGGTTTCAATGCTTTTACCCGAACTCAGTAGTCCGAATGTGGAAAGCACCGTGCGTCCGCTGACGTTGTATTGTTGCTTTAGGGAAGTTTTGTCTTTGTGCGGCACTAAATGCGTTCCGTGTGGGATGACGCTGATTTGACCGGGTTGAACCGAATAATGCGTTTTTAGAATCGATGCTGCATCCTCGGACATGACCACAACACCTGCAACACAATCCAAAATGTGCTGCACGTTTTTGCGGAAGTCGTCATTGCCGGGAACAAGCACCGTATGAAACACCACCACAACGGGCTTGCGTACTTTTACAAGAAAGTCGTTAAACGCGTCCACATTCTGCGCGAACAATCCGAATTCGTGCTGAATTACGATGAGTTGCGTATTCGTATCGCGGTTGATTTTCGAAAGAAACCTCTGGTACGATTTGCTGCTCGAGGTATTCAGAACGTGTTTTACAGTTTTGTCGGCATACTGATGTTGCTCCTTGTCCGATTCCAGAGCCGCAACCTGAAGCGAAAACGAGTAGACAAATTGGCGGGCGATGGCGCGCATCAAATCCTGAGAGTACGTTGCAATGCCGCATTCCCTTGGCGGATACGTCGTCAGGAACAAAACACCGGGCAGTTGTGCGGCATCTTTTTCCCGAGTGTCCGTGGCAGGTTTTTTAGCGGTTAAAAAAAGCGGAAAGGTTTGGGGCAACCGCGCTTTAAAATGGTTTGGAGTATTCATGATGTTGTGGTGTTTTGTGTATTTCTAGTTCATTAAGCAATTCATTCAGGTTCACCGAAGCCACGGCTATGCGTTCGTCCGCAGCTCCGTAATAAAGGTAAAGTTCATCGCCCCAAACGAGGTTCCCGGTAGGAAAACAGACGTAATCCACATAACCGAAGCGCTCCCAGTCGCGGTCGGGGACAAAAAGCGGATACGGAAGTCTCCCGATTTCGATGCGCGGATCGTCGATATCGAGCAGGGCCGCACAAGCCACGTAGGTGAATCCCTGAGGCGTATCGTGCACACCGTGGTAGACCAACAGCCAGCCGCGCGAGGTTTCAATAGGCGGGCAGCCGTTGCCGATATAACTGAGTTCGTGCGGAAATTTCGGGTCCAGACAAATATGGCGGTCAAATTCGCGCATATAGTTGTCCCAGAATGCCGGTGTCAGATCGGCGATTTTTGGAACCGATGCAAATTGAATCCCGGGCCGAATGCGGTGCAGAAACGCAATCTTTCCATCGATGCGCCGCGGAAAAAACACGAGATTCTTGTCCCATATATAATAGT
>CAZTGF010000010.1:0-11372 GCA_964612955.1 uncultured Flavobacterium sp.
AAAAGACGGGGGCGCGCTGTATTACGTAAGTTTTAGCGGCGATCGTCCGGCCATCGGCGGTTCTGCATTTGCTCAGACGTTGAACAAAATCGGCGGCGATGTACCACAGATAAACCGTCCGGATTTATTAAAAACAACGTTTGAAACCGTGCAAAAAGCCATCGCAAACGGTTGGATTCAATCGGGCCACGACATCGGAAGCGGCGGACTCGTGACCACGCTACTCGAACTTTGTTTTTCAGATAACGACCTCGGCGCAGCGATTGACCTGAGCGTTATCGGAGAATCGGACAGTGTGAAATTGCTTTTCGCCGAAAACCCCGGAATTGTAATTCAGGCCGATGCGCGGGTGGAAAAACTGTTTGAATCTGCAGGTGTGGCTTGTCATAAAATAGGATCGGTGGCGCCTGTGGGCGTGCTCGAGATTGTCAACCAGGATTTTCAGACGCGTCTTGAAATTGCCACCTGGCGCGACCTATGGTTTAAAACATCCTATTTACTGGATCAAAGGCAATGCGGCCCCGAACTCGCAAAAAAACGCTTCGACAATTACAAGCACCAGCCGCTGCGATTTGCGTTTCCGGATTCGTTTACAGGAAAACGGCCTCAAACGCCGCCAGTTCGGCCAAAGGCGGCAATTATTCGCGAAAAAGGTTCGAACTCTGAACGCGAAATGGCCAACGCCATGTATCTGGCAGGGTTCGACGTAAAAGATGTTCACATGACTGATCTCGTTTCGGGTCGCGAGGACTTAAAAGACATTCAGTTCATAGGCGCAGTAGGTGGATTTTCAAACTCCGATGTACTTGGTTCCGCAAAAGGCTGGGCCGGCGCGTTTCTTTACAACGAAAAAGCGAACAGGGCGCTCAAGGATTTCTTTGCGCGTCCCGATACATTGTCTGTGGGGATTTGCAACGGTTGTCAATTGTTTGTGGAGCTCGGGCTGATTACGCCATCGCACGAACAAAAACCTCGCATGCGCTACAACGATTCGGCAAAACACGAAAGTGCGTTTACATCGGTCCGCATTCAGGAAAATCATTCGGTAATGTTGAAGTCGCTGGCCGGAACTACGCTCGGCGTTTGGATTTCTCACGGCGAAGGAAAATTTGAGCTTCCGTACGACGAAAGCCGTTACGATATCGTGGCCAAATACGCATACGAAGAATATCCGGCCAACCCCAACGGTTCTCATTACAACGTTGCGATGATGTGCGACGACACCGGACGACATCTTGTGACGATGCCTCATATTGAGCGTTCTGTATTTCAGTGGAACTGGGCTACTTATCCGCACGACCGCCGCGACGATGTAAGTCCGTGGGTTGAGGCTTTTGTAAACGCCCGCCTTTGGATTGAAAAAAACACATAGTGTTAATATTTTAGATAAAAACGCCCGCATTAAAGTTAAAGTGACAAATGATGTGGGCTTTTTCTTATTTTGCGCCCATTAACCTGACCTTTATGAGAGAGATTACGCGTCTTTTTGATTTTCCGTATCACCAGCGAAAACACTATAATATCCCCGATGCATTTGTGACCAAGGTCAACGGTGAATGGATTAAAACCAGCACGGACCAATATGTCGATCAGGCAAACGCCGTATCCCGGGGTTTGCTTCGGATGGGGGTAAAAAAGAACGACAAAATCGCGGTGATTTCCACCAACAACCGCTCAGAGTGGCACATTCTGGACATAGGCATTTTACAAGTCGGCGCGCAGAATGTTCCCGTTTATCCGACGATCAGCGCCGAAGAATACGCGTATATTTTAAACCACAGCGAGGCCTCGTATTGCATTGTCTCCGATGCCGAAGTGCTGGCCAAAGTAAATGCGATTCGCGACAAAACGCCAACCCTTCGCGAGGTATTTTGCCTGAACGATGTCAGCGGATGTAAATCATGGACCGAAATTCTGCGCCTCGGGGCCGATACATCGAACCAGAACGAAGTCGAAACGCGAAAAGCTGAAGTATCGCCGAAGGATCTCGCTACAATAATTTACACCTCGGGCACAACCGGGAAGCCCAAAGGCGTGATGCTTTCTCACGAAAACATAGTGTCGAACGTGCTCGGCAGCGAACAACGCATTCCGTTTAACGCCGGAAAAACGCGGGCCCTGAGCTTTCTTCCTATCTGCCACATATTTGAACGCATGGTCGTTTACCTTTACCAATATTATGGTGTGGCCGTTTACTTTGCCGAATCCATCGAAAAAATGAGCGACAACCTCAAGGAAGTCAAACCCAATGTGATGACGGTTGTGCCGCGCCTGCTCGAAAAAGTTTACGATAAAATCCATGCCCGCGGATTAGCACTTACCGGTGTTAAAAAGGCGCTGTTTTTTTGGGCAATCGGGCTTGGAGAACGCTTTAAACCTTATGGCCAAAACGGATGGTGGTACGAATTTCAGCTTGGCATAGCCCGCAAACTCATTTTTAGCAAATGGCGCGAAGGTTTAGGCGGGGAACTCGATTTACTCGTTTCCGGTAGTGCGGCGCTTCAACCCAGACTCGGACGCATTTTTGCCGCCGCCGGCATTCCGTGCATGGAAGGTTACGGACTGACCGAAACATCGCCCGTTATTGCAGTAAATCAGGAGAAAAACGGCGGATTCAGAATAGGCACCGTAGGACGACCACTGCCAAACGTAGAAGTAAAAATTGCCGAAGACGGCGAAATCCTTTGCAAAGGAAGCAACGTTATGGTAGGCTATTATAAAGACGAAGAAAAAACGGCCGAAACCATTCGCGACGGTTACTTTCACACGGGCGACATAGGCGAGATTGACAAAGACGGTTTTTTGCGCATCACGGACCGGAAGAAAGAAATTTTTAAAACCTCGGGCGGCAAGTACGTCGCGCCCCAGTTGCTCGAGAATGAGATGAAACAGTCGCGCTTTATTGAACAAATTATGATTGTTGGCGAAGGTGAAAGAATGCCCGCAGCGTTAATCCAGCCCAATTTTGATTTCGTGCGCGAATGGGCAAAAATCCACGAAATTCCGCTTGGAGATTCTCTTGACCAGATCTGCGCGCATCCGAAGGTTGTGGAACGCATGGGAGAAGAAATCGAAAAATATAACGAGAAGTTCGGAAAGTGGGAAAAAGTCAAAAAATTCGAACTGACGCCGCAAATATGGTCGATTGACGGAGGCGAACTTACGCCAACCCTTAAACTCAAGCGAAAGATCGTATTGGAAAAGTACCGCCATCTCTACGAGCGAATCTATCGGAATTGACCCCCTTACTCCCACCCCGGGAGTTTTTTTTAAAAATGATGCTTTATTATGCGTGCATAGTATTTTTTATTATATTTGGATTCCATGAAAGAAAGAACGATTGATTACGCGTTGCGCGCCACATGGCAGGCCGTAGCCAGAATGTACAACGAGGAAGCTGCAAAATACGGCGCGACGATGGCCACGGGGTTTGCATTGCTGAGCATTGACCGCGAAGAAGGTACGCCGTCCACCGCCCTGGGCCCCAAAATGGGCATCGAAGCTACAAGTCTGACGCGAACGCTGAAATCTATGGAAGAAAAAGGTTTGATTAAAAGAGAGCCGAATCCGCAAGACGGGCGCGGCGTTCTGATTCATCTGACCGATTTCGGACGCGAGAAAAGAGAACTTTCGCGCAACACCGTATTGCGGTTTAACGACGCGGTGCGGCAGGCTGTAGATCCGGAAAAACTCGAACATTTTTTTGAAGTTGCGCAAACCATTAACGACCTGATTCAGGAACGAATGATATATAAACCTAACGAAACCTCCGCTAATGAAACGAATCATTAAAAAAGTTGCCGTCATAGGATCGGGCATCATGGGTTCGGGCATTGCCTGCCATTTCGCGAACATAGGGCTCGAAGTGCTTTTGCTGGACATTGTACCCAACGAACTCACGCCGGCCGAAACCAAAAAAGGCCTGACTCTCGGGGACAAGCAGGTGCGAAACCGCCTTGTGAACGACCATCTGCAAAATGCGCTCAAAAGCAAGCCCTCTCCTATTTACCACACCTCGTTTGCCAGTCGTATTAAAACCGGGAACACGACAGACGATTTCAACAAAATTTCGGACGCGGACTGGATTATCGAAGTTGTCGTAGAGCGGCTCGATGTGAAGAAAACGGTGTTCGAAGCCATTGAAAAACACCGCAGGCCGGGAACGCTGATTACCTCCAACACATCCGGCATACCTATTCAATTGATGAGCGCCGGACGTTCCGAAGATTTTCAGCGCCACTTCTGCGGAACACACTTTTTTAACCCGCCGCGCTATCTGAAACTTTTCGAAATCATCCCGGGGCCTGAAACCGCGCCCGAGGTGTTATCTTTTCTGAGCGAATACGCAGAAAAATTCCTCGGTAAAACCACAGTAGTGGCCAAGGATACGCCGGCATTCATCGGAAACCGCATTGGAATTTTCGGCATTCAAAGCCTTTTTCATCTCGTTAAGGAAATGGGCCTTACGGTCGAAGAAGTTGATAAACTCACCGGACCTGTTATCGGACGTCCTAAATCTGCAACTTTCAGAACGGTCGATGTCGTAGGGCTCGATACGCTGGCTCACGTCGCAAACGGCTTGTACCAAGGCGTTCCAGAAGACGAAGCCCGCGAACTGTTCAAACTGCCGGAATTCATTAAGAAAATGCTCGACAACCAATGGCTCGGAAGTAAATCCGGTCAGGGTTTTTATAAAAAAGAAGGCAATGAAATTCTTGCGCTTGATTTGGATTCCCTGAATTACCGCGCCCAGCAGAAGGCCAAATTCGACACGCTCGAAAACACAAAAACCATTGAAAAAGTCTCTGAACGTTTTCCTGTACTAATCAAAGGATCGGACAAAGCAGGGCAATTCTACCGCCGTCATTTCGGGGCGATGTTCGCTTACGTTTCCAACCGCGTCTTCGAAGTAACGGACGAGTTTTATAAAATCGACCAGGCCATGAAAGCCGGATTCGGTTGGGAAAACGGGCCGTTCGAAATCTGGGATGCCATCGGTCTTGAAAAAGGAATTGAACTGCTCGAAGAACAAGGACTCGGCGCTGCAGCCTGGATTGATGACATGCGTAAACGCGGCAAAGAGCGGTTTTACGAAGTCCGCGACGGCGCTGCGTATTACTACGATATTCGTTCGGGCGAAATGCGGAAAATTCCGGGCCAGGACGCATTTATCATTCTCGACAATATTCGCGAGGCCAAAACGGTATGGCGTAACTCAGGCGCTCAGATTCAACATCTTGGAGACGGTATCTTAAACCTTGAATTCCAGTCGAAAATGAACACGATTGGCGGTGATGTGCTCGCTGCGATCAACAAAGCCATCGACTTATCAGAGAAAGAATACAACGGACTTGTCATCGGAAACCAGGCGGCAAATTTCTCCGTGGGCGCGAACATCGGAATGATTTTCATGATGGCCGTCGAGCAGGAATACGATGAGCTTAACGCCGCAATTCGCCTATTTCAGGAAACGATGATGCGCGTGCGTTATTCTGCGATTCCGGTGATTGTAGCTCCTCACGGAATGACGTTAGGCGGCGGCTGCGAAATGAGCCTTCACGCGGATAAAGTTGTTGCTGCGGCGGAATCCTACATCGGACTTGTAGAGTTTGGCGTAGGCGTTATTCCGGGCGGTGGCGGATCCAAGGAAATGACATTGCGCGCCGCGGATAATTTCCGAAAAAACGATGTGGAACTCAATGTGCTGCAGGAATACTTCATGACGATTGCCATGGCAAAGGTTTCCACCTCGGCCTACGAAGCGTTTGACACTGGAATTTTGCAAAAAGGCAAAGACGTCGTTGTCGTAAACCGCGACAGACAACTCGCCGAGGCCAAAAAACACGCGTTACTGCTCGCTGAAGCCGGCTACACCCAACCGCTCAGACGCAGCGACATTAGAGTGCTCGGAAAACAAGCGCTGGGAATGTTTCTCGTAGGCACGGACAGCATGCAGGCCGGGCGGTTTATCTCTGAACACGACCGAAAAATCGCGAACAAACTCGCTTATGTGATGGCAGGGGGCGACTTGTCCGAGGCTACGCTCGTAAGTGAACAATACCTGCTCGACCTTGAACGGGAGGCATTTCTCTCGCTTTGCACCGAAAGAAAAACCCTGGAGCGCATTCAGCACATGTTAACCACTGGCAAACCGCTTCGAAACTAATTTAAAATATGAAAACAGCATATATCGTAAAAGCATACCGGACCGCCGTAGGCAAAGCGCCCAAAGGAGTATTCCGGTTCAAACGTCCCGATGAGCTCGCCGCGGAAACCATCGCTTACCTGATGGAACAACTGCCCGAAATAGACAAAACGCGCATCGACGACGTCATGGTGGGCAACGCCATGCCCGAGGCCGAACAAGGGCTCAATATGGCCCGATTAATCTCGCTGATGGGACTCAAAACCGACGATGTCCCAGGGGTTACGGTAAACCGCTATTGCGCATCGGGACTTGAGACAATCGCTATGGCAACGGCGAAAATTCAGTCCGGAATGGCAGATTGCATCATCGCCGGAGGAGCCGAAAGCATGAGTTATATCCCGATGGGCGGCTACAAACCCACCCCGGATTACGACAGCGCCAAAAATGGACACGAGGATTATTACTGGGGAATGGGCCTCACAGCGGAAGCCGTGGCCAGAGAATATAAGGTTTCACGTGAGGATCAGGATGCGTTTGCGCTCGCCTCTCACCAAAAAGCGATTCGGGCCCAACAATCCGGACGATTTGACGCGCAGATTGTTCCGATTACCGTAAATCAGACCTATATAGACGAAAACGGCAAAAAAGCGACGAGAAGCTATGTGGTTTCACAAGACGAAGGCCCGCGCGCCGATACCTCTGAGGAAGCACTGGCAAGACTGCGCCCCGTTTTTGCCGCGGACGGAACGGTGACCGCCGGAAATTCGTCTCAAACGAGTGACGGTGCCGCATTTGTGCTTTTGGTCAGCGAAAAAATGCTCAATGAACTCAAGCTTGAACCGATTGCGCGACTTGTAGGTTACGCTGCGGCAGGCGTTCCTCCGCGTGTGATGGGTATAGGGCCGATAAAGGCCATTCCAAAAGTGTTGGATCAGACCGGTCTTTCGCTATCGGACATCGAACTGATAGAACTCAACGAGGCATTTGCTTCCCAGTCCCTTGCTGTGATCCGTGAACTTGGGCTGAACCCGGACATTACGAATGTTAACGGAGGTGCTATTGCGCTCGGACATCCGTTGGGTTGCTCCGGTGCCAAACTTTCGGTCCAGCTTTTCGACGAAATGAAAAAACGCGGTAACAAATACGGTATCGTTTCCATGTGTGTGGGTACGGGCCAGGGCGCTGCCGGAGTATATGAAGTTTTCTAAATAAACACGATCATGCAAACCAAAGAATCTATTGAACCTACCAGAGGCGGACAGTTTATCGTAAAGGAAACGCCATGCGATGCGGTTTTCACACCCGAAGACTTTACCCCAGAGCAACAAATGATGCGCGATTCAGTACGCGAATTCGTGGACAAGGAAATATGGGCCAATAAAGACCGATTTGAACAAAAAGATTACGCCTTCACCGAAGCCTGTATGAAAAAGGCCGGAGAAATGGGCTTTTTAAGTGTATCCGTGCCCCAGGAATACGGCGGCATGGGAATGGACTTCGTAGACACCGTACTGGTGTGCGATTATATTTCCGGGGCGACCGGCTCCTTCTCTACTGCTTTTGGTGCTCACACGGGAATTGGAACAATGCCGATCACGTTATACGGCACCGAGGCCCAGAAACAAAAATACGTTCCCAAGCTCGCCTCTGGCGAATGGTTTGGCGCCTACTGTCTTACCGAACCTGAGGCCGGAAGTGATGCGAACTCAGGAAAAACAAAGGCTGTGCTTTCAGAGGATGGCACGCATTACAAAATTTCGGGACAGAAAATGTGGATTTCGAACGCCGGGTTTTGTCAGGTGTTCATTGTTTTCGCTCGAATCGGCGACGATAAAAATATCACCGGATTTATAGTAGAGAATGATCCTTCCAACGGCATCACACTCGGAGAAGAGGAACACAAACTTGGAATTCGCGCATCCTCAACGCGTCAGGTGTTTTTTAGCGAAACTAAGGTCCCGGTAGAAAACATGCTGTCCGAACGCGGAAACGGGTTTAAAATCGCGATGAATGCACTTAACGTAGGGCGGATAAAACTTGCCGCGGCCTGTCTGGATGCACAACGCCGCATTACGACCGCCGCTGTGGAATACGCATCGGAGCGCGTCCAGTTCGATACGCCGATTGTGAACTTTGGAGCCATTCGGGCAAAACTCGCAGATATGGCCACAAACTGTTACGCCGGAGAAAGCGCTACTTACCGCGCAAGCCACGACATTCAGTTGCGAATTGCGGCCAGAGAAGCTGCAGGTGCATCGCGTCAGGAAGCAGAACTTAAAGGCGTGGAAGAATACGCGATTGAGTGCTCGATTTTGAAAGTAGCCGTATCGGAGGATATTCAG
The DNA here is from genome assembly GCA_964612955.1 of uncultured Flavobacterium sp. Taxonomy (GTDB): domain Bacteria; phylum Bacteroidota; class Bacteroidia; order Flavobacteriales; family Flavobacteriaceae; genus Flavobacterium. The sequence continues at coordinate 8,491 of CAZTGF010000010.1, forward strand.
CACTGTTCGGACGAAGGCATTCAGATTTACGGCGGCATGGGCTTCTCAGAAGATACGCCTATGGAAAGTGCCTGGCGGGACGCGCGCATTGCCCGTATCTACGAAGGAACGAACGAGATTAACCGCATGCTCAGCGTGGGGATGCTGATTAAAAAAGCGATGAAAGGCCATGTAGACTTACTCGGTCCTGCGACGGCTGTAGGCGAAGAACTGATGGGCATACCGGACTTTAATGTGCCTGATTTCACCGAGCTTTTCTCAGAAGAAAAGGTGGTGTTGGCCAATCTGAAAAAAGCGTTTCTGATGGTCGCAGGAAGTGCAGTGCAAAAATTCGGGCCCGATATGGATTCTCAACAACCGTTACTCATGGCCGCTGCTGACATCCTGATCAGAATATATCTGGCAGAATCAACCGTTTTGCGCACGGAGAAAATGGCGTTAAAACTCGGCGCCGATAAGGTAGGCAGCCAGATTGCGATGGCCCAGCTTTATCTGTACAAAGCCGTCGACATCGTAGCCTCTCGCGGCAAAGAGGCCATAGTGTCTTTCACCGAAGGAGACGAACAACGGATGATGCTGATGGGGCTTCGCCGATATACGAAATACACGAATATGCCGAATGTTATGGCCCTTCGCGAGCAAATCGCATCGGAACTCGCATCGGCCAACGCTTATTGCTTTTAAAATTTTCCTATCCAATTTTTTTTGAAGCGTCGGTAGCCTTAAAGTGCCGGCGTTTTTCTTTTTTAAAAAATTTCTATTTTAGCGACAAATCAAAAAATACATGAAATTATTAGGAATCGGCTCGCGGATTGAGCACCACCGTTTTGGAAAAGGCGTCGTGACAAATGTTAGTGCGAGTCAGTATTGGGTAACATTTATAGACTCGGGATTGGAAACTATTGCGCTCGATGAGGATTTCACAGTGATTGAAGCAGCAGAGAACGACGTAGATACAGTGAGTTTTTACGACATCGAAAAAAGTCTCAAAGCGATCCTCAGAAGATGGTCGGATGCAACTGAAACCGTTCCCATGGCCGACAAATGGAAGAAAGGCAAATTGGTGTTGGAACCTGGCCAATCCGGCGTACAGGGAAAAGAAATCCCAATTGATACGTTTTTCCATAAAATAGTAATGGTTCGCGACCGGTTGCGAGTCATGGAGCAAAAGATAAATTCGAGCAAACTTGACAGTATCGAAAAAGTAGAACTGCAGCAATACATTACGAGAATTTACGGAAGTCTGACCACGTTCAACGTGATGTTCAAATCACCGTCTGACCAATTCGTCGGAGAAAAAAGTGCTAAATAAAAAAGCGGCCTGAGGAGAAGGCCGCTTTTACTTGCATGCGTACAATGTTGAATCAACAGTATACTTCTGCAAAAACCAAACAAACATTATTGTAGTCCCTTTAATCTCTTGCGATTACTACATTACAAAGATGCAGTAATTCGAAAGCCGTTTTGTTACAGCATCTCGCAGGATTGTAGTAGTATTTACATATTCCGATAATCGCGACTAGCTTCTACTGCACTGGCCAGACGTTTTTTAATCGACGCAGAACCATTCAGACCCAGTGCCGCCCGGAACAAATAAAAAAGGCCGCCTTAACGGGCAGCCTTTCATTTCGGTTAGGTTAGCTAGTTGGTGGTTATACCGTTGCTCTCGAATCGGTTTTACCAGGAGTCGATGTCATCGAATCAGTCGCTGCTGATTTTCCGGTATAATCGTTAATTTTCGATTTAACGGTATCCATGGTCTGGGTTGCGGTATCCACGATGTTGCCGAATTTATCGGTAAAATCCTGTTTGTATCCCGTGCCTTTTTCTTTGATTTTTTTGCGGATTTCGCTTCCTTTTTCAGGTGCGAACAAAATCCCTAGAGCGGCGCCTACAGCTACGCCTGCGAACAATCCTACTAACAGTTTCTGGTTATTCATTTTAGTTGTATTTAATGATTAATAATTGAGTTAAAGTGGGCGTCGACCCTGAATGATGCGCAGCAGTACCACAATAACGGCAATGACAAGCAAAATGTGAATCAGGTTTCCGGTTACAAACCCGCCAAGAAAGCCTATGGCCCAGATGATGACGAGAATCACAGCGATGGTATACAGTAAATTTCCCATAATAGTCGGTTTTTAAAGTTAGTTTTTTTATTTGTTACTTAGGTTATTTTTTGATATTGTCGCGGACTTCACGGGTGTGCGTCAAATGTTTGCGCCATTCCGCAACGGCTGATTCTGCCCATGAGCGAATGTCCTGATCCTGTGTGCGCGATAAATTGTCCTCAAATTCTTCAATGCCTTCCTCGTGAAGTTTAACCATTTTATCGAGATAAGCTTCGTCGAACGATTCAGCATCCTTTTTGTTTAATTTATCATGTGCGTCTCTACCGTCTTCGGTAAGCGCTGTCGGCAAACTAAATCCTTTCCGGGCAGCTAAGTCGTTGAGCTTGTTGTTAGCCTGACGGTGATCTGCTTCCATGGTTTTGCCGTGATCTTTTACCTGGTGACTCAAACCTTTTTGCTGAGCCATTTTTGCGATTTCTATTCCGGCGTAATTTAATTCTGCAATATCCACGAGAAACGAGGCATCATCTGCGAGCGCATCTTCATTTGGCATATTGTCCAATTTCGCATCGTTTTGTTCTTCTGCGACTTCGGCCGGATCAGTTTCCGTCTTCTTGTTGCAGGACTGAACTCCAAAACTTAAAAGAACGAGTAAAATAAAAGCGGAGGCGCAAAGGCGATAGAATTGTGAGTTGTTCATAGCAATTTCAATTTGTTTTTACAAAATTGCGCCTCTCGTTACTGAATTGCGTTACAACATATTTCTGAATATTTACAAAATCTTACCTTTCTGACTTATACGGCAATGCC
>CAZTGF010000010.1:11472-13460 GCA_964612955.1 uncultured Flavobacterium sp.
GCGAGGTATGTTGAAATGTTGGTGTTCGGAAGTTTTTCTTTCTCGTAAATCATTTCGATGATGATGTCCTTTGTTTTTTCAATGAGCGTGTTTTTGTAGTTGCTCACGATGCGGATACCATATCGGCCCAATGCCGCCTCGAGTTCTTTTTGCAACTCCGGGGATACAGGGCTGCGCATCTCCACCTCGCCGAGTTCCTTAAGTTCATACTCAATCCCAAGCCTTTCGAGTTGCTCCTGCAAAATGATTTTACAAGCCAGATTAATGTCATACTTAATATAAAGCTTCATCGTCCAAAGATTTAATTGTAAATATATGATTTTCCAATGTCAAACTTAAGGCGCGTATCAGCACACACCCTTTCGAAATTTTTTATTGATTTTACATATTTATACGTTTTTTTACGCGATTCTAATTTTTTGAACAGCATTCCAAATACACTTCTTATTTTTAACCGCGGCGTTTCGGTCGATATTTGCTACATTTGAATACCGCCTAAAATGAAATCATATGAAAAAAGCAATGTTACTTCCACTTGTCGCCGCAGCCGTTCTGGTGTCATGTAAATCCGGAAACAACACCGACGGCACAAATGCAGAAAAAACGATTGAGCTTACGTTCGAGTCAAAAAGCGGAAGCAATGTTCAAGGCACCGCGACATTTGTAGAATCGAACGGCGAGGTTACTTTAACGGCTTCACTAACGGGGCTCGAACCTGGCATTCACGCGATTCACATTCACGAAAAATCCGATTGTAGCGATCCGAAGGCCGAAAACGCAGGCGGACACTGGAACCCCGGTAAAACGCAGCACGGCAAATGGGGCGAAGGCGAATACCACAAAGGCGATATCGGAAACTTCGCGGCCGATGAAAACGGGAATGGCGCCGTATCGTTCTCTACCTCAGAATGGTGCATTGGTTGCGGGGACCCGATGCGGGACATTACAGACAAAAGTCTCGTCGTGCACGCTCAGGCCGATGATTACGTGACCCAGCCTACCGGAAACGCGGGCGGTCGCATGGCGTGTTCAGCGATTATCAAGTAGCGAATACTCGAAATTTCGCTTACCTTCGCGGCAAATTTCCAAAATGATTAATCCGTCTGTTCACGGTTGGATCGACAAACTTCTTTCGCGCGAAAAGGCTCCCAAGTCCGGGTCTTTTGGCGCGATTGAACTTTTTTATCCAGAGGTAAGAGCGTCCGGATTTATCTACGGTCACGTCATTTCGCTGCTTACTTCACAGCCCATTTCGCGACAAGGCTGGACAGATAGCGAAACCTCGAAAGTAGCCCTGCTCTGCATTCTGTTCCGATTGCACGGATGTAAAGCGAAAAACCCCGGCGATTTTGTGGCCGACGCGTTGCAATTCTACCGGCAGCTCCATCCGTCCGACTCACTTTTTTCGAAAATATTACCTGAGGGAACCGCCGCCCAGCAGTTAGAGCGCTTTATCGACGAGCGCGTGCGCACCAACGAAAACCTGATTAGCAAAAGTTTTTCGCACATTGTTACAAATGCTTTGTTGTTCCTCGATGTGCTTGCATTTGAAAAATTTCTCACTCACGATGCGCTGCCTGAAAAATACGTGAAACGCACCGAAGAAATTCTGATCGGATCCATTGCGGAGGCACTTCGGATGAAATCAGGAAAAACGTCTTATGACCGCTTGCTGATTAAACTATTGGAGGCATCGGTCCGATATAGTAAATTTTCCGAAGGCAACCGGCTACCTGCGCCTCATATTCTTAAGGATCTGGCACTGCTTGACAAATATTACCTCGTGGATTTGACGGCAATGGCACTTTGGAGCGACGCCCACATCGAACCGGGCGAAAGCCGATATATGGCGCAACTTGCTCAGGTTCTCGGGCTGCCGGAAACAGTAGGGGCTGCCAGTCTTAAGCAGGCGCGCGAATTCATGCGCGAACATAAATCGCAGATACGGTATTTCAACTACTCGAACCCGGTTAAACACTTCTATGACC
>CAZTGF010000010.1:13560-32577 GCA_964612955.1 uncultured Flavobacterium sp.
AAATCGCAGATACGGTATTTCAACTACTCGAACCCGGTTAAACACTTCTATGACCAAACGACACAAACTGTCATACTGCTTATTACGAGGAATCGCGCACGGCTGATCCGGGAAATTCAACAAAGTGGCGAACTCATGAAATTGCTTGCGGCCTCTACACGGCGCGATCTCACACAGCCGGAGAAGAAAAAAGTCAGAAAACAACTGCTCGACATTTGTAAAACCATTCCATCGCTCACTATCTTACTGCTGCCAGGCGGAAGTATATTGCTGCCCGTTCTGATTAAATTTATCCCGCAATTGCTGCCGTCAGCTTTTAACGAAAACACAGAATCGGAATAAAAAAGACCGCTTGGAGCGGCCTTCTTGCAATAAGTTGATTTTCTACAAATCGAGTTGGTACACGCGGTCGAGATCTGTCTGACTGCTGATACTCACGTTTAGATCTGTTACGAAGCCATCATTTAATCCGTACACCCAACCGTGCAAAATAAGTTTCTGGCCGTTTCGCCACGCGGCTTGCACAATCGATGTTTTGGCCAGATCGTATACGTTTTCTTTCACATTTAGCTCCACGAACGCCTTGAATCGGGCTTCCTCGTCCAGAATAGAATCGAGATAAGGGCGGTGCAGGCGATACACGTTTTTTATATGGCGGATCCAGTTGTCGATGACGCCAATCGATTTGTTCCCCATAGCTGCTTTGATGCCGCCACACCCGTAATGACCGCAAACAATTACGTGTTGCACTTTAAGAACATTAACAGCGTAGTCTACAACACTCAACATGTTCATATCCGAATGAACGACCATGTTCGCTATGTTACGGTGGACAAAAACATCACCCGGCTTGGCGCCGATAATTTCGTTGGCCGGTACGCGGCTGTCCGAACAACCGATCCAGAGTAAAGGTGGTTTCTGCTCGCGCGCGAGGTGCTCAAAATAATCGGGATCAAGGGCCAGCGAATCCTCAACCCATTTTTTGTTGTTTTCTAAAATTTTCTGATAAAAATCCATTACTGCAGATTAAAAATTTAAGTTAGTGTTGTGTAACTGCCGCGCGCGGTTTTACGGAACGGTTCAACGGTTGTAATCCGTTGCGTTTGCGCTGTAAAGTTACGTTGTTTATTGGATCGATCGTGTTTTCGAGATTATAAGCTTCTTTGAATCCGCAGAGCCTCACGTCAATATTTTCATCGATGGCCCTCGTGCGCTGAAATTCGCGAATCATCTCCAGAATGTCGTGGGCGATGTAAACCGTATCAGTCGCGTCGATCACGACAACTGCATTTTCCGGAATGTTCATCAGCGTACTTTTTACAGCTGCTTTGTTCAAAAAGGAAACTTCTTCGGCCAAATGGATTTGAATGATATCGCCATCGGCATAATTCTCTTTTAAAAAATGATAGGCGCGCTTCATATTGCCCCGGAGTACGGCCACAATACTGACCGCGATACCCAACGCCACCCCGGTAAGCAAATCGGTAAGAACCACGCCTACGAACGTAACGATGAACGGCGCAAACTGATATTTACCATGTGCGAAAAAATGTTTGAAAACTGCCGGGCGCGCCAATTTATACCCTACAAGAAGCAATACGGCCGCGAGTGTTGCCAACGGAATTTTGTTGAGCCACACTGGAATGCTGACCACGCTTAAGAGCAACATTGTACCGTGAATAATCGTCGACATTTTTGTTCGTGCGCCGGCGCTCACATTGGCCGAAGTACGTACGACTACCGAAGTCATCGGCAAACCTCCGAGCAAACCGCTGAGCGCATTTCCGATTCCCTGGGCGCGCAGCTCGCGATTGGTGTTCGTGAAACGCTTATTCACGTCCATACGGTCCGCTGCTTCAATACACAAAAGTGTTTCAATCGACGCGACAACGGCGATTGTTACGCCTACAATCCATACATCGGACCGCAGCAACGCCGAAAAATCTGGCGTCACAAAAAACGAGGGCACGTCAGAGAACGATTCGGGAACAGGCAGAGAGACCAAATGACCCGGCGTCAATGCGAGAGGAGTTCCGAATAAGCGGAAAATTTCGTTCATCGCAATTCCTATGATAACGGCTACGAGCGCGCCTGGAACCACTTTGAGTTTCTTTAAAGCCGGGATTCGCTCCCAAAGAATCAGAATTCCAAGCGACACCGCCGCAATCAACAGGGCCCCGGGGTGTATAAATTCAATGGCGCTCCAGAGTGCCAAAAGCGTATTGTCGCCGCCCGATTGCACAAAGCGCTCGCTCCCGGGAAATTCGTTGTCGTACCCCAGCGCGTGCGGAATTTGTTTTAAAATGATGATGACCCCGATTCCCGCCAGCATGCCCTCGATGACGTTATTCGGAAAATAGTTTGAAATAGCTCCGGCCCGAAGTAACCCAAGCACAAGTTGAATAAGTCCTGCCACAACCACCGCAGCAAGGAAAATCTCGAAGCCCCCGAGGTCCGATACCGCTGTAAGCACAATGGCTGTAAGCCCCGCTGCCGGTCCGCTCACACTTAAATGAGAATTACTGAGTCCGCCGACGACGATTCCCCCGATGATTCCTGCAATAATTCCGGAAAGTGGCGGGGCTCCGGAGGCCAGCGCGATCCCCAAACACAGTGGAAGCGCTACGAGAAATACCACAAGACCCGATGCAAAATCTGCCCTGAGGTAGCCAAAAACATTTACTTTTTTTGTCATAACCTAAAGTGTTTAATACATAATCCAGGCAGCACCTTTCAGGGCGTGCCAAATAAAAAAACGGAATGTATTAAACGCGCTCAGGCGGTGGAATAAAGATTTTCCCGTAAAGACTGTCAAAAAAATGTGCTTCGGAGCCGTATATCTGTCCTTCCGAAAACAGGTAAGCAAAAACATCGGGACTCAGCGGAAGACGTACCGACGGGAATACCTCTTTATGGGTAAGTTCCTCTTCGGTCAAAGTATAAAAAGCAGAAGTATCAGAGGATTCAGACATCGCGCCGAGCACCGTTGGGGTGGCGAGAAACGCCAGAAACAGAACAAGAAGTACTTTTACTGCAAACTTCATAATTGCAAATCTATGCGCTAATCAGAAAACTCAGCAGGCAAAATAAAAAATTAAAATAAATTTAACGCAAAAAAAAGCCCCTTTCGGAGCTTAAATCGATTCCTCGAGCCAGGCGTTCATCATCCAGATGGTTTTTTCCTGATCTGAAATAAAGTCACTCATCATGCTTGCGGTCCCCTCGTCGAGTATTTCGTTAGCATCGGCCCAGAGTTTTCGCTCGATCTTAAGTAGTTCGGCCAGCGAATCCACAATCAGATTTACGGCTTTTTCGTCGTTTGAAATATCTTTTCCAACGGTAATGCGGTTGTGGGCAATATAATCTTCGAACGTGTGCAATGGAACGCCTCCTATCGTAAGTACGCGTTCGGCAATCGTGTCGATGTTCACCTGGGCGGTGTTGTAGAGTTCCTCGAACTTAACGTGGAGGTCAAAAAAACGCTTGCCCCGAATGTTCCAATGCACGCCGCGTAAGTTCTGATAATAAACCTGAAAATTAGACAAGAGCACATTCAGTTGATTTACAATGTTTTCCGATTCTTTAACCGGAAGTCCGAGCATATTAGTTTTCATGGTAAAATTTTTAATTAACACCCTAAAGATAGTGATTTCGGTCCGCAAATGATAATTAAAAACTATTGTTTGTCTATTTTTACCCAAAATGCTGATATGACGATTACCCAACTACAATACGTTCTTGCAGTGGCCGAACACCGGAATTTCACGCAAGCCGCCGAAAAATGTTTTGTGACCCAGCCCACGCTGAGCATGCAGATTCAAAAGGTTGAAGAGGAACTCGGCGTGCTTATCTTCGACCGAAGTAAAAAGCCTGTACAGCTTACCCCCATAGGAGAAAAAATTGCCGAGCAGGCGAAAAACATCGTTAACGAATCCACGAGGATGAAAGACATCGTGGACCAGCAGAAAGGCTTCATTGGCGGCGTGTTCAAACTCGGGATTATTCCCACAGTGATGCCGACGCTATTGCCGATGTTCCTTACCAACTTCATAAATAAGTATCCGAAAGTGCAGCTCATTCTGGAAGAATTAAATACCGATGAGTTATTGGTAAAGTTGAAAAACGGGCATTTGGATGCGGCCATTGCAGCAACGCCACTCGAAGACGAAAAAATCGAAGAATGGGTGTTGTACTACGAGCCCTTTGTCGCGTATATTCCCGAAAGCAGTTTGCTGGTTACAGCGTCAGAAATCGACATTCAGGACATTAATCCGGACGAGATTCTGCTTCTAAAAGATGGCCATTGTTTTCGCGAAGGCATTCTGAATTTATGCAAGCGAACGAGTTTGCGGGATCACAACCATTTTCAGATTTCAAGTGGGAGTTTCGAGACGCTGATCCGCTTGGCCGATGAAGGTTTGGGAATGACGCTCCTGCCCCACTTGCACACCCTGGAACTCACTCAGAACCGAAAGCAGCATTTACGTCCGTTCAAGAATCCGAAACCCGCGCGGGAAGTGAGCCTCATTTATCCGAAATCCGCACTTAAAAACCATATAATTAATGTGTTACACCAAACCATTTCCGGTGTTGTTCGGGGGGCTATAGCTTTTCACGATGTGCAGATTATCAGCCCGAAATCGCCGCGACGCTAATGAAAAAAGGAGCCAAAAAGCTCCTTTCTCCAACTAACCAACAACAACCAAATAGGGTTTTAATTCAGGTCTGCTGCTTGTGAAATAGTCTAACCATTTCCGCAGCATTTCAAGTTCGTAAGGCAATAATGCTTTTACTGCCTTTTTGAGTTCCCGTACAAACAGCGCAGGGTCAAAACTGACGCGCTCCAGAACGGACTTTGTGTAATCGTAGATCATTCGGGGCATGATACAAGAGATTAAATAGGGACACTTGATAAGAACGTATGCCGAATGTAACAGTTTAGATCCGGTCGACCAAACTTTTTTTATAAAAAACACCGATAAACTGCAAATTTATCCGATAAAACACATGATTTAGGTAAAATTGAAAGCAAATTCTTACCCCAACCTATAGGCATTTCATTTTAGCGCAGGCACAAAAAAAGAGGTTGTTAAACCTCCTTCGTTAATTCAGACTTTCAAGTTTCAAAGAAATCGGCTGCAAATCAGGCCGACTGGCAACAAAATGGTGAACCCATTCAGAGAGTTGTTCTAACTCATAAGGCAACAGAATCGCGATGGCTTTTTGTAGTTCTTTGCTGAATAGTTCCGGATCGAAACTCACGCGTTCCAAAATTTCCTTAGTGTAGGCAAACATGCTTTTTTTCATAGAACCAAATTTCTTGTACACTAAAATAACCCATTTTTAAATCGGACTGGGTTGCATTTTTGTTAATTAACAGTCTTTGAAAGCCACGAACATTTCGCGTTTGCCTATCGGCCCGGGGCGTTTAACCACGCGGAATCCGCTCGCTTCCATATTCCGGCGAATGACGGACCGGGCGGCGTATGTTACCAAAAGACCCGAAGGCTTTAAGGCCAGGTACATACGTCGGAAAATATCCTCGGACCAAAGTTCCGGCTGTACCCGGTATCCGAAAGCGTCGAAATAAACAAGGTCGTATTCGCAGACATCATTGAGTTGCTCAAAACGTTGCTCGCGCCTGCGCAAATTAAAAAACGGGTGGAGCGGTTTATAGCCATACGATGGAGCTTCGTGCATCTGCAAGTAACAGGGCGCGAACTTTTCGAGGCCGGGTTGGGTGGTGAAATTCATGGCTCTGGCTTCGTCGGCCGATATCGGAAACGCCTCAATACCCGTATAAAATACCTGGCGCGAAGTTTCTATGGCGCTTTGCAAAGTGAGCAGTGCATTTAAGCCCGTCCCGAAGCCGATCTCGAGAATGTGAACCGGGCCGTGTGGAAACAGATCGAAACCATTAGCTAAAAACACGTGTCTGGCCTCCTGAATCGCGCCGTGACGCGAGTGGTAAGATTCCTGCCACCCGGGCATGTGAATGGTCGCCGAGCCGTCGGCAGTAATAATAATCTGACGTTCCAATTAGTTCAGATATAGTTTTTTAATACGCGGAATCGGGCCCGAACACTTCACCTGATGACAGGCGATGCAATTGTCGATGCTTTCGTTGAAATGCTTTTTAGCGTTTTGTGGATCTGAATAAACGCGTTTTTGTGCCTCGAGAAACAGAGCGGCCTGTTCTTGGAAAAATGCGTCGTTCTCGGAAGGATCGGTAAGCACGGCGGTATGAATCCGCGTCAGATATTCTGGAAAATCACCTACAGGATTTCCGTTTTGAATGCGCGATTTAAGCTGTTCGTTGTCCGCAAACATCTGCTCCATTAAAAGCGACATTTCGGACATTTCGTACATTTCGAACTCCTTCGAGGGCGCTTCCGAAACGATTTCGGGTTCCGAATCCTTGCAAGAAAATACGACAAACGCCGCAAGTATCAAACTGAAATTCCTCATTATTGCTGAAGCAGAACGCCATCGGCCATGAAAGCGTAAGTTACTTTCGGCGACGTAATTTTTGCAATTTCGTCAGCGGATTTGCCGGCGTCTTTAGCGTAATGCTGTAATTCGGTCACTGAAATGACATCGACATAAGCTTTTCCACTAATGATTGCGTTTGATTTGTCTGCGTTTAACGGAACAAAAAAACCGTAATCCTTGAATTTCACGAAAGATTCGTTTCCTTCGGGCAGGTCCATTTTCATCCAGCATCCTTTCTTTTTACAGACCGAGCTGATTGTGGAGCGGAATTTCACCGACACCGTATCTCCTGCTTTCATCGCCTTGTACCGTTTTAACATGGCCGGAGCAGAAAGCGCATTTTTGGCCGTGATCTTATCTCCGAACGAAGCGAATTTTGGTTCTTGCTCAGGAGTATCGGCCCGAAAGCCGGCTGCAAAAAAACCCGCGTGTGCTATCGTGTCAACCGAAATGGTATCTTGTTGCGTTTCTATGGTTTCAGACTCTTTTTCACTGAATTTTACGCAGGAAACCAACAGCGCGCAAAAACTAAAGGCAAGTATTTTTTTCATGATTTTGATCTAATTCCCGCAAAATTAAGAAGTTTCGGTAAACATCGGCTTTATTTGAAAAAAGATTTTACCGCGCGGCTCTGGCATTATTGCTAACTTTGCAAAAATTCGAAAAATGCTTACCCAGGGCCAACTCATTTTCGCCGCTTTGTTTGTTGTTGTTTTTACTATAGCCGCTGTGGTCATGTACCGAAAGGACGCCCGGCTTCACCGCACTTTTTACAAAGGTTCTCACTGGGTTCTCGTCGGTTTTCTGTTGTTTCTGGTCTTGCTATTTGTGATTAAGACCTTCCTGAAGCGATAAACTGCCAAAAAAAATCCCCGCTCACGGCAGGGATTCAGATTTAATTCTTAACAGGTAAAAAACCGTATCGCTTTGAATAATCGAGCATCTGGGCAGCGAATGACTCAGGTTGCTTTATTTCTATTTTGACGATTTTTCCATCTTTCTCAACCGGTACAAGCACTGGATTCACAAATCCGCTATAGGCTGCGCTCTTGAATTTCCGGTTGCGTTCGAGTACTTCGGCATGCATTTCCTGATCTACCTTAACGCCGTACTTTTCTACAAGGTCGCGGGCTGCTGCATAATCGCCTTCGGACTTAATTCGCTGAGTTTCGCGCAATAGAGCTCCGAAAAGTTCGCGCAGTTTTTCGTAATCGCGTATGTTGAAATACGTTTTTCCATCGCGCACCACTTTCTCAATTACGTTGTCCGGTTTTCCTTTCTCGTAAACCCAGGCGCTTACCCACTGGCGGTTGCGCATATGAGATTCTTCTATGTCTGCTCCGGGTTCAATGCGAATCAGTTGCGTCATCAACCCGTTGCGGATGTATTCGTTATAGGCAGCCATACCCGTTTTCTTCCAATCGTCTGTAAGTCCGAGTTCCTGAATTTTGGAATTGTACAAAAAGTAAAGTCCCACTAAATCAGCGCGTCCTTCTTCAAGCGTGGAAGCGTAACTTTTAAGGGTTTCCTTTGGCGTTCCGATGCCTTTGTTGATCTGGCCCGATGCATGACCGACGACTTCGTGCAGGGCCGTGTGAAGTTTATCGGCAATTTCGCCATACGCTTCTTCCAGTTCGATTTCTTCCTCATCGTGAGCAAACTCGCGAAGTCGCTGCGACCCTCCTACTTTTGAGTAAGCTTCGATGATGTTTCCGAGAGAAATGGACTTTGAACCGTGTTCGGCGCGAATCCAGTCCGCATTCGGCAGGTTGACTCCGATAGGCGTACTCGGGGAGGCATCCCCTGCTTCTCCGGCCACAATGACGGTTTTATACGAAATTCCGACCACATTCTTCTTCTTATGCTGTGGTATGAGCGGTGTGTTATCCTCGAACCATTGGGCGTAATCGGCGATCTTTTCCATCTTGGCGGACATGTCGAAATCCTTGATTTGCACGATTGTCTCAAACGAGCCACGGTAACCCAAAGGATCGTTGTAAACCTCTACAAACCCCGAAATATAATCGATGTTGCCCTCGGTAGCTTTGAGCCAGGCTACGTTGTAATCGTCCCAGGTTTTCAGATCCCCTGTTTTGTAGTACGAAATCAGCAACGCGAGCGCATCGGCCTGAGGTCTGTTTTCGGCCACAGATTTTGCCTTTTCGAGCCAGAAAATTACCTGATCTATCGCGCTTCCGTACAATCCGCCGCTTTTATAGACGCGTTCCTCTAGCTTGCCGTTGTTTTTAACGAGTTGGGAATTCAAGCCCCACGATATGGGACGTTCGGGGTCCGCGTTGGTCTTGGATTTGTAAAACTTTTCAACTTCATCTGAGGTGACGCCTTCACCGTAAAAGTTAACGGCAGAACCTGAAACGAGTCCTTTTTTTATGTCGAGGTTTACTTTTTTCGCATCGACATCGTTGAACAGAACCGGCACGATTTGTTGATCGAGTGTAGTTTGAGTGTCGCGAAGCAATTGCTCGAAATACGCCTGAGAAAAGTCCGGCTTTATTTTGTCCATCGAATAATGGTGGTGGATGCCGTTGGAAAACCACACGCGTTTGATGTAAACTTCGAAAGCTTGCCAGTCATCGGTCGTTCTATCGCCCTCAAATTTCTCGTAAATAGACTCAAGTGCTGCCCGGATAGCCAGATTGTGCTTGTAGTTCTGATCCCAGATGATGTCCCGGCCCGATAATCCTGCCTGAGTAAGATAATAAACGAGCTGTTGTTCCTTAAGCGAGAGATTCTCCCAACCGGGAATGTCGTAACGCAATACCTGAATGTCAGCGAACTGGTCTACTTTTACCTGCCCGAGATCGGTCACCGGCGTGGTTTCCGCTTCGTTAGTTTCCTTGGTTGCGCAGGCGGCCATGAGTAAAATGGCGATGCTTAGCGCCGAAATCTTGTTTCGAATCATTGTTTTTAAGTTTGGTCGGGCACAAATATAAGTTTCCGTACGGACTTTTGGTCAGGTACCTTTAACCTTCGATATAATTTTTAACTTTACTCGATAATTTTGGTTATGCGGATTCTAAAATACGTTTTCCTTTTACTGGTTCTTGCCTGTATCGGATTGCTCGTGTATGTTGCCACTCAAAAAGGAAATTTTTCCACCGAGCGCACCGGCATCGTAAAATCGGGACGATCCACGGTCTTCAGTTATGTAAGCGATTTCAGGAATTGGGAACAATTTATTTCCTGGCTCAAACAGACCTCGCCCGATTATTCGCAGATTGCCTCTGGCAAAGACGCTCGCCTGAGTTGGTCTGGTGCAGACGGCGATGGAAACATCCGGACCTTGCAGTTTCACGAAAACGATTCCCTTATACAGGAAATGGATTTCAACGGCGAAAAGATTCTCATGAAATGGATTTTCCGGGACACCCTGGGCGGTACTTCGGTCCGATGGGAAGCCACGGGAAAGGTTAACTTTTCGTTTAAAGTAAAAGCGTTTATGCAAGGAGGAATTTCCGATGTAGTGAGTACGGCTCAGGAACAAAGCCTCGCAAACCTGAACCGCGTTCTTCAGCACGAAACCACTTCGGCCTCTGTTGGCGCGGCTTCAGTGGTTCAAAGGCCGGTATTGCGGTATTTCGGGCGTACAATCATCAGCACGCATGAAAACATGGAACGCAACCGTCAGATCCTGCTTTCTAAAATGAACCTGCTGTTCGAAAAGAACAATATCCCACGCGAAGGACCGGCATTTGTGATTTACCATTATGCAGATAAGAACAGGAACCGCGTAAAATTCACGGTTGGAATTCCCGTACGAGAGCCAGCATATAGCAGTCCCGGCAGCGAAATACAATACGGGGAAATACCTGCCCACACGGCGATTCACCTGAAGTTGAAAGGCGATCATTCGCACAGGGAAAAAGCCTGGTCTCGCGCAAAGGAATACGCAAGCGAACACGGCCTGGCACCGCTTCCCGATTTGTTCGTTGTGGAATTCCTCGACAAAAGCGCACTGGAAACCAAACGTCCCAGCGAATGGATAACCCAGCTGTATTTTCCGATTGTCGGCACCGTGATTCCACCCGAAAATCTATCGCCACCCGAGCGAGGAAATCCTGCTTTAGAAGAATAAATTCTATCGCGGTTAAACCTTTGCGCTGAAATGCCGTCTAAAGCCAAAAAATTGCCTGTTGGAACAAGAAATCGTAGCGCGACTGCAACATCCCGACACAAAGGAAGCCGCATTCCGGCAACTCATCGGTGCCACCCAACGCCCGCTGTACAGCCATATACGGAATTTGGTTCTCAATCACGATGATGCGGACGACGTGCTTCAGAATACGTATCTGAAAGTTTTTACGCGAATCAGCACATTTAAAGGGAGCAGCACGCTGTTCACTTGGATGTATCGCATTGCCACAAATCAGGCGCTTGACTATTTGCGGGAGCGTTCCCGAAGTCAGAAGATGACACTCGAGGCCTACCTGTCCGGCCGGGCAGAAACGCTTCAGCACGACCCGTATTTCGATGCCGACCAGGCTGGGTTATTGCTGCAAAAGACGGTTGCCGCTTTACCGCATAAACAGCAACTTGTTTTTAAAATGAAGTATTTCGATCAAATCTCCTATGAGCAGATGTCGGAAATTCTCGAAACCTCGGTGGGCGCGCTGAAAGCTTCGTACCACCACGCGGTAAAAAAAATTGAAAATGAATTAAAAAGATCTGTATTGTGATGACTGATCAATCCCACAAACCGTTTAAAACTCCGGAGCACTATTTCGACTCGCTCCCGGACCGCATCATTGAGCGGCTTCCCCATCCCGATTCCGTGCACAGACGCCGCTCGATTTCCAAAGCTGTTTTGCGATACGGGCTAAGCGCCGCCGCAGTGGTTCTCATTGGGCTTTTCCTATGGCAATCCCCCGCCCCGCCGATGGCCGACGAACAAGCACTCGAGGAGTATCTGGCCGCCCAGAACATTTCCCAATATGAACTTATCGAGGGGCTCAGCGATGAACAAATCCGCGCCCTCGAAGTTTCGTTATTTCAACCTAAAAATGCCGATGATGAAATACATTAAATTATTAACTGTATGGTTATGCCTGTTTCCGATGTTGCTTCAGGCCCAGCAATCCGAAAAGATGCGTGAACGCAGAGCCCAGGTTCAGCAATTAAAACACGAATTTTTAAAACGCGAAATCAAATTGTCCGAACGCGAAGAAGCCGCCTTTATCCCGTTGTACCAACAGTACGAAGCACGAACCTTCGAGCTCCGGACCCGCCGGCTCACTCGTCTAAACAAACAGGCCGATAACATTGAAGACCTGACCGAAGCCCAGGCGGAAAAACTTTTGGAAGATATTGATGCGGCAGAGCGGGAACTCGCTGCATTGCGGGCCAATTTGCACCGCGATCTGAAACCCGTTATCGGCACTAAAAAGATTCTGCGCATGCGAAAAGCCGAAGCCGAATTTCAACGAAAACTGCTTCAGCAATACCGCGGCAAACGGCGTTAGATTTCAATTGGCACGGATGTTGAAACACAGGAAGCAAAACGCTCCGATTATGAAAAATCCTGTTCTCTTATCCGTTATAGCTACGCTGTTATTTACTGTAACAAGCTTTGCGCAAAAAACCACCATTACAGCAACGAACTACGACATCAGCGACAATCTTGACCTGCGTGCCGTAGTTTCTATTTTTGGAGATTCGCGCGACCTCGCGGATTTTGAATACCGTCTTAACAATCCCGAATACCAGATTTCAAATCTCGACCTGAACAATGACCGCCAGGTGGACTACCTTCGCGTGGTCGAATCCGTGGATGGCAGCGTACGGCTTGTGATCATTCAGGCGGTTCTGGACCGCGAACTTTACCAGGACGTTGCCACCATCGAAGCCGAACGCCGCGGCCAATCGGTAACGCTCCAGATAGTTGGCAACGCTTATTTATACGGCCCGAATTATATTTATGAGCCTGCTTACGTTCACGTTCCTGTATTTTACTCGCACTGGTGGAGCATTGGTTATCATCCTTACCATTCGCCTTGGTACTGGGGCTATTATCCCACGTATTATCGGGCGTGGTCGCCGTTTCCTGTTTTCGCTTACAGATCGCACATCCATCACCATATCAACGTTCATCACCACTATCACTACGTAAATGTCCGGCGCAACCGCTCAGCCATCGCCATGCATCACGCGCACAGGGCAAATGCTTACGAAACGCGTTACCCAAACCGTTCGTTTGAGCACCGGAATGCATCAGTGGCAAACCGCTATGAGTTAGTCCAAAACCGCCCGATAGCATCCAGACCGGCCACCGGTCGCAACAGCGCTGTAGTCAATCGCAATACCACGAGTACAAACCCACGCGCCGCATCGGGCCGAAACACTGCCACTCCTAATGCTACTGTAACGACCCAATCCCGTTCAACGGTTCGCGAAAATAACGCAACAGTCGGTCAGCGAAACACAACGTCACAGCGCACTGTCCCGTCTCCATCATCGGTTCAAACCAGGCCTGCAGCTACGCCTTCGCGAGATAATGCTACCACCAGATCCACAGCTTCCCGCAATGTAAGCGCATCATCGGTCAGAAGTTCCACGAGTGCGACGCCGGCGCGTCCGGCTACGAATACAACTGCCCAGCGCGCCGCCTCGCGACCAGCCACCACAACGCCATCGCGGGTTTCCCAATCCGCACCCACGAGTTCGCGGAATGTGCGGGCCGCCGGAAGTGTGCAGCGATCCGCCCCCGCTATACAGGCTCGAACCACGAGAAATTAATATAGTTGCCCGTTTTACGACACCGCCGCGCGCGGTGTTTTTTTATTAAAAATATAATGAGCCGCCGCCATGCAAATCCAATAAGTTATACATTTGCATATTTATTTATTTGATGGGCGCCAATCGCAGCAATTTCCACAACAATCTGAGTTTCGCAGGTTTGCTACTCTCGTTGGGAATTATTTTTGGGGATATAGGAACTTCTCCGCTCTACGTCATGAAAGCGATCGTTGGCGGCCATGCAATAAGCAGGGATATTATTCTCGGAGGGTTGTCGTGCATTTTCTGGACTTTAACGCTCCAGACTTCGATCAAATACGTCCTGATTACGCTAAGCGCCGATAACCACGGCGAAGGCGGCATTTTTGCATTGTATGCACTTGTCAAACGCACCAAAGTAAAATGGCTGATCGCGCCTGCCATCGTAGGGGGAAGCGCGCTGCTAGCCGATTCCATTATTACGCCTCCCATCTCGGTTGCCTCTGCCGTTGAAGGCGTAAAAACGATTTATCCGGACGTAGATACGGTACCTGTGGTCATCGGGATCCTCTTCGTTATTTTTACAATTCAGCAATTCGGGACCAAACTCGTGGGGAAGTTTTTTTCGCCCCTGATGCTGATTTGGTTTGTGATGCTCGCCGTTCTGGGAACGATTCAGATTTTGAATTTTCCCGATGTATTTCAGGCAATCAATCCCGTTTACGCGTACGAACTACTGCGCATTCACCCCGAAGGATTCTTTGTACTCGGGTTTGTGTTTTTGTGTACTACCGGCGCCGAAGCGCTTTATTCGGACATGGGCCACTGCGGCCGGCGCAATATCCGAGTAAGTTGGATCTTTGTTAAAACCGCTCTCGTGCTTAATTATTTCGGTCAGGGCGCCTATCTGATTCACCACGAAGGGCAAACGCTGGAAATGCTCGGCGGAAATTTCGCGAACCCGTTTTATCTTATCATGGCCGATTGGTTCCGTCCGTTTGGAATCGGGATAGCCACATTAGCTGCGGTAATTGCTGCTCAGGCGCTCATCAGCGGATCTTTTACGCTAATCAACGAAGCGATGCGGCTGAACTTTTGGCCCAAAGTGCGCATAAAATACCCGACAGAGTTAAAAGGGCAACTCTACATCCCTTCGATTAACTGGCTGCTTCTTCTGGGCTGTATCTGCGTGGTGCTGCATTTCGAGGAATCGAGCAATATGGAAGCGGCTTACGGGCTCGCCATTGTGTTGTGTATGATCATGACGACGGTTTTGCTGAATTACTATATGATTCTAAAGCGCTGGCCTTGGTATATTATGTCACCGGTCATCACCATTTATATAATTATCGAGGCAAGCTTCCTCGCGGCAAATTTGCAGAAATTCTCACATGGCGGCTATTTTACCATTATCGTCGCAGCCGTGCTCATGGGAACGATGATTACGTGGTATCGGGCGAAAACCATTAGCAAAAATTACACGAAATACGTTCCGGTTTCCAATTACGCCAAAGTTTTGCCCGAACTCTCAAAAGACCTGTCGATTCCTCAGTACGCTACACATCTCGTGTATATGACGAACGCCTCGCGCACGCACGAAATTGAGGAGAAAGTAATGATTTCGATGTTGCACAAACGCCCCAAACGCGCCGACCTGTACTGGTTTGTCCATGTAAATATTCTGAACGAACCGTACCGGACCGATTACCGCGTGAGCGAATTGATTCCCGGAGTGCTGTTCCGCGTGGATTTTAACCTCGGATTTCGCGAACCCACAAAAATTAACCTCATGTTTAAAGAGGTGCTTCGGGACATGGTTCAAAATGGTGAGGTAGATGTGCGAAGCCGTTACGAATCGCTGAACAAAAACAATATTATCGGCGACTTCAAATTTGTGTTGTCTGAGAAATTCCTGTCCAATGACAATCTGCTGCGGTTCGATGAAAAAGTAATCATGAACACGTATTTCCTGCTCAAAAAGCTCAGTCTCTCTGAGGAAAAAGCGTTCGGACTGGACAGTTCATCGGTCAAAATCGAGAAGTTTCCGCTCGTATTGCACACACCTGAACAGATGACACTCACGCGGGTTTACAGCCCATCCGGCGCTGCGGAAGCCACTGAGGAATGAACTTGGCCCGAAAACACTGCTTTTAAACGCAACTGCGGAAAAATAATAATACCTTTGCCCCCTGAATTTCCAAACATGAGATTACACAGAAACCTCGTATATACCACAATAGATGCCCTTCACGCGATTTTTAATGAAGGAGAATACGCCGATAAAGTCGTTGCCCGATCGTTGAAAAAAGACAAACGTTGGGGAAGTTCGGACCGAAAATTCGTAGCCGAAACCATTTACGAAATTGTGCGGTGGAAGCGTCTTTACTCAGAAATTGCTCAGGTTCGGGAGCCTTTTGACCGCGACAATTTGTGGCGTATTTTTGGCGTATGGGCCGTCCTCAGAGGTTATCCTATCCCGGATTGGCGCCAGCTCGAGGGAACGCCGGAACGCAAAATTAAAGGGCGGTTCGATGAACTTTCGAAAATCCGCGTGCTGCGCGAGTCCATTCCCGATTGGATCGATGAGGTCGCCGTAGCTGAACTTGGCGAAACGTTCTGGGAAAAGGAAATCGCTGCGCAGAACCAGATAGCTCAGGTTATTTTGCGTACAAATACGCTCAAAACCACCCCGTCGAAATTGCGCGCGCGCCTGATGGATCTCGATATAGAAACAGAAATGCTCCCCGGCCAGCCCGAAGCGCTTGTACTAAAACAGAGAGCGAACGTTTTTTTAACTGACGCGTTCAAAGAAGGACTTTTTGAAGTTCAGGATGCGAGTTCTCAACGCGTCGCCCATTATCTGGACGTAGCGCCCGGAATGCGCGTGGTCGATGCCTGTGCCGGCGCGGGCGGAAAAACGCTGCATCTTGCTTCGCTCATGGAAAACAAAGGCCAGCTCATCGCGATGGATTTGTACGAGAGCAAACTCAAACAACTCAAATTGCGCGCAAAAAGAAATGCCGCCTTCAATATAGAATACCGGATCATTGACTCTACTAAGGTCATTAAGCGGCTGTACGAAAAAGCGGACCGCGTGCTGATCGATGCGCCCTGCAGCGGATTGGGCGTTTTAAGGCGAAACCCGGATTCCAAATGGAAATTACAACCCGAATTCCTCGACAATATCCGAACGGTTCAACGGGAGGTTCTCGAAAACTATTCAAAAATGGTCAAACCGGGCGGAAAATTAGTGTATGCTACCTGTTCCATCCTGCCGAGCGAAAACGAGCAACAAATTCAGCACTTCCTCAACACTGAACCGGGAAAAGCATTTACCTTTGTAAAAGACGAAAAAATTTTCGCGAGTACCTCAGGGTTCGACGGGTTCTACATGGCCCAGCTCGCCCGCAAATAAATACCACTCAATATGTTTAAGAATTTTGCCATTGCGGCCCTTATCTTTACCACTGGCGTGTTCGCACAAAACGGTGCGCCTGCAAGCCCGTATTACAACGGGTTCAACTTCTCGCAAACCGGAACGAGCCTTAAAAATGCACTCGCTGCCAAGATCGATGCTACGCACACCCACAACCTCGACTACTCAGACGTTTGGCCCGCCTTGCGAATTGTAGATCAGGATCCGGCCAACCCGAACAACGTCCTGCTCATTTACGGCTGGGAAAACGGGGCCGATAATGTGGCCAATAACGACCGAAGCCGGGACAAGTTTAACAACGGCGGTTCAAACGGTCAATGGAACCGTGAGCATACCTTTGTACAGAGCCTTGGAAATCCCGCACTCGGAAGTCAGGGCCCGGGCGCCGATGCCCACAATCTGCGCGCAAGTGACGTGCAGCGAAACAATATGAGAGGAAATCTTGTGTTTGCGGCCGGTTCAGGAGCCGCGTCGGGTGTCGTTACCAACGGTTGGTATCCCGGAGATGAATGGAAAGGCGATGTGGCGCGTATGATTTTGTACATGTACCTGCGCTATGGTTCCCAGTGTCTTCCATCGGCCGTTGCAGTAGGCGCTCCCGTCGCTACAGATGCAAATGTTCCGATGTTGCTTCTGGAATGGAACGCCCAAGATCCCGTTTCTGCTTACGAAGACCAGCGAAATACTTACCTTGGCAATGCGTCTAACCTTTACGGACAAGGCAACCGCAATCCGTTCATCGACAACCCTTATCTGGCTACGCTGATCTGGGGCGGACCTGTTGCTCAAAATCGATGGCCGTTTTTATCGGTAGAAGAAAGTCCGTGGACACAAACACTAAGCGTGTATCCGGTTCCTTCGACAAGCGGATCTGTTACCGTCGCTTCATCGGTGCCGGTGAAACAAATCGAAGTGTACAATACCGAAGGCCGCCTTGTAAAACGCCTCGAAAACAATTCGATAGACGCTCAGGACATTCCCGTAAATGACTTGCCCAGAGGATTCTTTTTGTTGCGCGTGATGTCCGAACAAGGCACGGTAGTACGAAAAATCGTAGTCCAATAGCGAGAGCATCCTCCAGATAAACCATAAAAAAATCCCAGCCTTTTGAGCCGGGATTTTTTGTTTTATGTTTTATGTGCCATTCGGATTAATCGTTCATCGAAATCAGGAATTCTTCGTTGTTCCGCGTCTTTTTGAATCGGTCGTTGATGAAGTCCATAGCTTCCACGGGATTCATGTCCGATAAATATTTTCTCATGATCCACATGCGTTTCAGCGTATTTTCGTCGAGTAACAAATCCTCGCGACGCGTGCTTGAAGACATAAGATCGATCGCAGGGAAAATGCGCTTGTTTGCGATTTTGCGGTCGAGCTGCAGTTCCATGTTTCCGGTTCCTTTGAATTCTTCGAAGATTACCTCGTCCATTTTTGAGCCTGTATCGGTAAGCGCTGTGGCGATGATACTCAACGATCCGCCGTTTTCGACATTCCGGGCCGCACCAAAGAAACGCTTGGGTTTTTGAAGCGCATTGGCATCGACACCGCCGGACAATACTTTGCCTGAAGCAGGTTGTACGGTGTTGTAAGCCCTGGCCAGACGCGTAATTGAATCGAGCAGAATCACTACATCGTGCCCGCATTCCACAAGGCGCTTGGCTTTTTCAAGAACGATATTTGCGATTTTCACGTGTTCCTGAGGCTCGCGGTCAAACGTAGAAGCGATGACTTCTCCTCTTACACTGCGCTGCATGTCCGTCACCTCTTCGGGACGTTCGTCTATAAGCAACACAATCAGATACACTTCGGGATGGTTCGCTGCAATGGCGTTCGCAACGTCTTTAAGCAACATTGTCTTTCCGGTTTTGGGCTGGGCGACAATCATACCGCGCTGGCCTTTCCCGATCGGAGAAAACAAATCGATAATACGCGTTGAAATCGTGCTTTGTCTCTCGGCGAGTTTAAACTTTTCCGTAGGGAATACGGGCGTAAGGTGCTCAAACGAAATCCTGTCGCGGACCACCTGAGGATCGTGTCCGTTAATTTTGAGTACGCGCACAAGCGGGAAGAACTTCTCCCCTTCCTTAGGAGGTCGTACGACGCCTTTTACCGTGTCACCGGTTTTTAATCCGAACAAACGAATCTGCGATGTCGACAGATAAATATCGTCTGGCGATGCGAGGTAATTATAATCTGACGAGCGCAGAAACCCGTAACCGTCGGGCATCATTTCAAGAACGCCTTCACTTTCTATAATACCGTCGAATTCGTAATCGGCATCGCGGTAATTTACGTTTTTCTTGTCTTTGAATTTGCTCTGATGGTTTCCGTTGTTGTGGTTGCCGTTCTGAGGATTG
>CAZTGF010000010.1:32677-42873 GCA_964612955.1 uncultured Flavobacterium sp.
GACTTTCGCTCCTTTTGTGAGGCAGGCCGTTCCTGACGCGGGGTTTCGGGCGTTGCTTCGTT
Organism: uncultured Flavobacterium sp.; assembly: GCA_964612955.1. Taxonomy (GTDB): domain Bacteria; phylum Bacteroidota; class Bacteroidia; order Flavobacteriales; family Flavobacteriaceae; genus Flavobacterium. The sequence continues at coordinate 32,740 of CAZTGF010000010.1, forward strand.
TGACGCTTGGTCTGAAGCGGATTCGAATAATGTAGCTGATTCCTGAACCGGCGGGCTGTTTTCTGAAATCCGTGCGCGTTTGGCCTTGCCTCGGGGCTCGGGGGCAGGTGTTTCAGATGGTTGTTGCGGATTGGCCGCTTCGTAATCTAAAATCTGATAAATGAGGTTCTCTTTTTTGACGCCATAATATTTAATGCGGCGCTCTTTTGCCAATTCCTGAAGCGCGGGCAGCTTCATTTGGTTTAATACAGAAATATCAAACATAAATGTTGAATGGGGTTAAGTCGATGAAGGAAAAAATGTGCAGGGTACATGAGTGGAACCTAAGCGGAAGTTTCGCCGGTTTATGATGCAATAATACAAATAAATTTTTGCTTACAATAGCTAAATTCGAAAAAGTCAATTATTTTTGCGCTGACAAAGTTTCGATATGATACAGAGAATTCAAACGGTTTACCTTGCGCTTGTGCTGTTGTGCAACAGCATTCTTCCGTTTGCTTTTCCGCTCTGGCATTCCGAATCGGGCCAGAAAATTTTCTTTATGGAAAGCGGATTGTACACTACGCTCTTCGGGCTTAGTACCTCTCTTGCGCTTTTGTCCATTCTGTTTTATAAAAAGAGACAACACCAGTTCGTCGCAAACCGGCTGAACCTGTTGCTAAATTTAATTTTATTGGGATTATTTCTATACCGGACACTAAATTTATCTGGAGAGGCCAACGCTTCTGAGAAAGGTATTGGGATTTTCATTCCTCTTGTTTCTATCGTTTTACTGGTTTTGGCCAACAAAGCCATCAAGAAGGATGAAGACCTCGTAAAATCTGTGGACCGATTGAGGTAATTTCATGAAACTTAGTTTAATTAGTGCGAGAAAAGCCCGGCGTTATGTCCGGGTTTTTTGTTGGCAAAATTTTAACAGTTAGAATATTTTTTGTTACATTTGGCCGATACCTCGTTCACTTATGCGTTCTAAAATAAATATATTTCTGGCCGATGACCACCAAATGTTACTCGATGGATTGTCTGCCGTTCTGCAAACCCAGCCACATTTTAACGTCGTCGGTACGGCCTTAAATGGAACAGAGTTGCTCACAAAAGCAAAAGCTGCAGCGACCCATGTTCTGGTTATGGACATTAATATGCCTCAGAAAGACGGCCTCTCGGTATTGCGGGAACACGCCGGTTCGGACATTCATTTTAAAGTGATCATTTTATCGAGCTACGACGAACTAAGGCTCATCCGCGAGGTTATGAAACTCGGTGCGAACGGCTATTTAACCAAACAATGTGCAGCAGACAGCATCATTGAGGCGATAGAAACCGTGGCCCGGGGCGAGGAGTACTTCTGTGAATCCGTGCAACAGACGATCGTTTCCCGCTTTACCCAAAAAAACCCTCAGATTAACACGGGAGTTTCTGCCTTTTCGCTAAACCTTACCGACCGTGAATTAGACGTGCTCCGGCTACTTTCGCTCGAATACAGTAGTAAGGAAATAAGCGAGGAATTATACATTAGCGTGCACACGGTAGAAAGCCATCGGAAAAACCTACTCAAAAAGCTTGATGCAAAATCCACTGTAGGGCTGGCGATGTACGCGTTTAAAAACAAAATATTAATCCCTTAAATATTTTTAACATGTCAGAAGTAAAGAATTTTACATTTTTTGCCACCGCTCCGAGTTACAAAGTCGAATTCGCGCTACCCTCGGACTGCAATTACGATGTCAAACAATCGACAGGCTTAATTGAAATTGAAATTACAGGTCCCTCAGCCCCATCAGGCCTCTCTGAGCCTAAAAGTGTGTCGTTTACCACTGCTGAATCCAGCTTCACCGTAGAATTTGTTCAAACCTTTGGAATGAAACCTACCAAGCGCAAACCCATTTTTTCGTTGGAATGCTAACAAAACGTATATGGATTTGGAATTTTTTATTGCTGTTTTCTGTTGCATGGCCTCAAAAAACGCCTGTAGATTCCATTGACATTTACATAGCGAATGAAGACTATGTCCGGGCCATTCCATTGGTACGGACCTGGTCCTCGCGTTACCTGGCCGAACGCGACTATACGCAGTATCAGACGGTTATCCAACGGAAAATTGAAATTCACCGCGCGCTGAACGACCACAATAAATTGCTCGCCGTAGCCTTTGATGCATTGCGGAAAATGGAAAATCACGGAAACGAGGAAGGCGTAGTGATGCTGACTAAGGAAATCGGGGAAACCTATCTTGACCTGGCCAACTTTCGACGCGCCAAAACCTATTTTCGTCGTGGTCATAACCGGGCCCAACAACTACAATCGGACAGCCTGATTAAAATGATGAGTCAGGCCCTGTGCAAAGCGTATTTTGACACGCGTCACGATTCTGTGGTTTACTTTATGGACGAAATTAAACGCCTCACTCCTTCCAATGCGTCGGCCGAAGCAAAATACACGATGTACAACAATTACCTCTCGTATTATTCTGCAAGAGAAGAGTTGGACAAAGCAAAAATGTATTTGGACAGCACGCTCCACTATGCCCTTCGGACCGATGAACCCTCGATGAAGGCCCGCGCGCTTTCGAATGCAGGCGCCCTAAGCATCATAAACGAGGAATACGGAAAGGCCACGCGCTATTACGAGGAGATTTTCTCGTTTTATCGCGATACGACCTCGTTGTTGGCATCGGACATTTACAAAAACTATTCTTGGGCGCTCTACGGGCTGGGCCGATACAAAGAATCCCTCGACTATTTTGAAAAGGCCACAGACATCCGAGACCGCATTCACACTGAGAACTCGAACCGCGCCATAGGTAACCTCGAGAAAAAGTACGAACTCGACAAACTCGAACAAAAATATCTCGACAAACAACGCGAGCAAACCCTTTTGGCCGGACGCCACCAGAAAATGTTTATCATTGTCGTTTGCCTGCTCGGATTTCTGTTAATCCTGCTCTACTTCTACTTTCAGAACAACAGCCTGCGCCAACAAAATCACCTGCAGGAACTGCAGACCAAACAACAGCAGAACCTTATTGCGGCAACGTTAGACGGACGCGAAATCGAACGCAAGAACATCGCCCGCGTGCTTCACGACAACGTCAGCGCACTGCTTTCCTCGGCCGGTCTGCAACTCATGGCTTTTAACGCCACGCGCGCCCAACCCTCGGACGAAATTCAAAAAGCGCGCGACATTTTAAAAACGGCACACCAACAGGTACGCGATTTGTCACATGATTTAATGCCAACAATGCTCGCCAAATTCGGTTTGGGGGAAGCCATTCGGGATTTGACCGATAAAATGAGTACGCCCCAGCAACCTGTAACGGCAGATCTTTCCCAATGGGCCTGCACGCGTTACTCCGAAGATTTCGAGCTCAAAGTGTACTTCATGGTTTCCGAACTCCTGAACAACGCTACCAAACATGCCAATGCGAGCGAGGTTGCCGTAACGCTGAAGCAAATGGAATCGGGCCTGAAAATTACGGTGGCCGATAACGGCAAAGGACTCGGGTCTTCGAGCGAAGGTTTCGGCCTGAACCAGATCCGGGCGCGCGTTTCCAATATGGGCGGAACGATGGATATTACTTCCCCGAAAAAAGGCACTCAAATTTCGATTGACCTTCCGTATCCTGTTTAACTGCGTTTGCCGAGTTCGACAACTTCGAGATTTTTAACCGCACCCTCGTGGATTTCAAAACGCAGCATCGTACGCACTTGATGAAAGCCGGATTTTCCTACCGCTCCGGGATTCATGTGCAGCAGATCAAACGTTTTGTCGTACACAACTTTAAGGATATGAGAATGGCCACAAATGAACAAGCGCGGCCGTAATTCCTTGATTTTTTCGCGTATGGCCGACGGATATTTCCCGGGATAACCGCCAATGTGCGTGATCCAAACCTTAACGCCTTCACATTCAAAAACAGCGTCCTTTGGGAATTCGGTTCTGGCGCGCGCATCGTCGATATTTCCCCAGACGGCGCGCAACGGCCTCAAATCAGACAATTTATCGGTGACGGCCAGATTACCTATATCGCCCGCATGCCAGATTTCATCGGCCCAAAGCGCATGGTTGCAAATGGCCTCGTCTATATGCGAATGCGTGTCTGAAAGCAGCAAAATTCTTTTCATCGGCACAAAGATAAGGCGCAATTAACAAAAACTTGCCAGTTTGAGCGCGGGAAGCTCTCGGCCGAAATCTCTATCTTTGCTCTTTTGCAAAAATTACGACATTGAGGTATTTCATTCATCTGGCTTACAACGGCACTGCTTATTGTGGTTGGCAATCGCAGCCCGATGCGCCGAGTGTGCAGCAAACGCTCGAGAAAGCGATGTCTGTACTGTTGGGAAATACCATTTCTGTGACCGGAGCCGGAAGAACAGATACGGGCGTTCACGCGCTGGAAATGTTCGCGCATTTCGATTCGGAAACGATATTTGACGCACCAAAACTCACCGCCCGGCTCAACGCTTTTCTGCCGCATGACATTGCCGTGTTCGGGATTTTTGAAGTTCACCCCGATGCACACGCGCGTTTTGACGCTACGGCCCGAACTTACTACTATAAGCTGCACCAGAACAAATCTCCGTTTTTGGCCCACCAGAGCTACTATTTCCGGCGTCGGCTAGATTTCGACGCGATGAACGATGCCGCTCAGGAACTTCTGCAGCACTCGGATTTCAAATGTTTCTCAAAAACGCACACCGACGTTACGACGTTCCGCTGTAAGATTTCCGAGGCGCGATGGGATTCAGGCCCACAAGGCTGGATTTTCACGATTACGGCCGACAGGTTTTTGCGAAATATGGTACGCGCGATTGTAGGAACGCTGCTCGATGTCGGACAAGGAAAACTGTCCCGGGCCGATGTTCGCAGCATTGTTGAAAGTCGCGACCGTTCCAACGCCGGATTCTCGGTTCCTGCCTGTGGATTGTATCTGGCGCAGGTGCAATACGATAATGTTCCATCTTTAACCCGACCGCATTTCGCATGAAAGCCAAAGCATTTGACACGCGGCTTTTCAGACGCATTCTGGAGTATACGCGTCCGTACCGCGGCCGGTATTACGGGGTTATCGTGTTCGCTGTCGGGCTTTCGGTATTTGCGGCGCTGCGGCCCTATTTGTTAAAAGATACGGTTGACCTTTACATAGGTACAGGCGACGCTCAGGGATTGTTGTATTATGTGACGCTCATGGGCGCGGTATTGCTGCTCGAGGTGGTTTCCCAGTTTTACTTCGTGTATTGGGCAAACTGGCTCGGACAGGATATTATTAAAGACATTCGCACAAAGTTGTTCCGACACATTCTCGGTTTTAGGATGCGGTATTACGACAATGCACCGGTAGGCCAACTCGTCACGCGGTCGGTTTCTGACATCGAGGCGATTGCGCGGATTTTTAGCCAGGGATTGTTCATGATTATCAGCGATTTGTTGAAAATGGTGGCCGTGCTTGGATTTTTGTTCTTTATGAACTGGAAACTCACGTGGATTGTCGTGATTGCAATTCCGGTGTTGGTTTATATCACGAGGATTTTCCAACGCAAAATGCAACTCGCTTTTGAAGAAGTGCGCACGCATATTGCCGCGATGAACACGTTTATTCAGGAGCGCGTCACGGGCATGAAAATCGTGCAATTGTTCAACCGGGAAGCGATCGAGGCGCAAAAATTCGAAGAAATTAACGCACGACACCGCAAATCCTGGATCAAAACCATTCTGTACAACTCGATTTTTTTCCCGATTGCCGATATCATTTCATCGGTCACCCTGGGCATGGTCGTCTGGTACGGCGGAACGCGCATTCTGGGCGGCGACCTTGATACGACCTTCGGAGATTTGTTCTCTTACACGATGTTCATCACGATGCTGTTTAACCCATTGCGCCAAATCGCCGATAAATTCAACGAAATGCAAATGGGCATGGTGGCCGCAAACCGCGTTTTTGGCATTCTCGATACAACAGACCAAAGCCAAAGTTCGGGAACTGTGGAAGCCCCGCATTTTAAAGGTGCGATTGCGTTTGAAAACGTCAGGTTTAGCTACGTTAGCGGACAAGAAGTGTTGCGCGGTGTGAATCTGAATGTAAATGCAGGAGAAACGATTGCCATTGTAGGTGCAACCGGGGCCGGAAAATCGACAATTGTAAATTTGCTGAACCGCTTTTACGAGATCGACAGCGGACGTATTCTGATCGATGGAACGCCACTCGAGGATTTCGAACTTTATTCGTTGCGCCGCCAGATTGCCGTGGTTCTGCAGGACGTTTTCCTCTTTGCCGATTCAATCCACAACAATATCACGCTTAACGACTCAGAAATTTCGCGCGAAGACGTCATCGCAGCGGCCAAAGAAATCGGCGTGCACGAATTTGTCTCGGGATTGCCCGGCGGTTACGACTATAACGTAAAGGAACGCGGCATCATGCTTTCGTCCGGACAGCGGCAGCTTATTGCATTTTTGCGCGCTTATGTGAGCCAACCCTCGATTCTGATTCTGGACGAAGCCACATCCTCGGTCGACGCTTACACAGGAGAACTCATTCAACGCGCGACAGATAAAATCACAAAGGGACGCACCTCGATTATCATTGCGCACCGTCTTTCTACCGTGGTCAATGCAGACCGCATCATCGTCATGCAAAAAGGCGCAATCGTAGAACAAGGCACACACACCGAATTGCTTGCAAAAGACGAAGGTTACTACAAAAGTCTGTACGAAGCGCAGTTTCTCGCCGAAGAACTCGGTTAACCCAAACGCCCGCGCAAGAGTTCGGCAAACCGCCCGACGCAAAACCCGGATCTACCGACAGAATTAGCGAATATTTCCGTAATTTCGCTGCTTGTAATGAAAAATTAACAACCAATGAAATACGACATCATTGTATTGGGAAGCGGCCCGGGCGGCTATGTAACAGCCATTCGCGCCTCTCAACTCGGTTTAAAGACCGCCGTTATCGAAAAAGAAAATCTGGGCGGCGTTTGCCTGAACTGGGGATGTATTCCCACCAAAGCGCTGTTGAAATCGGCTCAGGTGTTCGATTACTTGAAACACGCATCGGACTACGGCCTAACGATAAACGAATTCGACAAGGATTTTGGCGCTGTCATTACCCGTTCGCGCAATGTGGCCCAGGGAATGAGCAAAGGCGTACAATTCCTGATGAAAAAAAATAAAATCGACGTCATTCAGGGCTACGGAAAAGTCATGCCGGGCAAGAAAGTCAGTGTCGAAAACGACGGTAAAACCACCGAATACAGCGCAGATCATATCATCATCGCTACAGGGGCGCGTTCGAGAGAATTGCCCAACCTTCCGCAAGACGGCAAAAAAGTAATCGGATACCGTCAGGCCATGTCGCTCGACGCTCAGCCAAAATCGATGATCGTCGTAGGTTCGGGTGCAATCGGTGTAGAGTTCGCCCATTTTTACAACGCCATGGGAACCGAAGTAACGATTGTGGAATACCTGCCTCATATTGTTCCGCTTGAAGATGAAGACATCTCAAAACAATTCGAACGTTCGATTAAAAAAGCCGGCATTAAAGTAATGACCAACGCATCGGTTGAAAAGGTTGATACCTCAGGAGAGGGCGTTACGGCTACGGTTAAAACGGCTAAAGGCGAGGAAACACTCAAAGCAGACATTGTGCTTTCGGCTGTGGGAATCAAAACGAACCTCGAAAACATCGGACTTGAGGAAGTTGGCATTGCTACGGACCGCGACAAAATTCTCGTGAACGACTTCTATCAAACCAATATTCCGGGATATTACGCCATTGGCGATGTTGTTCCGGGCCCGGCGCTTGCTCACGTGGCATCAGCAGAGGGAATTACGTGCGTGGAAAAAATCGCAGGCCTTCCGGTAGATAAAATCGATTACGGAAACATTCCGGGTTGTACGTACGCAACGCCAGAAATTGCCTCTGTTGGGCTTACAGAAAAGCAGGCGCGGGAAAAAGGCTACGAACTTAAAATAGGTAAATTCCCCTTCTCAGCTTCAGGAAAAGCTCAGGCTGCCGGAACTCCGGATGGTTTTGTAAAGGTAATTTTCGATGCGAAGTACGGCGAATGGCTCGGATGCCACATGATTGGTGCCGGCGTTACCGATATGATTGCCGAAGCCGTCGTTGCGCGCAAACTCGAAACTACGGGCCACGACATCATAAAAGCGATTCACCCGCACCCGACGATGAGCGAAGCCGTGATGGAAGCTGCTGCCGATGCTTACGGCGAAGTCATCCACTTGTAACAGACTCACAATCGTAGAAGATCCGCCCCTGAAAAGGCGGATTTTTTTATGGAGCGAGTTCCAGAAGCGCAGCTACGAGCGCGTCAATATCCGATTTTTGCGTAAACGCGCTGAATGACAATCTGAGATTTGGCTGGCGTTGCCGGTCTTCGGTCAGCATTTGAGCCAGCACGTGAGAGGGTGCACTACTCCCGGATTGGCACGCACTTCCGCGTGAAATGGCAATTCCTTTCAGATCGAGTTGAAACGCGAGCATGGCGGTTTTGCTCTCGGGCCAGTTTAGTCCGATGTTTAGAATGTAAGGCGATGTTTGTTCATAACCGCCGTTAATCCACATGTCGCTGAAATGTTCGGTTAAACGCGAAACGGCGTAGCTTTTAATTTCCCGTACATGTGCGGTGTTTGATTCTTGTCTGGCCAAAATGATTTCGAGCGCCGAGGCCATTCCCGCGATATTGTGAAGCGATTCAGTTCCGGCCCGATACCCTTTTTCCTGAGCGCCTCCATGGGTTAATGAGCCGAGCGTGCGTCCGGGTTTAACATAAACGAATCCAACGCCTTTAGGGCCGTGAAATTTATGCGCACTTCCCACGGCAAAATCGACCGGAATTTGTGCAAGATTAATATTCCACTTGCCTACGGCCTGTACCATATCCGAGTGGAAAAGCGCGTCATATTTGCGGCAAATCGTCCCTATCGCCCCGAGATCTGCTATCGTTCCGACCTCGTTATTTATGTACATGAGCGATACGAGCGTCGTCTTTGGGTCCGACAGCAACTGCTCAAGATGTGACAAATCGATATGGCCTGAACTTGTCAGCGAAACGTAATCTGTTTGAACATCGGACAATTCAGCCAGTGAGGCAACACATTCTACTACAGAAGGATGCTCTATTCTACTTGTAATGATTCTTTTGATGCCAAGCCTGTGAACCGCACTTGTGAGTATCCAATTATTCGCCTCGGTAGCGCCAGAGGTAAAAATCAAATCTTTGGCCTGGCAACCGAGTAAGCCCGCGATCTTTTTGCGCGATTGCTCGAGCAGTGTTTTCGCCTTCCTGCCCGCCTGATGCGTAGAGGACGGATTCCCGAACGCGTGAAGAAGCACTTCGGACATTTGGTGCACGACCTCCGGATACAAAGGCGTCGTGGCGGCGTAATCGAGATAAACGCTCATCATTTCAGGGGTTTTAAATGAACCGCAGCACCGCCTCCGGGCGCCAGACGCAACGACAATGAATCTTTGCGCGTTACCCGGCGTTTTTCTATGCGGTACGATTTGGCGTTGGTTTTCCAGTGCGCATCGGGGCCATCGGCGTAAATGATCGCCTCGAACCGGCCTTCGGGCAGAAAGTCGAGGGACAGCGTTTTTTCTCTCGCCTGTTCGTCCGTAATCGCGCCGATGAACCAGGAATCGCTGTTTTTGTCACGCCTTGCAATCGTCAGATAATCTCCGGGCTCGGCCTCGAGTGCCACGGTTTTTGACCAATCCACGGGAACGTCCTTGATGAACTGAAACGCATCGGGGTAACGTTCGTAATTTTCGGGCAAATCGGCCGCCATCTGTACGGGCGAATACATCGTCACGTATAGCGCGAGTTGTTTGGCCAACGTGGTTTGTACCTGAGCGGTTTTAGAAACGTCGTAGTGGTTCATGTAAATTTCGAAAATCCCCGGGGTGTAATCCATCGGACCGCCGAGCAGTCTTGTAAATGGCAAAATGGTTTCGTGCTCTGGCGGATTACCGTTGCTCCAGGCGTTGAATTCGTTTCCGCGCGCAGCTTCTGCGGCCATATAATTCGGCCAGGTGCGGTGAACCCCTGTTGGTCGCGAAGATTCGTGCGAGTTAACCACAATTTTCCGGTCGGCGGCTTTTCGCGCAACGTCGTGATA
>CAZTGF010000011.1:0-40605 GCA_964612955.1 uncultured Flavobacterium sp.
CGGCACTCAGATTCACGCTCAAAAGTGTAAATACGATTTTGACAAAACAGACCCGATGACGGACGAACGCGTGCGCCGAAACGTCTACGAGGTCAAAGACTACTTCCGAATAAGCCTCTACCGCAAAGGTTCGGATATGCGCGTGGAACTCAACGTTCGAATGTTGCAACTTCGGGACGAAATCATTCAAAAAGGCGCTCCACTGGACCTTAGACTCGCGGACGGTTCTGTGATTACCGTGCACGCCGCTCAGGATGCCGGACCTACCGCAGCCGCCGCTTTAGGCCACGTTTATACAAGCTGGGCCGTTTCCTATCACATTTCCCCAGAAGACATGCGCCGCATCTCAACCACCGGAATCAAAGTCGCCCGCGCCACCGTTTCAGGTGAGGAACTCGTATACGAATTCAAAGAAAAACTGTCCAAAAAAACCGCAGAGGGCGCACGGTGCCTGCTTCAGGATTAAATATTTTTTTGGGCGTTCCGCGGATCGTCATTTTGCATTCCGTTGAACCTAAAGCGCCGCGTCGGGCTTTTCGCAGTACGCGGTACTTGCTGCAATCCCTAACGCAGATAAACGCCGTCAGCGCCACCACGTCGTGCGTAGTTTGGGCAATTTGTCGTAACTTCAAATGAAAAAATGAAAATTGCCACCTATAACGTAAACGGCGTAAACGGCCGGCTGCCCGTGTTGTTGCGCTGGCTCAAAGAATCAAAGCCAGACATCGCCGTACTTCAGGAACTCAAAGCACCCTCTGAGCGCTTTCCGATAGACGCCATTCGCGACGCCGGTTATCACGCACTCTGGAAAGGACAAAAACAGTGGAACGGCGTGGCAATTCTCTCGCGCGAACCTATTTCTGAAGTGTGCCGCGAACTGCCCGGAGACGCCGAAGATTTGCAGAGCCGCTACATCGAAGCCGTAACTTATGACCTTTGCATCGCCGGATTGTACCTGCCCAACGGAAATCCCGCCCCGGGCCCGAAACTCGATTACAAGCTGGCCTGGATGAAACGGTTGCAAACCCGGGCCGCACAACTCGTAAAAATGGACATTCCCGTGGTATTGCTTGGCGATTTCAACGTGATTCCAACAGAAAACGACGTCTACAAACCCGAACGTTGGGTAAAAGATGCACTGTTTTTACCCGAAGTACGGGCCGAGTTCGAAGCGCTGATCGCCCAGGGCTGGACCGATGCGTTGCGAACCATTTTTCCCACCCAAACCATTTACACTTTCTGGGACTATTTTCGCCGTGCCTACGAGCGCGATGCCGGGCTGCGCATCGACCATTTGCTTTTACACCCAAAACTCATCGGCCGGTTGCAAAATGCGGGCGTGGACAAACACGTGCGCGGCTGGGAAAAAACAAGCGATCACGCTCCGGTGTGGATTGAACTTTCCAAATAAAAAAGCAACCCGAAGGCTGCCTTGTTTTAATCGAGTTCTGAGGTAAAGAAAAGTTTTACGCTCGGGTATTTTGATTGTGTCATTTGAATCGTAAAATCGGAATCGGCAAGAAAAACGAGTTGCCCGAATTTGTCGTGCGCCAGAAATTTCTGTTTAATGCGGCGGAATTCCCGGAATTCTTCGTTCTTCGGATCCTCGGGTTTTACCCAGCACGCCTTGTGAACGGGGAAGGGTTCGTACGTACATTTGGCGCCGTATTCGTGTTCCAACCGGTATTGAATTACTTCGTACTGAAGCGCACCCACGGTTCCTATGACTTTCCGGTTGTTCATCTCGAGCGTAAAAAGTTGGGCCACACCTTCGTCCATAAGCTGGTCGATGCCTTTTTCAAGTTTCTTGGACTGAAGCGGATCGGCGTTGTTAATGTAGCGGAAATGTTCGGGAGAAAAACTTGGAATGCCTTTGAACGACAGTTGTTCGCCCTCGGTCAGCGTATCGCCGATTTTGAAGTTGCCTGTGTCGTGCAAGCCTACGATGTCGCCCGGGTAGGAAGTTTCCACGATTTCTTTTTTCTCGGCAAAAAACGCGTTCGGGCTCGAGAATTTGAGGTTTTTATTGTGGCGGACGTGCAAATAGGGTTTGTTGCGCTCGAATTTCCCCGAGACGATTTTCAAAAACGCAAGGCGGTCGCGGTGTTTCGGGTCCATGTTCGCGTGAATTTTAAACACGAACCCCGTCATTTTTTCTTCTTCGGGCTCAACGATTCGCGTCTCGGATTCTTTTGGCCTCGGGGATGGTGCGATGTCTATGAAACAATCGAGCAGTTCGCGTACGCCAAAGTTGTTCAGTGCCGAACCAAAGAAAACGGGTTGCAGCGTGCCCGAAAGGTAAGCCTCGCGGTCAAAAGCAGGATAAACTTCCTGAATCAGTTCGATTTCTTCGCGCAACTTTGCCGCAGGAGCCGGCTTTATGAGAGCCTCAAGTTCGGGGTTTTGTAAGTCAGAAATAGCGATGGTTTCTTCGATGTTCTTTCGTGAATCGCCGCTGAACAGGTTGATGTTTTTCTCCCACAAATTGTAAATGCCCTGAAAATCGTACCCCATGCCAATCGGGAAACTGAGCGGCGTTACCTGAAGCCCGAGTTTTTTCTCCACTTCGTCCATGAGGTCAAAAGCGTCCCGGCCTTCGCGATCCAGTTTGTTGATGAAAACAATCATCGGAATATTGCGCATGCGGCAAACCCCTACGAGTTTCTCGGTTTGTTCCTCCACGCCTTTGGCTACATCGATAACGACGATAACGCTGTCTACGGCTGTGAGCGTGCGGTACGTATCCTCGGCAAAATCCTTGTGACCGGGCGTATCGAGAATATTGATTTTTTTGTCCTTATAATTAAACGCAAGTACCGAAGTAGACACCGAAATGCCTCGTTGGCGTTCAATTTCCATAAAATCGGACGTGGCGCCCTTCTTGATTTTATTGCTTTTTACGGCTCCGGCTTCCTGAATTGCGCCCCCGAACAGCAGCAGTTTTTCGGTCAGTGTTGTTTTACCGGCATCCGGGTGAGAGATGATCCCAAAGGTGCGTCGTCGTTTAATTTCGTCCAAAAATCCCATAACTTCAAAATAGGCGGCAAAAGTAGTATTTTAAAATTTAAGTTTCGATTTGCAAGGCGCTGAGCCAAACGCTACAACCTGCTAAAATTGTGTTAATAATTTTTTGTTAATACACTAAGGCCAACTTGCGTAATCGGTGCGAATTGCTACTTTTGTCAGTTGTATTTTCCGGCCTTTATTTTCCGGACTTATGTAACTGATAATCAATAGATGTATAGATGAATTTTAAACATTTGTTACTCGGATGTTTGTGCGTCGCATTTTCGGCTGCCGCGCAAACTCCTGCAAAGGACGTCCTTTTTACGATTGATAAAAAACCTTATTACACGGACGAATTCGTTCGCGTTTACAACAAAAATCTGGACCTGGTAAAAGACGAATCCCAAAAGGATCTGGACCAGTATCTCGATCTTTTCATCGGCTACAAACTAAAAGTACACCGCGCCCACGAACTCGGGCTTCAGAACGACCGCGGCTACCAGAGCGAACTCGAAACCTACCGGCGCCAGCTCGCGAAAAATTACCTGACCGATACCAAAGTGACCCAGGAACTTGTGGACGAAGCTTATGCCCGCACGATTAAAGAAATCCGCGCGTCTCATATTTTGCTGCTCGTGGACGAAAACGCCAAACCCGCAGATACGCTAAAGGCTTACAACAAACTGCTCGATTTGCGCAAAAAAGCCATGGCCGGCGCCGATTTTAACGCCCTCGCCAAAGAACATTCACAAGACCCGTCCGCTGCGGATAACAGTGGCGACCTCGGTTATTTTTCGGCTTTCCGAATGGTGTATCCGTTTGAAACGGCAGCTTATAACACCAAAAAAAATCAAATTTCAATGCCGGTGCGCACGCGTTTCGGGTACCACCTGATTAAAGTTACCGATGTGCGTCAGAACCGGGGCGAATTGCTCACTGCTCACATCATGTTATTGCATCCGGCCGATGGCGACGCTTCGAAAAAACAAGCCGTAGAGGACCGCATTTTTGAAATTGCACAAAAAATCAAACAAGGCGAAAGTTTTGAATCGATGGCCCAGCAATTCTCAGAAGACAAAACGTCTGCGGCAAAAGGTGGCGTAATGAACCGGTTCGGGTCGGGCCAGTTAAGCAGCGAGAAATTCGAAGACGTCGCATTTTCACTCACAGCGGACAAGCGCATTTCAGAACCTTTCGAGACCCAATTCGGCTGGCATATCGTAAAACTGCTCGATAAATATCCTGTGCGTCCGGCTAAAGAAATGCAGGCAGAACTGGAATCGCGCATTGCAAGAGACGAACGTTCCAGGCGGATTGCGAGTTCCATGACGGAGCAACTTTCGGCCAGATATCCGGTCAAGCGCAACGCCAAAACAATCAAGGCGGTTAAATCGGCAATCACCGACGACATTTACAAAGGAACCTGGAGCGTGCCGGCCAATACGAAAGCATTCGACGCGCCTTTGGTCACGATTAAAGATTCTGTGTACACGGGCACAATGTTCCTGAACTATATGAACATCCAGCAAAAAATGGGACTTGCCGATGCACCCGTGGCCAAACTCATAGACAACCAGATAGAGAAATACATCGGGGAACAATTGCTCGAATACCACAACGGCAACCTCGAGAACATTTACCCCGAATTCGCCGCCGTCATGGACGAATACCGCGACGGTTTGTTGCTGTTCGAACTCATGGAGCGCGAAATCTGGCAAAAAGCGAAAACAGATACGATAGGGTTGCAGCAGTTTTACGAGAAAAACATCGGACAATACCAGTGGCAGGAGCGGGCCGAAGTTCGCCTGGCTTCGTCCACAAAACGCGACGCGATCAAAAAAGCCCAGAAATTCCTGCGCAGGAAACGCGATGATGCCTATATTAAATCGGCGCTGAACAAAAACGGAGAAGTGAACATTATGCTTACTTCAGGCACGTTTGAAAAAGGCAGCGATGCATTGCCCAAGACGCTGAATTTTAAACCGGGAATTTCGGATATCATTTCAGAAGGCGACTACTATTTTGTGGCGCAGGTTTCTAAAGTTATTCCAGCCGGGCCCAAAACGTTCGAAGAAGCGCGTGGGCGTTTGACCAACGATTATCAGCAGGAACTTGAATCCGGTTGGGTTTCTGAACTGCACAAACAATTTGAAGTGAACGTAAACCGCGATGTGTTTGAACGGTTGAAGTCGCAGATGTCAAAATAAATGAAATACGCCTTTACCTTGCTGTTGCTGGCCGTTATAGGTTGTGCAACTCCGGAGCGCAAAGACGGAGCCGTGGCCCGCGTAGGGGAGACGTTTCTGCACGCCGATGAGCTGCAAGGTTTGGTGCCGCCCGGAACTTCGGCCCAGGACAGTGCGCGTTTGGTAAGGCAACACATCGAGCGATGGGCGCTAAGGCGATTGCTGACCGATGCAGCCGAACGAAATCTGGGCAAACAAAAGGCCGAACTGGACACGCTCGTGAGCGATTACCGCCGCAGTTTGTACGTGAACGCTTATCTCGAAGAAGTCGTAAAGCAATCCGTGGACACGCTTGTTGCCGAATCCGAAGTCCGCGCGTTTTACGAAGAAAACAAGCACAACTTTAAAACAAACCAGACGTTGTTGCGTTTGCGTTACGTGCGATTTTCCAAAGACAATGCGGCTAAGGCTAAAATACGGGACAAATTCTCGAACATCAGACCATCGGACCGGGAGTTCTGGGACACTTACGGGTTACAGTTTAAGAATTTTGCGCTCAACGATTCCGTATGGGTAGCCGTGGACGAGGTTTTTTCGCGCCTGCCGTTTGTGACTCCCGAAAATCAATCGGAGTACATAAAAAGCGGAAAATTTATAGAACACTCGGATTCTGCGGACGTTTATTTTGTGAAAATTCGCTCGGTGCTTTCTCCCGGGCAAGTGAGTCCGTACGAGTACGTAAAGCCCACGATTAAAGAAGTGATATTAAACCAGCGCAAGTTGCAGCTGATCAAAAAATTTGAAAAGGACATTACCAATGACGCAATTAAAGACAAGAACTATGAAATTTATAAATAAAATCGCGCTGGGTGTGGCGTTGTTGCTCACCGCATCAATTCAGGCTCAGGAAGTCATTCCGCCGCTTTTGAGTCAGGGCGAACCCGAGGTCTTTAAGCGCCGCAAGGTAGACGGCATTGTAGCCACGGTGGGCGATTACATCATTCTGGATTCGGACATCGATAAAGCATTGCTCGAGATTCAAGCCGGAGGAAACTCAGTCGTCGATTTTACGCGTTGTCAGCTTTTGGGCAAGCTCATGGAAGACAAGCTCTACGCGCACCAGGCCATTCAGGACAGTCTAATCGTTACCGACGGCCAGGTCAGAGAACGCATGTCGCGCCAGATCGATTACATGGTTGAACAACTCGGCACGATGGACAAAGTGGTTGAATATTTCAAGAAGGAATCCGAAGACGACTTTCGCACCGATATGTTCGAGATCATCAAAATGGATATGCTATCCAAGCAAATGACCGACAAAATCATCAACGAGGTTGAAATTACGCCCGAGGAAGTCCGCACGTTTTTTAACCGCATTCCCAAAGAAGAACTGCCCGTTTTTGGAGCCGAACTCGAAGTTGCACAGATTGTTGTTTACCCCAAAGTAAGCGAGGCCGAGAAAAAGCGCGCGATTGACCGCCTCAAAGAAATTAAGGCCGATGTGGAAGGCGGGGCCAGTTTTTACGGAAAGGCCGTGCTTTACACCGATGACAAAGCCTCGAGCCCCACGGGAGGTTTCTACAAAATCAACCGAAAAGCGCCTTTTGTTAAAGAGTTCAAGGATGTAGCATTCTCACTTGGCGAAGGGGAAATTTCAGAGCCTTTTGAAACTGAATTTGGCTACCATATTATCATGGTCGAAAAAATCCGCGGTCAGGACATTGAATTGCGCCACATTCTGATTACGCCCAAAGTTACCGAAGAAGCGCTGCGCGACGCAAAAACCGAAATCGAACTGATCAGATCCCGGATTCTCGAAAACAAAATCACATTTGAGGAAGCGGCCCGTACCTTATCCGAAGAAAAGGAAACTAAGGCAAACGGCGGAGTTCTGATCAATCCACGCACTCAGGACACGCGGTTCGAACTCACGAAAATGGATCCGCAGCTCTACCGCGACATTTCGAACCTGCGCGATCGCGAAGTTTCATTGCCGATTCTGGAGCAGGATCCTACAGGCAAACGCAAGTACAAAATCATGACCGTGACCAACCGCTATGACGAACACACGGCAGATTACGCGCTCGACTATACAAAGATTAAGGCGCTTGCCCTGCGCGAAAAGCAAATCATCGCCATCGGAAAATGGTTCGACGAAAAAATCAAGGACACGTTTGTAAAGATCAACGGCGAATACCGCGACTGCGATTTTACAAACAACTGGCTTAAACAATAAATTTCGCGTGTAAGAAAATTGTGCTTATTTTCACGCCAACCAAAATAGATCATCGCTTATGTCTGACGTAGCTGCCATCAACGAACTTGTCTCCAAACGAAATGCGCTTAAAGCAGAAATCGCCAAAGTCATCATAGGTCAGGAGGCCGTGGTCGACGAAATTCTGCTGGCTATTTTCTCTGGCGGACACGCATTGCTCGTCGGTGTTCCGGGGCTTGCAAAAACCTTGATGGTCAACACGATTGCCCAGGCGCTCGGGCTCGATTTTAAACGCATACAGTTTACACCGGATTTAATGCCATCGGACATTCTCGGCAGTGAAATTCTGGACGAAAACCGCCACTTTAAATTCATTAAAGGTCCCGTGTTCGCCAACATTATTCTGGCCGATGAAATCAACCGTACGCCGCCCAAAACCCAGGCCGCCCTTCTCGAGGCCATGCAGGAACGCTCGGTAACCATTGCCGGTGAACGCCACAGTTTGCCGCTTCCGTACTTTGTGCTCGCGACTCAAAACCCTATCGAGCAGGAAGGAACTTACCCGCTTCCGGAGGCCCAGCTCGACCGATTTATGTTCTCGATTCACCTTGACTATCCGAGTTTTGCCGAGGAGGTTGCTGTTGTAAAAGCCACGACATCGGACGATAAACCGCTCGTGCAACCGCTGTTCACGGCTTCTGAAATTTCGGAATACCAACATCTCGTCCGCCGGGTTCCCGTAGCCGATAACGTGATCGAATACGCAGTAACGCTCGTGTCTAAAACGCGTCCTTCGGGCGATCGCTCCACAGACTACGTTAAAAATTACATCGATTGGGGTGCCGGTCCGCGCGCTTCGCAAAACCTGATTCTCGCGGCTAAAGCACATGCGGCGTTCAACGGAAAATTTTCGCCGGACATCGAAGACGTCAAAGCTGTAGCTACCGGGGTGTTGCGCCACCGCGTTGTTAAAAACTACAAGGCAGACGCTGAAGGCATCGCGATTGAAACAATCATCGGTTCGCTGTTGTAATCCGCGCCTGCATTTCGGCATCGTAAAAAAACAGGAACATACTTCCCATCATGTCCTGATCTTCGTTCGAAGTATTGTCCGTAAACATTCGCAGTTCGTAATCCCGGTCTGCGTACATCCAAACGCCCTCCCGGGACGAAAACGCATCCACTTTGCGCAATCCTATGCGGTCGCCGTAATTTTCGATAGTGCTTTTAAAAACGCTCAAGCCGTTCGTTTTGTCGAACAATTCGATAGACGTTGCGAACGGATGAACATGAACCGCCGCCGCGTGTAACCTGAGACTGTCTTTGATTTGAAGCTGCGCATTTACGCCGCTTGCGTAATACTTTTTGCCGCGCGGAATTACCCAATGCCCCGAGAGCGATTCGCCTTTTTCATTCAGATACGTATGGTTTTTCGTTTCCACGGGAATGCAGTATCCTTCGGCTTTGGACAGCGGCCCTTTATACGGATTTGAATTGTCAAACGGCAATTGTATGAATATCGTGCGGCCCATGAGCGGTTGCAGCGGTTCGCGCTTTTCGTATCCGATGCGCACGCGGTGTTTAATCAGCCGGTTTTCGTCGGGCCAGTTGTGGTTCAGCGACTCAGTCATCACATACAGCAGGTCGTTGCCGTACATCGGAACGCCAAAACCTTTCGGAAAGTAAAACCGTTCTTGTCCGTTAGACAGTGAGGTAAGCCGCGGGTATTGTTTGCCGATGCGCTCCTCAAGGCCGAAATTCCCGTAATAACGCGCATCGTTAATGTCGATGTTGGTGTGGCAGATGTAGTCGTTAGGCAGCGGCTTGCCGGATTTGGCCTCGTAAGCGCTGACTTCAAATCCGGTTAAAAATAATAGTTCAGGTTCGGGCTGCAATTGCACAAGTCCCGATGCTTTTGGGCCTTCCATTGACTTGTAAATGCCGTCGATCAGGAATGTGGGCGAGTTCATCGCGTAGACAAGTGCGCTGTCGCTCGTTTTCCACTCGTTGTCGAGCAAGCCGGTGCGGTGGAAGAATTCCGTTTTTACGATGGCTTTGTGGCGGTTGGACAACGTGGCGTACCAAATCCCGAATCCTGCGATCCCCGCCAATAACACCACAGCTGCGATTTTGTATATCTTTGACCTGTACATGGTTGCAAACTTAAACAAATTGGAGCGGAGTCAAGTGCGGCGTCAGCGAATTTTCGGGTTGGACTTGTTGCGCGTATTTGCGTTGCTGAGTGCGTTTGCGGCGCATGCATGCTGGCTGTTTTCAGATTTCCACCATCCGGTTTTGAAGGCGTTTTCCTACCTCGGGTTTATGGCAGTCGAGTGTTTTTTTGTGCTCTCGGGCTATCTCGTTGCGGCTCCGTTAATGCGATTGTTTTTCACCGACGGCCTTCAATGGCGCGAATTCGCCGGATTTCTCATAAGGCGATTATT
Source organism: uncultured Flavobacterium sp. (assembly GCA_964612955.1). GTDB lineage: Bacteria > Bacteroidota > Bacteroidia > Flavobacteriales > Flavobacteriaceae > Flavobacterium. The sequence goes on from CAZTGF010000011.1 coordinate 9,852, forward strand.
CAGAATTGTACCCGCGTATTGGCTCGTGTTGTTGCTTAATGTCGGGCTTGCCGCAATCATCGGCTTTAAACTTGATTCGGTGTGGCGGTACTTCTTCTTTTTACAGAATTTTGCTTGGCCGATGACGCCGTTCTTTCCGGAATCGTGGAGCATGGGTGTAAAAGAGATTCCGTATTTCGCGATTTGCGTGGCGCTGCTTCTGTTGTCGTTCGTGCTGCGGTCGGTCCGCGACTGGTATTTTTCCGCGTTTTTGGCTGGATTGCTCGCCTTAGGCATCGGGCTTAAATGGCATTATCATCTGACTTCGGTTCCAGACGCACATCAGTGGAACACGGGCATGCGCAGCGTGGTCATTTACCGGTTCGACGCCGTTGTGATTGGCATGCTGATGAGTTGGTCGCAATTGCGGTTTTCGCTGTCTGTACACTGGGCGAACTTTATGGCGGTCGGCGGGGTTTTACTGCTTTGCTTTGTAACGTTTCTGATTGGCGCATTCGGTTATAATGTTTCGGACCAGCCGTTCTTCTGGAATGTGTTGTTGCTGCCGGCTTTTTCTCTTGGTTGGGCGTTGTTGCTTCCGTACTTTTCGCGATGGACATCCGGGCCCGCGTTTGCCGAACCCGCCGTGTTCAGACCCGCCCAATGGTCTTATGCAATCTACTTGCTGCACTACAGTTTTTTACTTTGGTCGGTAAAGTGGTTTTTGCCTGTTCCCGATTATTCAATAGGCGGGCGATTTATTGTGTTGGCCGGTTATATTTTGCTCACGCTCGGGCTTTCTTATCTGCTTTACCGTTTCTGGGAAAAGCCTCTCGCAAGCCTTACTCCAAAGGTCCGAAGCAGGCAGAACTCGTAATTTAGAATCGTTCTTGCTTTGTGGTGTTTGCAGTTTTGACAACTTTCTGCCCGATATTTAACAATTATTCAATATTGGGCGAGTTTTTTAAATTAGTTGTATATTTTTTATCTTTTCCACTAGTATTGCCGATGATTATGGCGGGATTGCCCGATATTATTAAAAACATCGTATTTGTGAGACGCGTTTCGTAATTTTGTACAGCACAATTTAATACAACATTATTTATGGCTTTTGATATCGACATGATTAAAAAGGTGTACGCTCAAATGCCCGACCGCGTGAATAAAGCGCGCGAAATCGTCGGGCGGCCGTTGACACTTTCTGAGAAAATCCTATACAACCACCTTTGGGAAGGAATGCCCAAAAATGCTTTTGAACGCGGAAAAGACTACGTAGACTTTGCTCCGGACCGCGTAGCTTGCCAGGATGCAACCGCTCAAATGGCGTTGTTGCAGTTTATGCACGCCGGAAAATCCAAGGTTGCCGTTCCCACTACGGTCCATTGCGACCACCTGATTCAGGCTAAAGTAGGAGCCAAGTCCGATTTGCAGCGCGCCAAGGAACAAAGCAACGAAGTATTCGAATTCCTTTCGTCCATTTCGAACAAATACGGCATAGGTTTCTGGAAGCCGGGGGCCGGAATTATTCACCAGGTAGTACTCGAAAATTACGCGTTTCCGGGAGGAATGATGATCGGGACGGATTCGCATACAGTGAACGCCGGCGGTCTGGGAATGCTCGCCATTGGAGTAGGCGGGGCCGATGCGGTAGACGTAATGTCCGGAATGCCGTGGGAACTTAAATTCCCAAAACTCATCGGTGTGCATCTGAAAGGAAAACTTTCGGGTTGGACCGCGCCCAAAGACGTTATCCTAAAAGTAGCGGGAATCATGACCGTAAAAGGCGGAACCGGTGCTATCGTAGAATATTTCGGCGAAGGTGCTCAGGCAATGTCGTGTACCGGAAAAGGAACCATTTGTAATATGGGAGCAGAAATCGGCGCCACGACTTCTACTTTTGGTTACGACGATTCCATGGACCGATACCTGCGTTCTACGGATCGTTCAGATGTAGCCGATGCTGCAAATGCCGTGCGTTCTTACCTTACCGCAGATCCGGAAGTTTACGCGAATCCCGAACAATATTTCGATCAGGTTATCGAAATTGACCTTTCTACACTTGAGCCGCATTTAAACGGACCGTTCACGCCGGATTTGGCTACTCCGATTTCGAAAATGAAAGAGGAGGCTGTTAAAAACAACTGGCCGCTTAAAATCGAAGTAGGCCTTATCGGGTCTTGTACCAACTCCTCTTACGAAGACATCGCACGCGCCGCTTCTCTTGCCAGGCAGGTAGCCGATAAAAAACTAAAGACCAAAGCGCAATTCACGATTACGCCCGGTTCTGAGCAGGTTCGCTATACAATTGAGCGCGATGGATTTATCGATACTTTCGACCAGATTGGCGCTACCGTTTTTGCCAATGCCTGCGGACCGTGTATCGGAATGTGGGACCGCGAGGGTGCCGAAAAAGAAGAGCGTAACACAATTGTCCACTCGTTTAACCGAAACTTCTCCAAACGCGCGGACGGAAACCCGAACACGCTTGCTTTTGTGGGTTCTCCCGAACTCGTGACTGCGCTTGCCATTGCCGGTGACCTCACATTTAACCCGCTTACCGATAAATTGCTGAACGAGGACGGAGAAGAAGTCATGCTCGACGAACCTACAGGTGCAGAACTTCCACCGCGCGGTTTTGCGGTTGAGGATGCGGGCTATCAGGCTCCGGCCGCCGACGGTTCAAAAGTAGAGGTAAAGGTAAGCCCCACTTCGGAGCGTTTGCAATTGCTCTCGCCGTTTGAGCCCTGGGATCGCAAGAACATCACGGGTGCAAAACTGCTGATTAAAGCCTTCGGGAAATGTACAACGGATCACATCTCAATGGCCGGTCCATGGTTGCGGTTCCGCGGTCATCTCGACAATATTTCTAACAATATGCTTATCGGCGCCATTAACGCATTTAACCAAAAGGCGAATTCCGTTAAAAATGCGTTTACGGGAGAATACGACGCAGTTCCTGCAGTGCAGCGCGCTTACAAAGCGATGAACGTTCCGTCTATCGTGGTGGGCGATCACAACTATGGCGAAGGTTCTTCACGCGAGCACGCCGCTATGGAACCCCGATTCCTGGGTGTACGTGCCGTGCTTGTAAAGTCGTTTGCGCGTATCCACGAAACAAACCTGAAGAAACAGGGAATGCTCGCGCTCACGTTCGCCAACGAAGCGGATTACGATTTGATTCGCGAGGACGATACGATCAACTTTACGGATCTGACTGAATTCGCACCGGGCAAACCCCTGACGCTCGAATTCATTCACGCCGATGGCACAAAGGATATTATTATCGCAAATCACTCTTACAACGCAAGTCAGATTGGTTGGTTTGTAGCGGGTTCTGCACTGAACCTGATTGCTGCCGGCGCGGCCTGATAGAAATCGTTCGCAAAATTAAAAGCTCTCCTTCGGGGGAGTTTTTTTATGTCTTGTCCGAAAATAAATGCAGGTAAGTATGCCAGCCGTTTTCGTGCAGTTCGATAATGCGGTAACCGAAAATGTCGCGATACGGTTCGATGCCTGCCTTGCGCGCGTGAATCTGATAAGAAACCGCCGGAGTGCTGTATTGGCTGATGTTGCCAACTTGCACAAAATAATCGGCGTGGCAATGGCCACAGAAAATGGCTACGGGCCTATCGTAAAGCGAAAACAGTTCGGCGAGTTCGGCTCGGTTCGAAACCGCGTATTTCCGGTCGACGACATGGTCTATTTCAAGCAGCGGATGGTGTATAAAAACAAAGACCGGAAGGCCGCAGGTTCTGAGTTGTTCGCGTATCCATTGCATTTGAGACGCGCCGATGTGGCCCTCCGAAGAATCGAGGAACAGCCACATGAATCCGTTTCTGATCTCGCTGCGGAACAAATGTTCGGAATCGGCAAAGCCTACGTCGCGAATCCTGCGCAATGCGCGTGTGTCGTCGTGGTTTCCGCCAATCGGAATGACATCGGTATAACCCGAAACGTCGGCGGACAAGCGGGCATATTCGCGGCTTTCTCCCAAATCGCCGCCAAACACAATCACATCCGGTTGACTCTCCGAAAGGTGTTCGTGTACAGTTTTCCAGTGCGCCAACGCGTCTACCTCAATCGGAAGTCGTTCGCCCAGATGCAAATCGGTAACAAACGCAAGCCTTATAGAATTTCTCATGCCTAAAAATAAAAAATCCGCTGCACAAACAGCGGACTTTCAACCAGATTTTGTCTTCTATTAATAATACGTATAACGACGTACTTTGGCAATGTATTTCGCGAGGCGGATTACCTGATGGCTATAACCGTATTCGTTGTCGTACCAAACATACAATACGATGCTTTTTCCGTCCGGCGTCACAATCGTGGCGTTGCTGTCGTAAATGGCAGGGGCCGAAGTTCCGATGATGTCAGACGACACGAGTTCGTTGTTCATCGAATATTTGATTTGCTCTACCAGATCTCCTTCGAGGGCGTATCGTTTGATGATTTCGTTAATTCCGTCCACTGTCGCGGGTTTCTCCACTTCAAGGTTTAACACAGCGAGCGATCCGTTTGGAACGGGAACGCGAATGGCATTTGACGTCAGTTTTCCTTCGAGGCTCGGCAATGCTTTGGCAACAGCGCTTCCGGCTCCGGTTTCGGTAATTACCATGTTTAGTGCAGCGGCGCGGCCACGGCGGTATTTCTTGTGCATATTGTCCACGAGGTTCTGGTCGTTTGTGTAGGCGTGAATGGTTTCAAGATGGCCTTTCACAACACCGAGCGTGTCCTCGATGGCTTTCAAAATAGGCGTAATGGCGTTTGTAGTACAAGAGGCTGCCGAGAAGATGTGCTGCGTTTCAGGATCGTAATTGTTGTGGTTTACACCGTGTACGATATTCGGAACGCCTTTGCCCGGTGCCGTGAGCAACACTTTGTCAACGCCCTCAGATTTTAAATGGCGTGAAAGCGCTTCTTCTGTAGTAAATGCGCCTGTGTTGTCAATAACGAGAGCATCGGTAAAACCGTATTGGGTATAGTCAATTTCTTCAGGCGTCGATGCTGTGATGATATGCACCGTCGTTCCGTTAATAATCAACGCATTTTTATCGGGATCTGCCACTACCGAACCCTCAAAATCTCCGTGGATAGAATCGTAACGAAGCAAAGAAGCGCGTTTCTCGAGCAGTTTCGCATCGCTTTTGTCGCGTACCACAATGGCGCGCAACCTGAGCTGTGTGCCTACGCCGGCTTTTGACATGAGTTCGCGGGCCAGCAATCGGCCAATACGACCGAAACCGTAAAGCACTACGTCTTTAGGCTTGTTGTTTTTGAAATCTTTTGCCAGGCGCAGACGGTCCAATACGAAACTTGTCGCGTTTGAATGCTGGTTTTCTTCGAGTCTGTATTCGTAAGTCAAACGGCCGATGTCCAGTTTGGCAGGCGGAAGGTCTACCGAAAGCAGCGCGCGGGCAATGTCCACAGAATCGAAAACAGAAATCGCTTTTCCTACAAATTCTCCGGCGTATTCGTGCAGGTTGATAATTTCGCTGACGTTGCGGTTAATAAGTTGGTTGCGAAACAGGACTACCTCAATGGATTTGTCGTACCAAAGGTCGCTGATGATTTTAATAAACTCAACGGCGGCGCGCCTTCTGTTGGCTTGATAGGCGATCTCCTTTTCGTATAAATTGGCAGTGATCATGAATTTGTTGTTAGTTGTTTGCGGTTTAAAAATTTTTGCAAAGGTATCGATTTCAATCGTTTTCGTGAAACAAAACACGGTACAAAATCAAATAAAAAAACCACCGTATTTCAGGTGGTTGGGTTTGGTTGTTAACGCGTTACATAATCACCCGAATCAGTTCTCCTTTGCGCGTGAGCAGTTGCACCTGAACCGACTGATCGCCGTCGAACGCATTCACTACTTTGGCCGCGGATTCAACATCTATAGCTTTCACATTTCCAATGCTGAGGATAACGCCGCCTTTGAGTTCATCTTCGTATTGAGCCAAGCGCGGGTTTTTAACTTCGGCAATCTTAAGGCCGTGATCGATTTTAAAACGTTTTTTGTCGTCATTGTCAATGTTGGTCAGCTCAAGGCCCTTAAACTCCAGGCCGAGAAGTTCGTTTCGGTTCAGTTTTACCGAGGCTACGTGGTTTTTACCGTCGCGTTCGTAAGTCACGCGAACTACATCATTGGGGCGTTTCGTGTTAATATAGCCCGAAAGATCTGCGAACGATGCAATTTTGCGGTCGTCGATTCGGGTGATAATGTCTCCGCTTTTGATTCCGGCGGCCTCGGCTCCCGAATTCTTGCGCACCTTGTTAACGAAAAACCCTTCGGTTCGGTCAATTTTAAGTTCGCGGGAAACGGCGCTGTTTAATTCGGCTCCTTCTACGCCCATAACCCCGCGTTGTACGTTGCCGAATTCCATGATGTCCTCAATGATTTTGCGTGTCAGGTTCGATGGCACGGCAAAAGAATAGCCCACGTAGGAGCCTGTCATCGAAGAGATCATCGTGTTGATTCCAACCAGTTCACCACGCGTATTTACGAGCGCTCCGCCAGAGTTGCCCGGATTCACCGCAGCATCGGTCTGAATAAATGACTGAATATCGTTCTGTCCGAGATTTCTTGCCTTAGCAGATACGATACCGGCCGTCACCGTAGAGTTCAGGTTGTACGGATTACCTACGGCAAGCACCCAGTCGCCCACTTTAATATGGTCCGAATCGGCAAACGTCGTGTAGGGAAGCTTTTCATTCGCGTCGATTTTGAGCAATGCGATGTCCATTTTGGAATCTGTTCCTATGAGTTTGGCTTTGTACGAACGGCGGTTGTTCAGCGTAACCTCGATTTGGGAAGCATCTTTAATCACGTGATTGTTCGTCACAATATAGCCGTCCTCAGAGATGATAACGCCGGATCCCGTTCCTACCTGTTCCTGTTGCTGTCCGCCGCGATAGCCGTAAAAAAATTCGAGCATCGGATTGGAAACGGTGCGGTAAGAAACATTTTTGACGTGGACCACATAGTGGATGGCTTTTTCTGCAGCTTCGGTAAAATCTACGGCTTCAGCGCCAAGGGATACATTTTTTGTGTAGCGCTCGGGAGCCACCGAAATTACGGGCCGTTTGTCGTTGATGATGTCCGTATCAGCCAACATTTTATATGCGCCCAGCGATGTAGCACCGCCTATGATGGCCACCAAGAATAAAGTTGAAATTCTTTTCATGTTGTTTGATTATTTTGTGGTTTAACAGTAAAATTATTCGAATATTGCTATGCGAAAGTCACTTTAACCGCGGTTTAACAAACCGTCTGACCGCACAAAACCATACCTTTGCCGCATGGACATTCAGTTTGAAAAATACGAAGGAACGGGGAATGATTTTGTCATGATAGACAATCGCAACCTCGCATTTCCCAAAAACGATACCGAACTCATTTCCAGATGGTGTAACAGACGTTTTGGCATTGGAGCCGATGGATTAATCCTGATCGAAAATGACAATTTTTCCGATTTTTCGATGGTTTATTTCAACGCCGACGGCCGAATGGGTTCGATGTGCGGCAATGGGGGCCGATGCGCTGTAGCTTATGCACAAAGCCTTGGACTCGCAGAATCCGAGACGAGGTTTCTGGCTGCGGACGGAATGCACAGCGCTAGAACGCTCAACGATGGCCGCATCGCACTCCAAATGGCCGAGGTTACCGGTATAGAACCTCTCGATGATGCGGTGTTTCTGAATACGGGATCGCCACATCATGTAACATTTTACAACCGCGTTGCCGAATGCGATGTACAAACGCTCGGGGCCGCCATCCGCTACTCGGACCGTTATGCACCGGCAGGTACAAATGTAAATTTCGTGGAAATGCTTGCCGATGGATCGTTCAGAATGCGCACTTACGAACGCGGCGTCGAGGCTGAAACACTTTCGTGCGGCACGGGTGCTACTGCGGTGGCGGTGGCCATGCATGCGCTCGGGAAAACACGGAACCGGGAGGTAAAACTTCACGTGGAAGGCGGCGCGCTCGAAGTAACTTTTGAAAAAACGGGATCGCGTTATCACAACATCGTGCTTACAGGCCCGGCAACATTTGTATTTAAAGGCGTTATTTCATGGTGACTCTAAGCGCAGGCCGGTATTATTTGCGCGCCCTTGAACCCGAAGATCTCGAGGTGCTTTACGCGCTCGAAAACGACGAAGGGGCCTGGCAGTTCAGCAATACGATTGCGCCGTTCAGCCGGCAAATTTTGCGCGAATATCTGAAAAACGCGCATAAGGATATTTTCGAAGCCAGACAACTTCGCCTTGCCATTTGCGCGAAAAATCGTGTGGAAGCCCTCGGTTTTATCGACCTGTTCGACTATGAGCCGTTGCACCGGCGCGCCGGAGTCGGGATAATCGTTAAAGACGCTTCTTTGCGCGGTACGGGAATCGGTTCCGAGGCGCTGGGCATGATTGTCGACTATGCATTTTCGCGCTTGCAACTTCACCAGCTTTACGCGAACATCGACCCGGCCAACCACGCGAGTGTGGCGCTTTTTACTAAATTTGGATTCGAAATGACAGGACTTAAAAAAGAATGGAATTTTATCCACGGCGCTTTTAGGGACGAAGCCATTTACCAATTAATCAACTTAAACAAACCACTGCGTGAATTTTAAGAAAATTGCCATCGCTGTATCGGTTCTGCTGATCGCCGGGCTTATTGTGTACGGATACCTGCTTTACCGCGATATTTTCTCGCCCAATACCCGTTTTTCGGAAAATGAGGTCGCCATTTACATTCCTACAAACGCCGATTTCAACGAAGTCAAAACCATCGTCGCTCCGTATGTCGAAAACATGGAAAGATTCGTTTCGGTCGCGGGTAAAAAATCGTATCCGCAAAATGTGAAGGCAGGAAAGTTTGTATTAAAAAAAGGCATGAACAGCAACGATCTTGTCACCGCATTGCGGCAGCCTGTTCCGGTCAGAGTGTCGTTTAACAACCAGGAGCGCCTCGAGGATCTTGCCGGACGCATCGCCGCCCAAATCGAAGCCGACAGCATATCGCTGCTCGAATCGTTTTACGACGAACGCTTTTTGTCCGATAATGAACTCACGCGGGACAACGTATTGAGCATGTTTATCCCGAATTCCTATGAGTTTTTCTGGAATACGTCCGCGCTTCAATTTCGCGACCGGATGGAAAAGGAATACCGTAAATTTTGGACGCAAACCCGATTGGACAAAGCGGCAGCACTCGGATTAACGCCTTTGGAAGTTTCGGCCCTCGCGTCTATAGTGCATAAAGAAACCGTAAAAATCGACGAACGTCCGCGCGTGGCAGGTGTTTACTTAAATCGGCTCGAAAAAGGCATGAAACTCGAAGCGGATCCCACAGTAATTTACGCGATCAAACGCAACAATAACGACTTCAACATTCTGATCAAACGCGTACTGAACCGCGATTTGCTAACGGAGTCGCCTTTCAATACGTACCAGAACCACGGCGTTCCGCCCGGACCTATTGCCATGCCGGATATTTCGGCCATCGATGCGGTGTTGAACCCCGAATCGCACAACTACATTTATTTTTGTGCCAGCGTTGAAAATTTCGGCTATCACGAATTCGCGGTTACCCATGCGCAACACGAACGCAACCGACAAAAATACGTCCGGTGGATCAGCCAGCAAGGAATCAAACGCTGATGAAACGCCTATGGTTTTTGTTGTGTTGGTCCCCGGTGATGCTTTTCGGTCAGGCATGGTTAAAACCCGCCGATTCAATCGACAAACCGCGCACAACACTCGTTATTTCGGGACAGGTAGCTGCAGCCGGCCTGACCTATCTCGCGCTGGACAAACTCTGGTATGAGGACCATCCCAAATCCGATTTCCATTTTAAGAACGACAACGCGCACTGGCTTCAGATGGACAAAGCCGGCCACGCATTTGCCGGATATCAGTTGAGTCGTATGAGTACCGGTTTGTTCCGATGGAGCGGTTGGGAATCTAAAAATAGCGCCATCGCCGGATCTGTTGCCGGGACGCTTTTTTTGTCGGCTATCGAAATTTTCGACGGTTATTCCGAACGGTGGGGCGCTTCCTGGGGCGATATCAGCGCGAACGCGGGAGGTGCTGTTTTATTTCTTTCTCAGGAACTTCTGTGGGAAGAACAGCGGGTCTCGCTCAAATATTCGTTTCATCGCACAGTTTACGCATCGGCACGGCCGGAAGCGCTCGGCAACGGGTTCAGCGAGGAAATGGTTAAGGATTACAACGGGCAAACCTATTGGTTATCGGCAAATGTGCATTCGTTTTTTAAAGAGTCCCGGATTCCGAAATGGTTTAACGTGGCCATAGGATACGGAGCCGAAGGCATGATCACGGCCGAAGACGTTCTTGTCAACGATGTGTTTTTTCCCGATGTGCGCATGCGGCAGTTTTACCTGAGTCTCGATTTGGACTTGTCGCGCATAGAGACGCAAAAGCCGTGGTTACGCACGTTGTTGTCGGTATTTAACAGCGTCAAAATTCCGGCGCCCACGGTTGAGTTCAATTCAGAAGGTGTCGTAAAATTCCGACCAATATATTTTTAGAAAAGCTTAACTTACTGGTTTTCAGCGTTAATAAAAATTTCTTATCTTTGCCCCCGCAGAAATTTCCTGATAAATGACTTCAGCGGAAGTCCGGCGTTCATTAGAATGTGCCTCAGGAAGAAAACCAAATTATGCTTATTAAATGGTCGTATTATATAGTTATTGCAAGCGCCGTAGTATTTCTTAGCTCCGGCTTTAAAACAAAATCATCCACCGGTGAGTGGTACCGCATTACCGAAGCAAATCCGCTTCATTTTACTTTTCCTTCTCCTGAACCAGAGGATTACCGCAACAACAACATTCCTTTTACGGGAAATTACTTCATCGGCTACAAAGAGGCACTTGCATTTCGCGAGTCTCAAGGCCGGTACAATATCGTAAATACACTTGGTTACATGGGCAAATACCAGTTCGGTAAGGCAGCCCTGCGAACCGTAGGCATTACGCGGCACAGCGAGTTCCTGCACGATGCCGCCCTGCAGGAGCGTGCGTTTATGGCCCTGACGGCGAAAAACAAATGGCTGTTGCGAAACGAGATTCAGGCTTTTGACGGCAAGGTCGTCGGCGGAATACTCGTTACAGAATCAGGGATTCTCGCGGCGGCACATTTGGGCGGCCCGGGTTCTGTAAAACGCTTTTTGCGCACCAAAGGAAACCGGCACTCAAGAGACAACTACGGCACTTCTATCCGTACTTATATGAGAAAGTTTGGCGGTTACGATACGAGCGCGATTGCTGCAGATCAGCATGCGCATGTGGCCAACTACTAAAATCACTCTAAGCTGCTTTCGGGCGGCTTTTTTATTTCCTGTACAAAATGAAAATCGCGGGCCGGTTTTGCAGATCCGGTGCATTTCCGCGCCATGAAGCGGCCGGAAGCGTGCGCACGAACTCGGTAGGCAGTGTTAAATCTGCGGCGACACAAAGCAGGGTGGCCGGAGACAGAAACTGCTGCAAATCCTCGAGCATTTTGTTGTTGCGGTAAGGGGTTTCGATAAAAATCTGGGATTCTCCGTAATCGGTAGCCCGTTTTTCGAGTGCGCGCAGCGTGTTTTTCCGCTCCGATTTATCAATCGGCAAATACCCGTGAAACGCAAACCGCTGCCCGTTCATGCCGGAAGCCATTAAGGCCAGAAGAATTGAAGAAGGCCCTACAAGCGGTACCACCTGAACGCCGCGCTCATGTGCCGCCCTAACGATATCAGCTCCGGGATCGGCCACACCGGGACATCCGGCATCGGAAATTACGCCCAGGTCGCGTCCTTCGAAAATCGGATCGAGCATAGCCGCGTAGTCCGGGTTTTTATCGTGCTTGTCCAGCGCCCTGATGCGCAACTCGGACTGAGGTTTTTCGGGAATCGCATGCTTGATGAACCGGCGTGCCGTTTTTTCGTTTTCGACGATGAAATCAAAAATGTGGTGCAGTGCGCGCAGGACCGCATCGGGCAATACATCGCGGGCTGGCGTGTCGCCGATAGGGCATGGAATCAGGTATAATTTTCCGTTTTGCGTCACGAGTGTTGTCGCAGCAAGTCGTCTGCAATTTTTTGAGTGGCTTTGTCCAGCATGTCGTACACGATTTCAAAGCCGTTTTCCATGCCAAAGTACGGGTCAGGTACCTCGACGTTCTCGCCCGGAAACAGCACATCGAGAATTAGCCGCACTTTTTGGCGGTCCTCATCGTTTCGGGCCAACGCGAGCGTGTTGCGCAGATTTTCCATATCCATTGCATAAATATGGTCGAAGCGGTCAAAATCTTCCGCTGTAAACTGGCGTCCGCGCTGACAGCTAATATCGAGGCCTCTGGTCTTTGCGATCGCGATCGAGCGTTTGTCCGGCTGTTGTCCTACGTGCCAGTCACCTGTTCCCGCTGAATCTACGGTAAACCGGTCTTCGGGCAGTTTGGACGCAAGCAAACCCTCGGCCAGAGGCGAACGGCAGATGTTGCCCAGACATACCATGAGCACTTTAACCATTTTAGAGCGATAGTTTCTTATTAATGTCGTCTACGTATTTTTTAAACTGTTTGTCCGTAGAAACAAGATTGTCCACCGTTTTGCACGCGTGAAGCACGGTCGCATGGTCGCGGTCGCCAATTTGCGCACCGATGTTGGCAAGCGAGGCCTTTGTGAACTTTTTGGCAAAGAACATCGCGAGCTGGCGCGCCTGAACCACGTGGCGTTTGCGCGTTTTCGACTGCAGTGTTTCAAGGTCTAACTGGAAGTAATCGGACACAATTTTTTGAATGTAGTCGATCGAGATTTCGCGCTTAATGTTTTTTACGAATTTCTCTACGACGTTTTTCGCCAGGTCCAGCGTCACTTCTTTTTTGTTGAACGACGATTGTGCAATCAGCGAAATAATCGCGCCTTCGAGTTCGCGAACGTTTGTTTTAATGTTGCGCGCCACGTATTCCACGATGTCTTCTGGCATTTCCACGCCGTCGCGGTACAAAATGTTATTGAGGATGGACACGCGGGTTTCGTAATCGGGTTGGTGCAACTCGGCCGAAAGTCCCCATTTGAAACGCGAGAGCAAACGCTGCTCAATGTCTTGCATGTCCACGGGCGCTTTGTCCGAAGTCAGAATCACCTGTTTGCCGTTCTGGTGCAAATAGTTGAAAATATGAAAGAACACGTCCTGTGTGCCGGATTTGCCCGATAAGAACTGAACGTCGTCTATGATAAGTACGTCGATGAGCTGGTAAAAATGCACGAAATCGTGGCGGTTGTTTTTTCGGACCGAATCGATGTATTGCTGAGTGAATACTTCGGCCGAAATGTACAGCACGGTTTTCTCGGGATGCCTGTCTTTAATTTCCACGCCAATCGCATGCGCAAGGTGTGTTTTGCCAAGCCCGACACCGCCAAAAATCAGCAGCGGGTTAAAAGACGTTCCTCCGGGTTTGTTCGCCACGGCAATGCCCGCAGATCTGGCCAAACGGTTTGAATCGCCTTCGAGGAAATTGTCAAAACTGTAATTCGGATTAAGCTGCGACTCAATTTTAAGGTTGCGTATGCCTGGAATCACAAACGGGTTTTTGAGCTCGGGACTCAAATTGCGAACCGGCGCGTCAACTTCCTGAGCGCGGACCGGACTGCGCTGAGAACTCGGCAACTGTTCCATGAACGGCTGCTTGTTCCCGTAAGTGTTTTCCATTTTAATTTTATAAAGTAACTTTGCGTTCTTTCCAAGTTCTTTGGTCAGGGCTACTTTTAACAGTTTTACGTAATGTTCTTCGAGCCATTCGTAGAAGAATTTACTCGGAACCTGAATGTAAAGGGAATCATCGGTGAGCTCCACTGACTTGATTGGTTCGAACCAGGTCTTGTACGCCTGCTCTTGTATGTTGTCCTTTATGAATGACAGACAATTTTCCCATACCGATTGCGCAGTTTTGCTCATATTAACTTGAAAAATAATTTATTATAAAACGAATGGGCGCAAAAGGAAAGTAAGGGTCTTTTGCCGCCTTTCAGGGAGACAAATATGTGAACAAAAATCGTTATAAAAAAATCATTTCGAAGTTGATTTTTCAGAAATATTATCGTAAGCATTTAGTTAGAGAAATGTTAAAAAATTAATCCCAAATCCTAATGAAACAAGACCAGATTCAACTGCGTGTGCGCTATTCCGAAACCGACCAAATGGGCGTTGTTTACCACGGCAATTATTTGCCTTATTTTGAAATCGGCCGTGTCGAATGGCTTCGTAAACAAGGGGTTTCGTACAAATCTTTAGAGGAGCGCGGCATTGGCCTGCCTATCGTCTCGGTAAAGATCGATTACAAAAAACCCGCAGTTTACGACGAGTTGCTAACTGTTAAAACATCGCTTTCGCTACACCGCTCTGTAAAGATTGGTTTTGATTGCGAAATCGTCAACGAGCAAGGGGATTTATTAACAACGGCAAACTTCATTCTGGTCTTCGTGGACCTGGCAAGCAAACGGCCTGTATTGCCTCCGGATGACATAAAATCCCTGTTGGACAATATAGTCATTTAATTCTCCAAAAGCCACTTTTCGAACGATAGTCCGTAAAGGTTCTCAAAAGCCTCGACCACCGCAGATTCGTCCCGCAATCTTACCCCGATGATGAGCTCGCACCCGAGTTCCATTTTCTGGGAAACGAGCCGGAGTTGACGCTCGCGCAACAGCCGCATTACTTTGTTGAGGTTTTTGTAATCGAACCGCAACACGTAGAAAACCTCGATTGTGCGTTCTATGATCCGGGCTTCGGCAAGTGCCATCTGGGCCGATGTTCTGTAGGCGCTGATCAGCCCGCCAACGCCGAGTTTTATGCCTCCAAAAAACCGAACCACTACAATAAGCACATTCGTAAGCTCGTGCGACTGAATTTGTCCGTAAATCGGCGCGCCCGCCGTGTTCGCAGGTTCGCCGTCATCGCTATAACGATATTGAACTTCTGGTGCGCCAATCTGATACGCATAACAATAGTGTACGGCTCCAGGTCTTAGCTTGCGCAGGTCGTCCAAATGCTGTTTCACCTGGTCGGCACTCGTCACCGGAAACGCATACGAGAAAAATTTGGAACCTTTCTCCTTGTAAAGCACTTCCGGCGTTTCCGCAGCAATCGTTTTGTAAGTATCGTTCATCGGGCCGCCGGATTTGTGTAGTACAAAAGTTTGTCGCCGCCCACGTCAAATTCCCGGTTTGCCACAGCGTTAAATACGGGAGCAGCCGTGCCGGTTCCCAAAGCAACTTTAGAAACAAACACGCGGGCTTCGTCCCAGAATCCTGATTGAATAAATTGCGTCAGCGTTTTAGCGCCGCCTTCCACAAGCACCGACTGAATGCCGGCCTGGTAAAGTTCGGCCATCAGAAAGCCCATAAAATCGCCTTCCACCGCTTCGGAGAAAACCATGGTTCGCCCGTGCTTAAAAATAACGTGATCCTCAGACACGCGTTTGCGCCTGTCTATCAGAATTTTCACCGGATTCTGGCCATGCCAAAGCCGTACGTCCAGTTTTGGATTGTCGTCAATCGCCGTTTGGGAACCCACGAGAATCGCGTGTTCTTCACTTCTCCACCGGTGCACAAGTTGGCGCGAAAACAATCCTGCCAAGTAAACGGGCGCCTGTTCTTTCTTTTGATCGGGGCTCAGCAAACCATCGGCACTTTGGGCCCATTTGAGCAAAATCCACGGCCTTTTGCGTTCGTGAACACAGTAAAACCGTTTGTTCAGTTCGCGACATTCCGCCTCGAGCACGCCCGCAGTTACCAAAATTCCGGCCTGTTTCAGTTTTTGAATGCCGCGTCCACTTACCACCCGATTCGAATCCACGGCGCCAATTACGACGCGCTTTACCCCCGAGGCCACGAGCAAATCCGCACAAGGAGGCGTTTTTCCGTAATGGCTGCACGGCTCAAGATTCACGTAAACCGTGCTTTTTGGCAGCAGCGATTTGTCTTTGACGGCATTTATGGCGCGCACCTCGGCATGCGGTTCTCCGGCCTTTTGATGCCAGCCTTCGCCAATGATTTTGTCGTCGAGCACCACGACACTGCCCACGAGCGGGTTCGGATAAGTATGTCCCGAGGCGTTCCGGGCCAGTTGCAGGCAGCGTTGCATGTAAAATTCATCGCGCGTCATGGCCGCAAAAATAGTCATTTAAACCCAGTCGTTTCGTACTTTTGGCAATCAGTAGCTGATCCCGCTGTCCGCTGTATCTCGCAAAAAAAGCGAGGATGCCGCTTCCATCGGGGCTAGGGCAACATGCGCACAAATACCATTTATGACCATTAATCAATACAAAAAATCGTTCGTTGCCGACTTATCAAACCTGTACGACGCAGACGAAGCCGCAGCGTTTTTCCATCTCGCGCTCGAACAATGGCTCGGACTAAAACGCATCGATCTTGCCCTGAACGCCCAAATTGCTTTGCTCCCGCAAATGTTTGAAAAATTCGAAGCGTTTAAACAACGGCTGTTGCGTTCGGAGCCGGTTCAGTATCTGCTCGGAAACGCCTGGTTTTGCGGGTTGCGCTTTAACGTAAACCCGGCCGTGCTTATTCCGCGCCCCGAGACAGAAGAACTCGTTTTGTGGGTTGCCTCGAACGCCGCGCACCGTCCCGGCTGCCTCATTCTGGATATTGGAACCGGAAGTGGGTGCATTGCCGTTTCCCTCGCGCATCTGCTGCCTCAGGCGGTCGTATCGGCTGTCGATATTTCTGAACCGGCGCTCTCGCTCGCGCGCGAAAATGCCGCACAAAACGGCGTGGAAGTAAATTTCCGACAAATGGATGTGCTTTCGGCCCGGTCGCTCGAACCTTGCGACATTGTCGTGTCGAACCCGCCTTACGTTCGCGAAATGGAAAAAACGGAGATGCGCGCAAATGTGCTCAACAACGAACCTCATCTTGCGCTTTTTGTCCGCGACGACGATCCGCTGTTGTTTTATCGCGCCATTGCCGCACTTGCGTTCGAGGCGCTGCCGGCATCGGGCCAACTCTATTTCGAGATCAATCAGTACCTGGGGCCTGAAACGGTTTCGATTGTGGAAAACACCGGATTTAAAAATGTAGAACTGCGGTCCGATATGTACGGAAACCACCGAATGTTGCGCGCTGTAAAGTAATTATTCGTACCGAAGCGCTTCAATCGGATCCAGTTTGGAAGCTTTAACCGCGGGATAACTGCCCGAAACCACAGCCACGACAAACGTAATCGCAAAAGCGGCAGCAATCGCCACCCACGGAATCGCAAACCCGAACTCGAACAGCGAGGCCACGATAAACCCGAGCAGAATCCCGAAAGCCATTCCCACGAGTCCGCCGATCTGGCCAATCACGAGCGTTTCTATAAAAAACTGCATCGCAATCGTGCGCCGCGTGGCTCCAAGTGCTTTGCGTACCCCGATTTCCCTGGTTCGCTCTGTCACAGAAACAAGCATGATGTTCATCAGCGCAATCGACGACCCGAAAATCGTGATAATGCTGATTACCCATGCCGCAATCTGAAGGTATTGCGTAATCGACAAAATGCGGTTAATCAGATCATCGCTGCGCGAAAGTCCAAAGTTGTCTTCTTCGAGCGGGCTCAGTTTGCGAATCTGGCGCATCGTAACAATGGCCTGGTCCGTGGCCGCGTTGAGCATTTCCTTTTTGCCTACCATGACGCTGATGGCGTAGTTGATATTCGGAGCCGAATAAAGCGATCTCGCGAGTTGTATCGGAATAAGCATGCGCAAATCTTCGCGGTTGCCAAACGTTGAACCTTGTCCTTTAAGCAAACCGATGACGCGGAATTTCGCCCCGCGCACCGAAAGCGTTTTTCCAACCGGATCTTCGTCCTTGAACAGTGCTTTGACCAGATCGGCGCCAATCACGGCCACCGGAACATTGTTCGCAATATCGGTCGGACTAAAATTCCGGCCTTCGGCGATTTCAAGACCAGAGTTTCCCGCAAAGTGTTCATCCACGCCAAGCACGCGGATTTCGGGATCGGTCTTTACAGATTCGTACCGCACTTCGGCATTCGTCACCGCCATAAACGAAACCGAGGTCGTCGTAAACGGAAAATGATATCGCTCTTTAAAACTGCGCGCCTCGGGGTAGGAAATAATCGGATTTATTTTTTTTCGTACCGATGGATGTCCCTGAAAACGCTCCGATGCACTATAGCGTTCAATGTTTAGCGTGTTGGCTCCCATCGACGCAAAGTCCGCCGAGAGCGTGGCTTCCAGAGCCGAAACCACGGTTAAAATGCCCACGAGCGCCATGATTCCGATGCCGATAATAAATACCGTGAGCGTCGTACGCAGAATCTGGGACCGGATGGCACCAAGAGCAATCAGAATGTTTTCGCGGAATAAACGCAGCATAAAAGCAATTTTCGGCACTAAAATACGATTAAATTTGAGCGTTTCCGTGGCGGCCGGTTTTTTTAATTAAAGCGATTATCTCGATATTTGCGCTTTATTTAAGCCATGGCACAAAAACCCAGCATTCCAAAAGGCACACGAGATTTCTCGCCGGCCGAAGTAGCAAAACGCCAATACCTGATGGGCGTTATCCGAAAGCATTTCGAAGTTTTTGGATTTGCGCCTATAGAAACGCCTTCGTTTGAGAATTACCAAACGCTGATGGGCAAATACGGAGAAGAGGGCGACCGTTTGATTTTTAAGATTCTGAATTCGGGCGATTTTCTTTCCAAAGCACCTTCGGACTTGTTGCAAGCGGCCGACAGCCAAAAACTTACGCCGCACATTTCGGACAAAGCGCTGCGATACGATTTAACGGTCCCGTTTGCGCGATATGTCGTACAACATCAAAACGACATCGTGTTTCCGTTTAAACGCTACCAGATTCAACCGGTTTGGCGCGCAGATCGTCCGCAGAAAGGGCGTTTCCGCGAGTTTTATCAGTGCGATGCGGATGTCGTAGGCTCGGATTCGCTCTGGCAGGAAGTAGAACTAGTGCAGCTTTACGACGCCGTATTCAACGAACTCGGACTTAAAAACACGGCCATAAAAATCAATAACCGCAAAATTCTTTCGGGCATCGCATCGGTCATCGGCGCTCAGGACAAACTCATCGACTTTACCGTAGCGCTGGACAAACTCGACAAAATAGGGGCGCAAGGCGTAAAAGACGAGATGCGGACCAAAGGAATTCCGGAACCGGCGATTGAAAAACTCGACGGGCTGTTGTCGCTTTCGGGAACTTTTCAGCAGCAACTTTCCCAACTCCAAACGCTGATCGGACACACTCAGGAAGGCGCAAAAGGCATTGAAGAACTGCGGTTTGTCTGCGAAAAAGTCGAAGAAAACGGTTTGCTCGGGTCGGTGTTATCGCTGGACATCACGCTCGCGCGCGGACTCGATTATTACACGGGCGCCATTTTCGAAGTCGTGGCAGATAAAGTTGCTATGGGATCAATCGGCGGTGGCGGTCGTTACGACGATCTTACGGGAATTTTTGGGCTCAAGAACACGAGCGGCGTAGGTATTTCGTTTGGTCTGGACCGGATTTATCTCGTGATGGAACAACTCGGGCTTTTCTCAGAAACGGCGTTGCCCGTACCGCAATTGCTGTTTTTAAACAACGAATTCGCACCGATGGCTTTTCAGGCGATGACGCAATTAAGACGTCGGGGTATAGCTGCGGAGTTGTTCCCCGAACCGGCTAAAATCGGCAAACAGTTCAACTATGCAGAAAAACGCGGAATTCCGTTTGTGGCCGAAGCTCAGCAAGACGGCAGTTTCTCGGTTAAGGAACTTTCCTCGGGCCAGAAGCAGACAATCGGCAAACAAGATTTGTCGGCGCATTTTAAAGCGTAGAAGTTTTTCCAAATAAAAAATCCCGTTGTTGAAGCGGGATTTTTTTGTGGCAGATCGTGTTTATTTGATAATGAACTTTATGTTTTTGGTTCCCGATGCGGTTTCGATCCGTGCAATATAGGTTCCTGCGGCAAAGCCCGAGGTTTCCAGTTCAAAACGCGTCGATGCGTTTTTGCGCGACACAAGCGTTTGCCCGAGCATATTGACCAGACTCACGCGCTGAATGTCCAGACCCGGGTTTGTGGACACAATTACCAGTTGGTCCGACGGGTTGTCCTGAACAAGCACAATATCGCGCTCGAAGTCATAAGCCGCGGCCCCCAACATATCGGATTGAAACCTGAGAAAGAATCGATTTGACGTAACCCCTGCGTTTATCGTAGTTTGGAACGCAGCCTCGCGAAGGTTGTGGTAGCTTCCCTCAGTGGCGTCGTAAATGTAAATAGGTTGCGACTCAGGGAAATGCTCGGTTCCTTCGAGTGTGAATTTCACCTGCCCGTTTGTCCCCGATTTTGCCTCGAGCGGATAACTGGCCTCGACGTTAAAATGTCCTTCGCCCATAATCACGACACGGCGCGTGCCTAACACGAATGTAAGATCGTCCGGGTTTGTGTCAAAAGTCACGGCATCGTAGCCGGGATTAAATCCGCTGTTGGCTTTATCGCCCATAAATCCGAGTAACAACTGTCGGTGGAATCCGTTCGTGTAGTCGTACCCGAGGCGGATGACCGGATGTTCCGCCGTTTGAATATCGTCCTCGCGGTTCGTGTAAATAGAGGTTTGATCTGCGGAATCATTTTCGTCTACCGATGAGGTGGTGTAGGCCGAAGTTCTGAACACCGGATTTGAGCTGCTGTTGTCTTCCCGCACAAAGGCGCGCTGGTGGTTTCCGAACACGATTTGTCCGCCCTGATTGCTTCCGCTCAAAAAGAAGCCCTGGCCCACGGGAATGAATCGTCCCGGAACTTTAAGGCTCAGTCCGTCGCCGCTAATGCCCGGAGGCGCTACGGGAGGCGTTCCTCCTACAAGCGTGCGCACCGCATAACCGCCCTGATAGTTTTGGGTCACATGCGTGGCATTCGTAGAATAATGTTCCCAGAAGTACAATGCGCCCGTAGTGCTCGAAAGGTTGTCCTCGATAAACACATGCGCATCCAAAGCAGACGCGTACGGGTTGCCCGTAAGATTCAGGTTGCCGGCGGCGATCGGCAGCGACATCGGGCCGTTGTTGGGTTTGCCGATGAAAATATAATTCTGACTTTCAAGCGCGGCATTGCTTCCTTTAAGCGTAAAGCCTTCTGCGGCGTTCAACGTGCCGTTCGGGCCTACCGTGCCCCAGTTAGAGTACGAATTTGAAAGGTTCTGGAATTTAAAAATCCAGTAGCCACTCATTGTCAGCGGTGTAGTCGCGATTGAATTCAGCGCGGATGTCCATTGAAACGGCTGTGGATTGTCTGCATTGGTGCCGTCGAACATAATCTGAGCTACGGTGAATGAATTGTTGTTCGTTGTGCCGTTACTTATACCTACCGGAGAAGTCCAGTAGTTGTAGTTGAATTTATTGGGGGAACCTTGCTGGTCGCGTTCAATCGTTCCCGAACTTGTTGGGTCGAGGTCGCTTTCTTCAGTCTGTACAAGTTGCGACTTTTCCTGCAAATCCATGCGGCCGTCGAGTTTCAGATACCAGGTATTCTCAAACTTGCTGTTGTTCGATACAACAACCTCTACATCCGGATGAATTTTCGCGCCGAGTGTCGTTTGGTTGTATTCAAAGTTTATGTCGTGCCGAATGTCGAGAATCGCCCACGGATATTCGACCGCGTCTGGTCCGTGCACGAAATTCTGCTGCGAAACCGCTTGTTCAATGCCGCCCGGCTGCGAGGTCACAAACGGCATAGGTGCGCGTTGCGGACTAATTTGTTTTACGTTGTAAATGCGCATGAAACCGGGGCTGTTGCCTTCATCGATGCTTGCCGATGCCAGATTGTCCAGCACGTCGTCCCGGTAGGTATCCATTCTGTAATAGCCGATAAGGGCCGAAGCTGTCAGATCGGGAATATTTTTGGGGATAAAGGTGCCGCGCAGGTTCGTATCTGAGTATTCGAGTTCCTGATACACCATTTTTTCGTATTGGGCCGAAGTAAGCGCCGTGTTAAAAACGCGCAATTCATCGATGTCGCCAAAAAAGTAACCGTGGGCCTCGTTCGGGTTTTTAGCGCCTGTAAATGGGCCGCTTCCGTGAACCGGAACCGCAAGTGCCGCATCTGAAGCAGATTTTATTTCGCGCCCGTTCACATAAAGCGACAGGGTTTGAGTGCTACTGTTAAATACGGCGCCCACGTGGTACCATCGGTCCGGTTGAAGGGCTTCGTTGTGCGATACCGATTGACCGTTTGCGCGTGTGCTCAGAATTCCGTCGGCCGTAAGTTTTAGTGCAAAGCCGGGCTCCCCAAATAAGGTCGCGTCCGTGTGACTTCCGTTGCCGAGTTTAATCCATCCCATCATCGTTGCCGAGGATAATCCTGAAACCATTTGCGGGCCGAGCATATAATCGTTTCGGCCGTCAAAGGCTACAAATAATTTTCGGTCCAGATGGCGGGGCGATCCTAAGGCTACGGTATCGGTGTCGAGCAAATCGTTGATGCCGTCGCGGTCCACGTCTGTATTTCCGTCGATTTTTCCGTCGTTATCCGAGTCCAGAGCCGCGTATAGCGTATGTTGGATGTCAAAATAACCATCCCCGTCCGAATCGAGCTGAAGGTAATCCGGCACGCCATCGCCGTCCGAATCGACAGGGTTCGATTTTGCGAGGGTTCCAAAACCGTCGAAATCGTCGAATATATCGAGAATTCCGTCCCCGTCAGAATCCGGTCCGTCTCCGAGCCCGTCTCCGTTAATGTCTCCATCACCGTTATAAAGGCCGGCTTCATCCACGTCAAAAACGCTGTCGTTGTCGCTGTCCAGATCCTGGAAGTCCGCCGTTCCGTCTCCATCGGTATCGGGCAATTGATAGGTGCCGTTTTCCAGCATCGCATCTATCAGATCGTGCATGCCGTTATGGTTCTCATCGACCCAAAGACCGGGCGTTTCGAGATCCATATGCGCTTTTCCGTTAGCCAAAAATCCGAATCCTGCTTCTACAATGTCCGGTATGCCGTCGTTGTCCGCATCGAGATCGAAAATGTTGGGAATATTATCGTTGTCGCGGTCGCAATATTGCTGCTTGATGGAAATGTCGTCGAGCGCGAGATCGTTTCCGCCGCCGCCCGGAGCGTTGTTCTTAAACCGGATGACAAACGAAGTATGCGTTCCCAGATTCACGCTTGTCGAGTATTCGCGCCATTCGCTCAGCGCGCAGTCGTTATTGTTGTTTCCGGCGTTGCATCGGCCAATATCTCCGGTGTTAAACGTACTCAGAACCACTCCGTCCAGCGTTAGGAAATCCACGGTTATATTGGGTTTGATTGAGCCCGGATAAGTGTGTTTGGACATAATGTTGAGCGCCCAGAAACTGTAAGTAATCGGCACATTGGGAACAATGCCGCGAATCGTGGTTTCGTAAAAAATACCGGGCGTATAACTCGCGTTGAATACCGCCATGCGTCCGTTGACATCGCCTGGAGTGTGGTCTTCGAGGCCGTTCCACGCAAGATCGCCGTGTATGTTGTCCGGGTCGTTCGCTGTGGTTCCGGCAATCCGGTGCGTTACCACGTATTCGCCATCGTCGAGAATCCACGAAGACTGGCTCGGACATTCGGGTGTATTTGCTCCTGCGATGCCATCCTCGTAACAATAGGTACACGTAGCATCGGGAATATTGATGTTGATTCTGCCTTTTGTGGTTCCCGTGCCAAAAGTTTCGTTCAGAAACACGTGTTCTACAAGGTTTGAGCTCGGAGATTGGTAACAGTTGATTTGTTCGTAAATGTCCGGAATTCCATCGTTGTCGTCGTCAATGTCGATGTTATCGGTAATGCCGTCTCCGTCTGTATCGGCGTAGGTTTGAACGCCAAGACCTGTGATCGCAAAAGTGTAAGGGTTTTCGTTTGCGTCGTTATTGGCGATGTTGATGACTGCGTTTTTCTGGCCAAGTGAAGCCGGATTAAACGTTACCCTGAAAATAGAAAATCCATTTGCCGCAATAGAAGATGCCGGCGATTCGGTCACGTTGAATGCTGAAGCACCCGGGCCGGTAATTGTAACCCCGGTTACTGAAAGTGCTGCGCCTCCGGTATTTTGAATGGTATAAACGACCGTGGTCTGGCCGCTCTCTATGGATACCGATCCGAAATCTGTGTGATTTGCCGTTGAAGTTTCGGTGCTGCCCGATGAAATATTCTGATTGTAACCGCGCACATTAATTTCCGGGGAAGCGAGCCATCGAACATCCAGATGCTCAGGAGCGATGTGGGCTTTGGCGAACAACATCGCAAAAATGCCGACAATCAAAAAAACGGGAAGTTTTCCGGGGAGTAGTCCTTTTTCCATAGGCCGAGGTTAAGTTTTACAGCAGATTCCGTGGGGCGGGTGCAGTAGGGTTTTAAAATAGGGAGAACGTATTTATTAACAAATTTGTTAACAGTACAAATGTAGACGAATTATTTAATCTTGCAACTTTTTTTATCGATAAAACATCAAAAACTATCGACGAACTACATTATTGTAATCATATCGTAAGAATATAATTACAAATATGAATTCGCTCAAATACGCCGTTGCGGCCCAGAAATATTAAACGCGCATTATCGGCCGAAAAAACCTAAATTTATAAGACTGTTAACCAATTAAACTTCATCTTATGCACAATGACAACATTTCCCAGCCTTCGGGACAGGGTTCACAAAACCGGCGTGATGAAAACCAGTCCGATATTTTAACGACCAGACAGGGCCATCCCGTCTACGACAATCAAAACCTCAGAACGGTTGGGAACCGGGGGCCGGCCACGCTCGAAAATTACCCGTTTCTCGAAAAAATGTCGCATTTTGACCGGGAACGCGTACCTGAACGTGTCGTCCACGCAAGGGGCACCGGAGCACATGGCTATTTTGAAGCGTACGGAACGGTGGGCGATGAGCCGATTTCCAGGTACACGCGCGCGAGGTTTTTACAGGAAAAAGGCAAACAAACGCCGCTATTCGTCCGGTTTTCGACGGTAATTCACGGGGGGCATTCTCCTGAGACGTTACGCGATCCGCGCGGATTTGCCGTAAAAATGTACACCGAAGACGGAAACTGGGATCTTGTGGGCAACAACCTTAAGATATTTTTCATTCGGGACGCGATAAAATTTCCGGATTTCATTCATGCATTTAAACCAGATCCGGTAACCAATCGTCAGGATCCGCGCCGTCAGTTCGATTTCGTGAGTTTGTCTCCCGAAACGCTCCACATGATTACTTTTCTGTTTTCGCCTTGGGGCATTCCGGCTACGTACAGGCATATGCAGGGTTCGGGTGTAAACACCTACAAATGGGTAAACAGCGACGGAGAGGCCGTGCTCGTGAAATATCACTGGGAGCCACTTCAGGGCATAAAAAACCTCACGTCAGCTCAAGCGGCAGAGATCCAGGGTAAAAACTTCAACCACGCGACTCAGGATTTGTACGAAGCCATCGAACGGGGCGATTATCCGCAATGGGAACTCAACGTGCAGATTATGCCCGATGGTCCGCATCCCGAACTTGACTTCGATCCGCTGGACAATACCAAACTCTGGCCGAATGATCAGTTTCCGTGGTATCCTATCGGAAAGATGACATTGGACCGAAACCCACAGAATTATTTCGCCGAAGTAGAACAGTCGGCCTTTGGAACGGGCGTACTCGTGGACGGTCTCGATTTTTCGGACGATAAAATGCTTCAGGGTCGCACGTTTTCGTATTCCGATACACAGCGCTACCGGGTAGGCACGAATTACTTGCAACTGCCAATTAACCGGCCGCGCACCCATGTTGGGACAAACCAGCGCGACGGGAATATGGCGTATCATCAGGACATTGTTCCGGGCACTAATCCGCACGTGAATTACGAACCCTCGTCTTTGGGCGGCCTTCGGGAAGCGCCCCGGGCCGGCAAAGACCACAATCCGCTATACGAAGCCCGGCTCGTGCGAGAAAGCATCGAACGGCAAAATAATTTTAAACAGGCCGGGGAAACCTATCGGAATTTCGAAGACTGGGAGCGCGATGAGCTGATCCTGAATCTGGTCAGCAGTTTGTCTGCATGTAACGAGGACATTCAAAAACGCATGCTCGACATGTTTTACAAAGCCGACGAAGACTACGGCCGACGTGTAGAACAGGGATTGCGCAACGGAAAAACTGCTGCGGCAAGCCCTAAATCCGAATCCGATGCCGTAGACGACGCAGAAAAAAACGCAAACCAAGCCGATCCTTATTAAATGGAAGAAAATAAAATTTTTGACGCTGCCCGAACGGGTAATACAGAACTACTGGACGCACTTGTAAAAAGTGGCGTAAATATAAACTTGCAGAACGACCGCGGATACACTCCTTTAATCATTGCGTGTTACAACGGCCAGCTTGCCGCCGCGGATTGGTTGCTTAAAGCGGGCGCTGATGCGGACCTTCCGGACTTCGGCGGAAATACAGCCTTAATGGGTTGCAGTTTTAAAGGGTATGCCGACATCGCAGAATTGCTTTTATCGCACGGTGCCGATATAAACGCCCAGCACGGAAACGGAGGAACGGCGTTGATGTTCGCGAGCATGTTTGGCCGCAACCACATTGTGTCGCTGTTGCTTTCTAAAGGCGCCGATAAAGAAGTCACCGATTTTCGCGGACTCCGGGCTGTAGATCTTGCCGCCCAACAAGGGAATGTAGAAGCGGTCACTTTTCTGATGAGCGACCAATAACCGATGTCGCGGCGTTTACCGTCGTAGAAGATCCCGAGAATACCGAACAGCCCCTTTTTCGAAGTAACTTTTAAAAAGGGGCTATTCGTTTTCGGTTACTCGTTGTCCGGATGTGGAATTACGCGCTTCCAGAGAATCGTGGCTCCCAGAATTGCAGCGATAATTGACGCAAGGAAAATCGCAATCTTCGCAGCAGCAAAATCTGTAGGTACCGGAAATGCTTCGGAAGCGATAAACAACGACATCGTAAACCCTATCCCGGCCAATGCGCCCGCGCCCGTCAATTGTCTCCAGTTGTAGGACGAAGGCTTATCAGCAATATTAAACTTCACGGCGAGCCAGCTGAACAATAGAATTCCGATCGGTTTTCCGATGACGAGTCCCGAGAAAATGGCCAAAATCAGCCTCAGATCTGTCGTGAACACGTCCATGGTAACGATTACGCCCGCATTCGCAAGCGCAAAAATCGGCAGCACAAAATAGGTGGACCATGGCTCGGCACCGTGTAAAGCTTTGGTAGCCGGCGATTCAAGGCGTTCGTGTATAGAATTTAGCATGGCAATCGACTTTCGGGACGGTGCTTCGTTTTCTGCGTTATCGGGACGAAGCTCGGACTCGGCTTTAAAGATACGGCGCGCCTGAAGGTTTAGTGCTTTGAAATTTGCGGGCGGACGGGTTGGAATGCACAGGGCTAAGATTACTCCGGTTAAAGTTGCGTGTATTCCACTTTCGTGAAGTAAAAACCACAACACGAGTCCGAACACGATATACGGGAGCAGTCTGTAAAACCGCCACCTGTTCATCACGATCAGAATTCCCGTGACCACTGCCGAGGCCGCGAGAAACCCAAGCCGGATTTCATCGGTATAAAAAATGGCAACAATCAGAATCGAAATAAGGTCATCGATAATCGCACATACGGTAAGAAACACGCGAAGCTCAATAGGTACGCGCTTTCCCATAAATGCGATGATCGCGATCGCAAATGCGGTATCGGTAGAAATGGTTGTTCCCCACCCGAGGCTTAATGGCCCAAAAGGAACGATGAGTAAATAAAGTAGGGCCGGGATTACGACGCCTCCTAAAGAACCGGCGAGTGGTAATCCTGCTGCACGTGGATTGGTAAGGCGGCCTACGGTGAATTCCCGTTTGACTTCGAGCCCTACCACGAGGAAGAAAATAGACAGCAAACCATCGTTGATCCATCTGATCAGTGGCAGGTTAAAGTCTGCATCGCCCAGAGTAAATCCGAATGTTGTATCCCAAAAGCTCAGGAATGAAGGGCCCCAGGCTTCGGTATTGGCGACAAACACGGCCACTATGACCATTAAAAGCAACGCAAGCCCCGCCGAAGGTCCCCAGCGCACAAAATTTGTGGCTGCGGTTTTAAGGCGGTATCCGGGCGGACGTGTCAGCGCTTCGGCAAGGGAATTCTCATCCCAGGGCCCGTCGTACAGACGTCCGTTGATGAAGAACGATGGAGCAAGAATAACACCGGTGTTTTTGCCTCCTTCGATTTGTTCGTCTACACGGGCCGCAGCGGCAGCAAATTCCGGGTCGCCTTCCTCTGGCATGGGGAGGTTGAAATCCTGTGCGATTTTCTCGAGATTTACTTTTCCGCCGGATTCGCTGTCCATTAGTGCATTGTGTACATCCCAAAAGTTGTCGTGTTTCTCGGCCGCATATTCGGCTAGAATAGCAGCCTTCCGCGCCTCAGCGTGATCCGGAATTGGAAAATGTCTGTAGATGTACCGCAACTGGTCCCCGAATTCCTCTCGCAGGCCCGCGATGATTTCGTGAGCAGTGTGGCAGGTGCTGGAAAAATAGCTGCCGTATTCAACAAGAGTAATCGCGGCCCCGGCGTCGCCGAGCGAATGATCTGCCAGTTGTTCCCGGCGTGTTTTTGAAGAGGGAGGGGTATTTGCTAATCTCATTGGCTATTGGAAAAATAACAACGTGTTTTGCCTAAATTTAAAACAAAATGATGAGATTGGCAGCACTGTAGGGCGATAATATGGGGGAATCCTGAAAGTAGGTCTTTCTTAAAGTAATTGGGACAAAGATTAAAAAACGTAGTAGAGTAGCGTTGGGAATGTGAGGAACATCCTCGCTCCGTCAGCGACTGCTTGAGGAAATAATATATATTATTCCAGATTCCTAATAAATCGTTGCGTCATGAACGTCAAATATTTGGGCTCTATATAAAGGGCAATTTTACGCCAAGTTTATACACCTTGTGGTAGTGAGATATTTCTTTGCGACCGTTTGCGATGTTTTTTAGAGACAGTTCCTCAATTCCACTGTCTATATCAGGATAAATTATCAGACAATCAATATTTGTATCGTCGTCTATTCCAAGTTCCTGTCTCACTTTGTTCAAACGTGCGTATCCTGCCACTTGGCGGATATCTTTATGTATTTGCCCTGTTTTGTAATGGAGCTTGTACTTAGCGTCAATTACCATTTGAAAATCGGTTTTTGCTACTAAGATGTCCAACGCATTGCCGTAGGTTTTAAATTGGAAATTGATTTGATTTCTATCTGACGGGTTAGCAGCTACCATTTTGCTATACACATACAATTCAAACAACATGGGCATATCAATCCAGAATGGTGGTGATGCAATTTTAGTTTCACTGGTCTGAGTAATATTATAAGCAAAACGCTTTAAGATATGACGTCCTGTCTGCAAGGCGTGACTGTATTCTTTATAAAACGGGTTATACTTGCTCTGCTTTAATTCATAATCGTTTACCTCATCTGAAACCAATTCAAACGCGGGACGGCAATAGTCAATAGTATGTTGTATATCCGAATAAATTTTACCAAAAAGGGATTTATTGTTTTCCACATAGGCCGTCGCAAATAACAATACCTTTTTTAAAAAACGGTTTTCGGCGTGATCTAAACCAAATACCTGATATTCGCAATAGGTAGTTGTGAATCGGTTTTTAAATACGTTTTGTTTTATATGTTGGCCAACTAATATTTTGCCTTTAACCCTGTTGGGCAGGTTTTCCTGTACCTTGTAGTAATTTTTCTTTAATCCTTTGCGGACGAGGTTTTTTAGTGTCTGTAAAAAACGCACAATGAGAAAAGGCGTTAGCCTGTCGTCGTGTTGATTAATTGTTATGGGCTTTGCAACCCAGTCGATTTTTACCAGATCTTCTATTTTTTTGTTACTTTCCTCAACTGACATTACCTGCAGCAGCATCTTGAGGTAATCGAGTTCTATACCAGTAGCGGGAAAATTTGGCGGCTCTTGGTTATCGTCAGCTTCTTTGTCACTTGCCTCGTTAAACCACGCCGCGTAATTATTTATTTTCGGTTCTACATATAGGTATCTTCCCGTATTTCCCAACCAATCCAAGCCGACATAGTAATCCGCTTTCAGCTCGAAACCGGACTCCTTTTTCTGGAAAAGGAAACAATGGCCATCTTTGAATGGCATGGAAACTATTGATTCAAACAGTTCAAGTTTTGAAGGAGGGATTTTAAATTCCCCGTCTTTTGGTTGTGAATCTTCCTCATCTTCAAATCGAATTAAAAGGCTTCTATGTTCGGATAAACGGATACCCATTATATAGACGGAGCCAAAGCTTCTACTTTCTCTTTAATATTTTCGCCCATCAAGACGCCATCTCTTATATATTCGCGTAGTATCGGCTTGATTTCGTATTCCAGGCGGATATCCATTGAAACACCTTCCTTGTCATTAGCTTTATCGATAAAATAGGAATGGCCTAACTGGACGTCTTTCTTTTCAAACTCAGGTGATAAATTTGTGTCGAACAAAGCAGTTACTGTATCAAATAAGACATCGTCAAAGGCCTGTAATCCTTGCGTTTTTTTGAGGTTTTCTGCCGGAACATCTACAAAAGCAAAACGCCTGCGGATCGCATAATCAATGTGCCCCACAGATCGGTCAGCTGTATTCATTGTACCGATAATATAAAGGTTAGGGGGCAAAATAAGTTTGTTTTTACTTTCGTTTTCAATAGCATACATACTCTCCACGGCTTCACCACGATATTCGAGCGCATAGATGAGTTC
>CAZTGF010000012.1:0-19376 GCA_964612955.1 uncultured Flavobacterium sp.
AAAGGCATTCAAACCATACCGCTGTTTTACAAGTATTTTACAGAACTGTCCAAATAACCATAGTCCGCTCCAGCAGCGGACTTTTTTTTCGGGCGTTGCGGCGGCAAAACCCTATGCCGGATATCAGCCGTCGCGGCCGCCGCCCGGCTTTCCGCGGTGCGCGGCACCTGGCTTCAATCCCTAACGCAAAAAAGAAAACGACAGTTCTAACCCCTAGCGCAAACAGGCGCACCCGGCTAACCGCGGCGCGCGCAAGCCAAACCAGCCGGGATTTACCCGATCGGCGCAGCGCGCGCGGAAATGGTCAACGCCGCCCAACGCCATATTTATCAGTAAGTAAACGATTGCTCCAAAATTTAGTAGTAACTTTAAATCATGTTCAATTTTTAAAACGAACCACTATGAAACAATTAGAAGACAAAGTGGCCATTGTGACCGGGGGAGGCTCGGGGATTGGCAAGGCAATCTGCATACTGTACGCGTCTCAGGGCGCTAAGGTGGTCGTTTCTGATATAGACGAAAAAGGCGGCAACAGCGTCGTTTCAGAAATAGAATCCGCCGGCGGCCAGGCGATTTTTGTAAACGCAGACACGTCCAGCCCTTCGGATAACGAACAGGTTGTGCAACAGGCGGTGAGCAAGTTCGGGGGGTTGCACATTGCGGTCAACAACGCCGGAATCGGTGGCCCGCTCGGTCCCGTAGGCGAATATCCTATTGAAGGTTGGGACAAAACCATCGCAATTAACCTTTCGGGCGTGTTTTACGGAATGCGTTACCAAATTCCAGCCATGCTTTCCTCAGGTGGCGGCAGCATTGTAAATGTGGCATCTATTCTGGGGAAGGTCGGCACAAAAAATTCAGCGGCTTATGTAGCCTCTAAACACGGCGTTATCGGGCTTACCGAAGCAGCGGCGCTCGAATACGCAGACAAAAACATCCGCGTTAATTCCATCGGACCCGGATATATTCTGACGCCCTTGATCACCGAGACAATGGACGACGTTGCGATGAAATCCCTTGTGGACTTGCACCCAATGGGCCGTCTGGGCACCGCAAACGAAATCGCCGAACTCGCGTTGTGGCTCAATTCAAATAAAGCATCCTTTGTGACCGGGGCGTACTACAATGCGGACGGCGGCTATCTGGCACAGTAATCAAACTCACTCTAACATGAACCAAAACATTCCCACTTTATCTACAACAATGAACCGCCTTAAGGAAGAAGGCTACACCTACGACTTCAATCTCTCGGGCGATTGCGTTATTTGCGGAAGCGAACTGCGGCTGTACCCGGACGATTTTCACATCGATAAATTTTACCGCTTCGAGGGCCAAACGGATCCGGGCGACAGTTCCATTTTGTACGCAATCTCATCGCAGAAGTTTAACATAAAAGGCTTGCTTGTAAACGGTTATGGCATTTACTCGGACCCGCTTACAGATCAGATGATACAGAAGTTAGGGACGCATTAAAACCGCCGGAAAAGCAAAACAAGATTCGGCCGGACAAACTTTAGGTGTTTCTGATTCCGGCCTGAGCCTTTTTCGTAAGGCCCAAAATGATAAGCTCGTACGAATGATTGATGAGTTCCAGCAGTAGTTTGGCGGGCATGCCATTTACCGAAACCGTATTCCAATGGGTTTTGTTCATGTGGTAGCCCGGCACAATTTGGTCATACGCTGCACGGAGTTCCAACGCTCGATCCGGATCGCACTTGAGGTTTAACGACGGCTTACCTTGTTCCCAATCCGAAAGAGATGTAAGCAGAAACATTTTTCCACCCACTTTGAGTACGAGCGTATCTTTGTCAAACGGAAATCCTTGTGTAACGCCGGGCTTGCGCTCACAATAGTCTATGAGTTCATCCAAATACACGGGCGCCGGGTTTTAGCAGAAACAGCACGGGTCGCGAAGGCGAAGCGTCATTCTCGAACGGCGCAGTTTGCAGATTCAACAAGTACCAACCGTCCGTTACTCCCTCTGGCACGAAGATAAGTTCGGTGATCGTGGCATTAAAACGCGCATCTTCGTTCACGCGGTCCACGTTTTTGAGATTCCAGAACGCCTTGTGAGCGAGCAGCACACCTTCATCTTGCTCCCGGTCTACGCTGGGCAGGTCGATGAGCAGGTGTTCCACGCCGTTTTCGCGCAGCCACGCCGCCGCATCGGCCGACAGATACGGTGGGTTGGTATGAGAATATTTTCTGGTTTTTTTGCCGGCATCGTTAGGCAAGGTCCGTATTACAACCGCCTCGGGCAGAGCGCCTTTTAGCAATTCAGAAAGCCGGGCTTGAGTAATCAAATCGTCTCCGTCATGCTTTTCGGGTGCGACAGAAATCAATCGGGCTACAAAAAAGTATTGTTTAAGCGACGCATTTACACTGTAGAATTCGTGCGTGATATGGCCCAGACACTCCGTATGCGTGCCGTGCCCGTGCGGGTTGAACCGTATGTTGTTGAAATTGGTCGACGATTGTCCAAGGCTTACTTTTCCTACCCAATCGCCTGAGGTTACAGGTTCGATCGAGGGCTTTTCCAAATACCAGGCAACCGGGTTTTCGGGCGAATCGGACAGCGGGAGCGAAATATCTATCGGCTCGGATAAATCGGCTTCGAAAGTTTGGCTGTCAAAAATCACTTCAGTTTTCATCGGTTCAATTTAATCAAAATCCACTATAAACAAATCGGACGCAATGCCATCGGCGAGAAATTTTCCTTTTGGCGTACAAAAAAGCGTGTCGTTTTTTATTTCCAAATGTCCCGAGTCCAGATGTTTTTGAGCGGCGTTTAGCAAATGTTCGCGCCATTGCGGACCGAATTCTGTATCGATTCTGCCGAGTTCAATCCCCCAGATTGTACGCAAACCCGTCATCGCGTATTCGTTGTAACGGTCCCGAGCCGAAAGCGTTTCCACCTCGAGCGGCAGCTTTCTTTGCTGAATCGCATTGGTATAGAGAATGTTGTTGGAGATGTTCCACTTGCGCCTTAACCCGTCGTAACTGTGGGCCGAAGGTCCGATGCCGAGGTACGATTTCCCGAGCCAATAGGCGGTATTGTTACGCGAAAAATAGCCGGGTTTCCCAAAATTCGAGATTTCGTATTGCACAAATCCTTCACCCGAAAGCCGTTCACACAGCCACTCAAACTGGGATTGGGCCGTGCTGTCGTCGGGCGCTTTGGTTTGGCCTTTCAGGATCATTTTGTCGAGGGCCGTTTTGGGTTCTACCGTGAGTGCATAGCTCGAAATATGGTTCACGCCGAATTCCAGCGCTTTTTCGAGATTTTGTCGCCATCGCGCATCGTTGCTTATCGGAATGCCGTAAATAAGGTCGATGGATATATTGTCGAACAAAGCCGTGGCTGCGCGCAGCGATGTTTCGGACTGCACTGCCGAATGCGCGCGGTTCATCCACCGGAGTTCGTCTTCAAAAAACGATTGAACGCCAATGCTGAGCCGGTTAATGCCGATGTGGGCCAAATTGTGAAGATATTCGGGCAACAGATCGTCGGGATTGGCTTCGAGAGTGATCTCGGGCCCGGCGGCGATATTGTAATGCGCGCCGATGGTTTTGAGCAAGGCACTGATTTCATCGGCCCTAAGCAAACTCGGGGTTCCGCCTCCAAAATAAATCGTTTCTACGGGTTCACTCCCAACTTCGAAGCGCCGTAAAAAGAGCTCTTTGTGTAGCGCCTCGAGCAACGGCTGACGGTGCCTGAGCGATGTCGAAAAATGGAAATCGCAGTAGTGACACGCCTTTTTGCAAAACGGAATATGAATGTATATGCCTGCCATTAACTCACGCGGTCCTGATTCTGCTTTACAAACGCGTCCCAGCCCGAGTAACTTTTTGTCGCAGCGGCTTTACCGGAATTAAAGAAATGGCACACGGCCGCCGCAAGACCATCGGTACTGTCCAGGTTTTTGGGAAGCGCGGAAAGCCCGAGCAGTTGCTGCAACATTCTCGCGACTTGTTCTTTTGACGCATTTCCGTTTCCGGTAATCGCCATCTTGATTTTCTTGGGTTCGTATTCAGTAATCGGAATCTGACGCGATAATCCGGCGGCCATAGCCACACCTTGCGCACGCCCGAGTTTTAACATCGATTGTACGTTTTTTCCGAAAAATGGCGCTTCAATCGCAATTTCGTCGGGATGATGCGTTTCGATAAGTTCAATTGTGCGTTCGAAAATGACGCGCAGTTTGGTGTAGTGATCGGCATATTTGTCCAGAATCAGTTCGTTGAGCTGCACAAATTGCATCTGTTTGTTTTGCACTTTAATTATGCCAAAACCCATGATTGTCGTTCCCGGGTCTATGCCCAATATGATGCGCTCGTTTGCCAATTTTAATTTGTTATTTTGCCGGATGAAACCCCTTCGGCACAAAGCTAAGCATTATCTGATATCGGCCGCCAAAGTTTTAATTCTGCTGGCCTCCTTTTATTTCATTTACCGGCAACTTGCGGACAACGATGCTCTGGACTGGCAACAGTTTACGGCCAAATTTTCGGAATGGCGCTGGTATGAGCTCGTATTTCTCGTGTTTTTAAGTTTTGCGAACCGTTTTCTCGAAATCCTGAAATGGAAAAATCTCGTCCATTTTATAAGGCCGATGAAAACCGGAGAAGCCGCGGCCCAGGTGCTCGGAGCGCTTACCGCCGGAACATTTACGCCAAACGGCATAGGCGAATACGGAGCAAAGGCGTTGTATTTTGAGAAGTCACAGGCTAAGACCGTCGTGTTTTTGAATCTGATTTGCAACGGAATTCAGATGATTCTGAGCATTTTGTTCGGATTGATCGGACTTTTGTATTTCAACTGGAAGATGCGGTTGTTACCTGCGGGCGACATTCTGATGATTTTTGGCGGGATCGCGTTCGTGTTCGGTCTTGTGTTCCTTGGTCGGAATTTTCAGATTCGCGGGTTGTCCGTGCGCCGATTGCTCGAAAAAATCGGACAGATTCCTCATCGCATTCACCGTAAAAACGCGGTTTTAGCACTGGGGCGTTACGCAGCGTTTTCGCATCAATACTACTTTTTATTCATGCTTTTTGGTGTAGATTTACCTTACGGGTTACTTATGGCAACGATCGCGGCGGTCTATTTTTTAGCGTCGTCTTTGCCTACATTTCAATTCCTAGATTTTGCCGTGAAAGGAAGCGTGTCGCTGTTTTTCTTTGGATTTTTGGGCATAAACGAATGGGTTGTTGCATTTATCACGACGCTCATGTGGCTGCTTAACGTCGTGATTCCCGTCGGGATCGGAAGTTATTTCGTACTAAAATTTAAATCTCCATGGTTGTCCTGATCATTATTGCCGCATTGTATCTGTTTACTTACGCCGTTTACATTGCGCGGCTGACGTGGGCATTTTCGGGCATTAAACCTTTTGCTTTTACCGATAAAATGTCGCATCGAACTACATTTTCAATCGTCGTAGTTTTCCGGAACGAGGCCGATAACCTCGCAGAGTTGTTGCAAAGTTTTGCGTCACTCGACTATCCGCGCGATCAATTTGAGTTAATTTTTATAAATGACGATTCCACCGACGATTCGGAGCGCTTAGTTAACCGATGGAGGCTCGAAAATGGCGCATTCGCCACAACGTTACTCGACAACCTGCGCCTGAGTGCCTCTCCGAAAAAAGACGCAATCGCTCGAGCGATCAGCATTGCAAACGGCGATTTTATTGTTACTACCGATGCAGATTGTAGCGTCAATACGCACTGGCTCAGCGTTCTCGATGCGCACATACAGCAAACGAACGCAAAAATGATTGCCGCTCCGGTTTTTATCGCTCCCGAAAAAAAGCCACTCACGAGATTTCAACAACTCGATTTTCTGAGCTTACAGGCAACCACACTGGGCAGCTTTTCGGTTGGCGAGCCTTTTATGTGCAATGCCGCAAACTTTGCCTACCGCCCGGACTTTTTCAAACAATTAGGCGGATTTCGCGGCAATGAAGATTTTGCGGGAGGGGACGATGTTTTTCTGTTGCAAAAAGCGGTCGATCAAAATCCGAACGCTGTCACTTACCTGTTACATCCGGCGGCGACCGTTTATACGAAGGCTGTGCATTCGGTTTCGGCGCTTATCAGTCAACGGGTTCGCTGGGCATCGAAAGCTAAAGCGTACAAAGCCGGGCTCGGAGAAGAACTTTCGGTCGTCGTTCTGGCCGCAAATCTGGTTTTGGTGTGCAGTGTCATCGGTTGGGCGATGGGCTTTCTTTCCGCAGTCACTTTATTAATTCTGGCGCTGTTAAAGTTTTTGCCCGATGTAGTGCTTCTCGTGAAAGCTTCGCGCAAATTCGGCCAAAAACCACGTGGCATCTTTTTGTCGCTGCTCTTCTATCCTGTGCTTGTTACCGCTGTTGCTTTGTTTGCCGCGCCCGGAAAATTTTCGTGGAAAGGCCGGCGGTTTACTCGCTGACGAATCGCGCTAACGGCCGGCGCTGTCCGAACAGAACGAGCGTATCGTTTTCTAATTGCGGTCGGTTTGGTCCAGCATTTTTAAAAAATCGGCTTCTTATAATGCGTCGTGGCAAAACATTTTTGTAGCGGCAATCGGTCCGAAGACAATGCGATGGCCTGTGACAATTCAAATGAGCCCGAATAAGCGTTACATCCGCTATTTCCTGCAGCCCGGAATTCATTCCCCGAAAGAACCAGCGTAGGAATGCGAACTCTTCCCGGTGCGCAACAATACGCCCTTTCCCGGTTCCCATCGGTTCTTACCCGCTACAGAATCCTTCCATGCAAAGGTGCCATCGGACCGCAAATGCAGCACTGTAGCCGTTTGAGGACAGAATCGCACAGAATTCTTCCCGCGTACAGACCGGGTTCAACTTCTACAGAACCGCGTCTTCAGATTTTGTGGAACCGCAACCCATGCCAAATGCGAAAATCGAGACGAGATAGCGTTTCATATCAGCGTTTTTGTATGTTCAAAATCACAGGCAACTGAAACTGCGTGGTAACAGGCAAACCGCGTTTGATGGCCGGCCCTACCTTTGGAAAATCGGACAACCGGTGCTGCAAAATACTGTCGATGGCAAACTTCCCGTACAGCATTTCGTCATTGGCGACGGGTGTAAAGCTGACAGTTGAATCGGCGCGCACCGAAACGTCCACGACAAGGGTATCTACGGTTGGGTAAACCACTGAGAGCGTATCCGCACTAAGCCGTTGCTGAATATTGGTTCTGAGATAGGCGATAAAACAATCCTTGCGTTGGCCGGGATCCGGAAGATGGTCGCAATCCGGCACCGAAGGAAATTCGTCCACGGCTTCCCAATTAATCGCCTCGAGTTCTTTCTTCAGCAGTTCCTCTTGCTGGGGCACTTGCTTTTCAAGGTATCGACACGAACTCATCGAAAGACCAGCAAAAAATAACAATCCCAATCTTTTTATCATTGCGGGTGGTCTGAATCTCGTTTATCTTTATCGGACGCGATTTTCAAAAATACTAAAAATTTGCTTATGGATATATTGTTGTTTACGCTGGGTCTTATGCTCGTGATCCTTGGAATTCTCGGAAGTTTTCTACCTGTTTTACCGGGGCCGCCGCTGAGCTGGCTAGGGTTGGCGATGCTTTACTGGACCGATGCCGTGGCTAGCGAACCGTGGATTTTGTGGGGCGCGTTTGCCGTGGCGGTGATGATCTCGGTGCTCGATTACGTAATTCCAGCTATGGGAACCAAGCGATTCGGAGGAACGCGGAAAGGAATATGGGGTACGAACATCGGACTTGTAATTGGGCTTATAGCTCCGATACCGATGGGGGTGATTATAGGGCCGTTTTTAGGCGCTTTGGCAGGCGAACTTCTTCACGATGCTACAGACTTTAGGCGCGCATTCCGGGCAGCCACCGGTTCGTTTCTCGGATTTCTTACCTCGACGTTTATAAAACTCGTTTACGGCATCGCTGTCGCGGTTTACTTCATTTACCTAAGTACGGTGCACGCAAGCGCAATTTTCCAAACTTCATAAAAGCAAAAAAGCTATCCACAAAAGTGGAAAGCTTTTCATTGGTCTAACTACTAAACCTGCCCATCTCTGGGCGAAACAACACAACTATCGTAGGTTCCTTACTGGGATAAAAAAGCACTTTGTCTCCAAAGTGCTCTCCCAATTTTGCGGTCTGGACGGGACTCGAACCCGCGACCTCCGCCGTGACAGGGCGGCATTCTAACCAACTGAACTACCAAACCTTCGCTTAATTGCGGTTGCAAATATAGGACACAATTTCATTATTGCAAGCGATTACGCAAAAATAATTTGAAACTTTTTTAGTCGTTTAACCAAACGATTGTTTCTCAACCAAATATGTAGTCATAATTTTTTCGAACGAATCTCCCGAATCCACACGGACGTACCTGATTCCGTATTTGGCGCATCCCATCGCAATCTCGTCCAGGTAGGATTGAACGCCCTTTTTGTAGCTCTCGCGAACTGCATCGGCATAAAGTTGTATGGTTTCGCCGGTTTCCACATCGACAAATTTACGCGGGCGGTTGTCAAAATCGAACGAAAATTCGGTGCGTTCGTCAATCACGTGGAACAAAACCACCTTGTGCTTATTGTGTTTTAAATGCTGTAAAGCGGAAAACAAACGGTCTTGCTGCCCGGGCTGGAACATATCCGTAAACAGCACAATGAGCGAACGCCTGTGCATTTTTTCGGCAATCTGGTGAAGAAAAGTCACCGTGTCGGTTGTTTTGGGGCGCTCAGGTTTGGCCAAAATGCCTTCGAGCACCTCCAGTAGCATGCGGTGATGTCGGTCGCTGCCTTTTTCCGGTGCGTAGTATTCGTATCGGTCTGAATAGACACTGAGACCCACGGCGTCCCGCTGCTTTTTGAGCAAGTTCATCAATACGGCTGAGGCCAACACCGAAAAACCGATTTTGTTCGTATAAAACGGCGCGTCGTTGCTTAAGTCCGGATAGTACATGGACGAGGACGCATCCAGGATCAAATGGCAGCGCAGGTTCGTTTCTTCTTCGAATCGCTTGGTGTACAATCGATCGGTTTTGGCGTATAATTTCCAGTCGATATGTTTGGTGGATTCGCCTTTGTTGTAAATCTGGTGTTCGGCAAACTCAGCCGAAAAACCGTGAAACGGACTTTTGTGCATGCCGGAGATAAACCCTTCTACAATCTGGCCCGCAAGCAGCTCCAAATGCTTAAACCGCTCAATTTTGGCAATCTGAGATTCAATCTTCATCTTTCAAAGATATCCAAATTCGCACAAAAAAAACCCGGACGAACCGGGCTTTGAGTTTAAATGCTGGAATTACATGGCTGCATCCAGGCTGTCTGTATACGTTTTTTTCTGAGCAACGCCTACCTGCCGGTGAACCACCTCGCCGTTCTTAAAAGTAAGTACGGTAGGAATGTTGCGAACGCCGTATTTGGCCGCGAATTCCTGATTCGCATCAACGTCCACTTTGCCTACCACGGCACGACCGTCGTATTCGTTGCTGATTTCGTCGATGATAGGGCCAACCATTCGGCAGGGACCGCACCAAGCCGCCCAAAAATCCACCATTACGGGTTTGTCTGATTTCAGCACTACTTCTTCGAAAGTAGCATCTGTTATTGCTAATGCCATAGTCTGATTTGTCTTATTTATTAATAAATGTCAAAAGTAAGCAATTTATAAAATTTATTCCCCCTGGCTTTATCGGTTAAACTTATTTTAGGATTGGTTTTACCGATGCGCTAATTTAGCCGGAACCCTAACTGCATTTTCTCGAGCGCCACAAGGAATTCAGCGGAAATGTTTACGCGCACCTTACGACTGGACAACGCCAGCTTGGTCAATAGTCTTTCCTCGATGATTTCTGCGGCCATTTCTGGCATGTCCATAAGATCTTCCGCGGCTTCTGCGGCATCTTCGTCCCGTTCGGATTCTGAATCGAAACGCGGCTCCACAAGAGGTAAATCCTGTTTTACGGCTTCGGTTTCAAGCACTTCAAATGAGAGCGGATGCTGGCCCTGATTCAACTGGAACAAATGGCTCAGGTCTTTAATCAAATCCGGGCGAATGTCGTTAATATTAAGGCGAAGCGTAATTTTTTTAGCCTGCGCACTCAGCACATCCTGCAGCATTCTGACTTCCTGAAACTGAATCCGCGGTTCGGACCGTTTCCCCGTTTCGCGATTCACCCAGCCTTCGCGTACCGAGGCGCGGAAATACAAAAACTGGTTCGGCGCCAGATAGTGCCGGAATTTCAAAAATTCTTCATCGAACATTCTGAACTCGTAACTTTCATCGAACCCTTCGAGCGTAAAAATGCCCCAGTCCTTTCCGTTGCGCGAAGTGCGGTACTGTACGTCGCTCACAATTCCGGCAAATGTGATGTTTTTGTTTACCAGCGCAGGCAAATTGCGCAAGGATTCGAGTCGGCAGTTGCAGAAATACGTGAGTTCAAAGCGAAAATCATCGAGCGGGTGGCCCGAAATATAAATCCCGACGACTTCTTTCTCGCGCGCGAGTTTCTCCATTGTACTCCAAGGTTCACAAGGCGGCACCGATGGCTCGGGAATTTGTACTTCGCTTGCGTCTCCAAACAAACTTACCTGAGAAGAATTTTCGTTTTCCTGGTATTTTGATCCGTATCGGACTGCTTTTTCCAGAAAGGTAACCGAGTCGCCTTCCTCGTGAAAATATTGGGCGCGATGGGTGTCAGCAAATGTGTCAAAACCGCCGGCGAGTGCAAGATTCTCGAGCGCCTTTTTATTAGCAGCCCTAAGGTCGATGCGTTTTGCAAGGTCAAAAATCGATTTGTATTTTCCTTCTTTTCGCGTGTTGACAATGGTTTCTACAGCGCCCATTCCCACCCCTTTTACGGCGCCGATGCCAAAGCGGATGGCGTACTGCTCGTTTACGGTAAATTTGTAATACGATTCGTTCACACAGGGCCCCAGAACCTCAAGCCCCATCCGCTTGCATTCTTCCATGAAAAACGACACTTGTTTGATGTCGCTCATGTTGTTCGAGAGCACGGCCGCCATGTATTCGGCGGGATAGTTTGCTTTTAGATAGGCCGTTTGATACGCTACCCATGCGTAACACGTAGAGTGCGATTTGTTAAATGCATATTCGGCGAACGCTTCCCAGTCTTTCCAGATTTTCTCGAGAATTTTGGGGTCGTGGCCTTTTGCGGCGGCCTGGTCGATGAACTTCGGCTTCATTTTGTCCAGAACATCCTTTTGCTTTTTTCCCATCGCCTTGCGCAGTACGTCAGCGTCGCCTTTAGAAAAATCGGCCAGTTTTTGAGAGAGCAACATCACCTGCTCCTGATAAACCGTAATTCCGTAAGTTTCTTTGAGCAGTTCTTCGCAAGCCGGCAAATCGTACGTGATTTCCTCCTCTCCGTTCTTGCGTCGGATAAATCCTGGAATATAAGCGATCGGTCCGGGCCTGTACAGCGCATTCATCGCAATCAGATCCGCGAATACCGTAGGCTTGAGTTCCTTCATATACTTTTGCATCCCGGGCGATTCGTACTGAAAAATGCCCACAGTTTCGCCTCGTTGGAACAACTCATACGTTTTGGCGTCGTCGAGCGGAAAATGATCTGGATCCAGTTCGATGCCCGTTCGGTATTTGACGAGTTTTACCGTATCCTTTATCAGCGTCAGCGTTTTGAGTCCGAGAAAGTCCATTTTGAGCAAACCCGCCGATTCGGCCACCGCGTTGTCAAACTGGGTGACGTACAAATCAGAATCTTTGGCAGTGGTTACCGGGACGAAATTCGTGATGTCATCGGGCGTAATAATGACGCCACACGCGTGAATCCCCGTATTGCGCAGCGATCCTTCGAGCACTTTCGCCTGCTGTATCGTTTCCGCCGCAAGCGATTCTTCCTGAGCCAGTGCGATGAGTTCCTTTACCCGGTCAAAATCCTCGGGACGCAGCGCTTTCTTCACCGCCTGTTCTTCTTCGGACAAAAAACGCGCAAGGTTCCATTTTCCGGGCATCATTCCGGGAATGAGCTTGGCAATCCGATCGGCTTCAAACAGCGGCAAATCCAGTACGCGCGCCGTATCCCTGATCGCGGATTTGGTCGCCATTTTTCCGTAGGTAATAATCTGTGCAACCTGATTCGCACCGTACTTTTTAATGACGTATTCCATGACGCGACCCCGGCCTTCATCGTCGAAATCAATATCGATATCGGGCATGGAAACGCGGTCAGGATTCAAAAAGC
Organism: uncultured Flavobacterium sp.; assembly: GCA_964612955.1. Taxonomy (GTDB): domain Bacteria; phylum Bacteroidota; class Bacteroidia; order Flavobacteriales; family Flavobacteriaceae; genus Flavobacterium. Next base: position 12,216 of record CAZTGF010000012.1, read on the forward strand.
GCTCAAAAAGCAGGTCGTATTTAATCGGGTCGATATTCGTAATTCCGAGACAATAAGCCACGGCAGAACCCGCAGCCGAACCGCGCCCTGGACCTACCGAAACACCCATTTTGCGCGCTGCCGCAATAAAATCCTGAACGATTAGAAAGTACCCCGGGTATCCGGTTTTTTCAATCGTAGCAAGCTCAAAATCGAGGCGTTCGCGAATGTCGTTTGTAATTTCTTCGTATCGTTTTGCCGCACCTTCGTACGTTAAATGACGTAGAAATGCGTTTTCGCCCCGTTTGCCACCGTCTTCATCGTCGAGCGTATTCACAAAGGTTTCGGGAATGTCAAACTTCGGCAGCAATACATCGCGGTACAGGGAATACACTTCGATTTTATCGACAATTTCCTTAATCGAAAGAATCGCTTCGGGAATATCTGCAAACAGTTGTTTCATCTGTTCGGCCGATTTAAAATAGTATTCTTGATTTGGCAATCCGTAACGGTAGCCGCGGCCGCGCCCTATGGGAGTCGACTGTTTTTCGCCTTCTTTTACGCAAAGCAGAATGTCGTGCGCATTCGCATCTTTTTGCTCGAGGTAATAAGTGTTGTTCGTGGCTACGGTTTTAATGCCGTACTTTTCCGAGAATCGAAGTAACGTCTGGTTTACGCGGTTTTCGTCTTCCTGATCGTGGCGCATGAGTTCCAGATAAAAATCCGGCCCGAATTGTTCGTGCCACCACTGGAGCGCTTCCTCTGCCTGCGCCTCGCCCATATTGAGCAATTTGCTCGGGATTTCGCCGTAAAGGTTTCCGGAAAGCACGATAATATCGTCTTTGTACTTTTGTACCACCGAACGGTCGATGCGCGGTACATAATAGAACCCGGACGTGTACGCAATGGACGACATTTTGGCCAGATTGTGATACCCTCTTTTGTTCCTGGCCAGAAACACGACCTGATAACCGTTGTCCTTGCGCGATTTGTCGGTGTGATCCTCGCAGACAAAGAATTCACAGCCTACGATAGGCTTTATTTCGTTCCATTGGGCTATTCCGCCGTGATCCAGCGCTTCCTGGTTTTTTGCAGCGATGGCCTTGTTCTGGTTCATGACTGCGCTTACAAACTGGAATGCTCCCATCATGTTGCCTACATCGGTAATGGCAACGGCCGGCATATTCTGGTCGGCGGCGGCCTTTACAAGCGCAGGTACGCTAATCGTGGACTGGAGCACCGAAAACTGCGAATGGTTGTGCAGATGCGCAAAATCTGCGGCCCGCAATTCATCCGAAATTTCTATCTGAGACGGGATGCCGGTTTGCGTACCCGTTCTGGAGGCCCGCAGCGCTCTTGAATCTTCCTTGAGGTTGCGGTGTTTGAGTCCGATACTTTTGATGTGCGGATTTCTGGTCCGAAACGCCGTAAAATAATCGGCCGGTACACCGAGCTCGCTCATCGGGTAAACATCGCGCTTGAGCAATTCAAAGAAACAACGGGCGGTAGCCTCAACGTCTGCCGTGGCATTGTGTGCCTCTGCAAACGGTTCCGAAAACAAAAACGAATGCAGTTCGGTTAGTGTAGGCAGTTTGAACTTTCCGCCCCGTCCGCCCGGAAGTTGCAACATCGCAGCCGTGGCTTCGGTACAAGTATCGAGAACGGATTTTTCCTGTAACGGACTGTCCATCCCAAGCCGGTGGAATTCGCAACCCATGATATTGATGTCGAAGTTCAGGTTTTGCCCTACGATGAATCTGGCCTGAGACACGGCATCGGCAAAAAGATCGAGAACCTCGGGCAAGGGAACGCCTTCGGCCATCGCGAGTTCCGTGGAAATGCCGTGTACGCGTTCGGCATCGTAAGGAATGTCAAACCCCTGAGGGCGGATCAGAAAATCGCGCTGCTCAATAAGCTCGCCCATGTCGTCGTGAAGTTGCCAAGCAAGTTGCACGCATCGGGGCCAGTTTGAGGTATCGGTAAACGGCGCATCCCACCTTTTGGGAAGTCCCGTGGTTTCTGTGTCAAAAATTAAATACATCTGGAAATGAATTCGTTATCGGGCCGAAAATCCGCCGGCAGACCGATTTCAAAAATACTTTTTTATTCGCGCAAAGGTCAATCAAGTTATTAACAGCACGCCCTTTTCAAACGCAAAAAGCCGCCCTTTGCGGAGCGGCCACTCAAATTTTAACATTTGTTACTCAGAAACGGCGGTGACCGGAATCCGGTAAAAAATGCCGTACTGAAAATTCAGCACGTCGTCGTTGTCCGGGTCTTCGGGCGTGGGCGAATTTTCATCGACCGCGTTAAAGCGAAATGTGCCCGTTACGGTTTGCAAAATTTCGTTGTATTCAGTAATGACGATTTGGCCGTCGCCGCGGTTTGTACCGGTAGAAAAGGTGCGCTGGGCTCCCGGACGCGATACTTCAAACGTAACTTTGCGCGATTCGCTGTTCCCCAAAACATAGGTTCCTTCGTTAGCGGATGGCAGTTCCAGCGTGAGCACCTCGTATTGGTTTCCGCCTGAAATTACGAGCGCCCCGCCCGCCTCTCTGTGCGCGGAAGAACCGCCGGCGCGCCAGTCGTAACCGTCTTTTAATCCTTGTAAAGCGGGATCGTTACGGCGTACATCTTCTGTACACGAACCGAGCGCAAAAACGGCTACAACAGCCATGAATAAATTTTTCATAATCGGGCGTAGGTTTATTTAAGTTTACAAAAATAGGTTTTTATGATTTGAGCTGCGCAAAATAATGATTTTTTTCGGCAAGCCATCGGACCGGATTTAATTTATGAACGCACAAGTATTTGTTTTATAGCAAAAAACAGTATCTTTGCGCCCTTATTTAACCGGGTCGCGTACCCAAAATTAATCTTTACGATTTATGTCAGTAAAAATCAGATTACAGAGACATGGTAAAAAAGGGAAGCCTTTTTACTGGGTTGTAGCAGCGGATTCACGCTCAAAAAGAGATGGTAAATACCTCGAGAAAATCGGTACTTACAATCCAAACACAAATCCCGCAACAATTGACTTGAACCTGGACAAAGCAGTTCAGTGGTTGCACAACGGCGCACAGCCAACAGACACGGCCCGTGCCATTTTGTCTTACAAAGGTGCGTTACTTAAACATCACCTTGACGGAGGCGTTCGCAAAGGTGCTTTGACACAAGAGCAAGCCGATGCAAAACTTACCCAGTGGCTCGAAGAAAAAGCTTCTAAGGTAGACGCGAAAAAAGACTCGCTTTCCACTTCAAAGGCCGATGCCAAAGCTCAAGCCCTTGCTGCTGAAAAGAAAGTGAACGAAGACCGCATCGCCGCAGCCAAGCAAGCCGAAGCAGAGGCGTTAAAAGCCGCTGAAGAAGCTAACGCTGTAGCAGCCGACACTGAAGAAGCTGTTGCAGAATCTACAGAAGACGCTCCGGCAGCAGAAGAAAACAACGAAACAGAAGCCTAATATTTTTGGCGGCAATGCGCAAAGAAGATTGTTTCTATCTGGGCAAAATTGCCAAAAAATTCAGCTTTAAAGGGGAAGTTCTGATCTATCTGGATACGGACGAACCTGAGTTGTACGAAGAATTGGAATCAGTTTTTGTCGAAATTGGCAAAAATCTGGTTCCATTTTTTATTTCAGCCGCCAGTTTGCACCGCAACGATTTTTTGCGCGTGCGATTCGAGGACGTAGAGAACGAGGCCGACGCGGACGCGCTTATAGGCAAACCCGTGTACCTGCCGCTTTCTATGCTGCCAAAACTCGAAGGCGACAAATTCTACTACCACGAAGTCATAGGTTTTGAGATCGACGACAAACGCCTGGGCGTAGTAGGCAAAATTGAATCGGTAAACGAAAGTGCGGCCCAACCGCTGTTCGAGGTTAAAAACGGAGCGGTGGAAATGCTGATCCCGATTATTGACGAATTCCTCGTTAAAATTGACCGTCCGAACAAAAAAGTCCACATGAACTTACCCGAAGGTCTCGTGGAAATGTATCTCTGATTTTATTTTCAGCGCAGCTTAATCCCGTCATCCGCTGCAATCTTTCCGGCTGCTGCCGCAAAGGATTTCCACTACTACCGGGGCTGCAATTTTGCGCTACCCGGAATGGTTTACGCGGTATTGGCTAAGTGCGCGCGCAAGCCAAATCTTCCATTTTACCCCACGGGCGCAGCGCGCGCAGCAAATTTACCTGAGCCGCTCTAACACGCCTTTTCGCTTTACGAGGTTTTTGTAATCCCATTGAATCTCGCGCGATTTTACAAGCCAACGACTTAAATTTTCGCGGTTAATTTCGCTGATGTGGTTGTAATAAGCAGAGGCATCTTTGAATTTACCCGATGTTACCTCGAGCCCCGTTTCGCCAAAGTCCGCGCCACTCCAAAACATGAGCCGCACGCCCCTTTTTTGTTTGCTGTAGCCCGCTACGGGATTTCCGTCTAAAAACCATACGGGATGCCCGTGCCAGATTTTGTTTTCGGCTTCGGGCAGCGCATTTGTAATTTCACGAGCCAGAGCCTCGCAAACGGAATGGTCCGGTTCTGTTTGAGATTTGTTATAACTCAGAATGTCGGGGTGAATAAAAGCTTCCATAATGTGAATGCGTTAATTTTTAAAAACGGACAGGCCGCAACAACAAATTACTGAATATCAACTGCGACCCAATATGCAAAGCTACGTTATTTGGTTTTCCTTTGGGCTTCGAGGTCGCTTTTTCGGCTCGGGCGCAGCGTTATGTGTACCTTCGCAAAAAATAAAAACGATGTTTCGGTTCAAGAAATTTAGCGTAAACCAGCAACGCTCGGCCATGAAAGTGGGCGTAGACGGTGTTTTATTAGGCGCATGGGCCGATGTTTCGCACCAGCCGCAAACTGTTCTGGACATTGGCACGGGTACAGGCCTTGTGGCGCTGATGCTCGCACAACGCTGCGACGCAGTTCAGATTGATGCGCTGGAGATTGACGCCGACGCCTTTGAAGAAGCCGTGGAAAATTTCGAACAATCCCCCTGGAACGACCGTTTGTTCTGCTTTCATGCGTCGCTCGACGATTTTATGGATGAACTCGAAGACGAAACCTACGACCTCATCGTGTGCAACCCGCCGTATTTCAGCGCAAATGTACCCGCTCCGGACCCAAAACGCCAGCTTGCGCGCCAAAGCGATTCACTGCCGTTTGAGGATTTGTTAGAGGCCTCCGGCATTTTACTTTCGGAAGACGGGATTTTATGCGTGGTGATTCCGCATGCGGATGAAGCGCGGTTCTGTGAACTTGCCGCCGCCGAAGATTTGTTCGTCAACCGCGTGTTGCGCGTTAAAGGAACTGCGGAAAGCCCCGTGAAACGCAGCCTGCTCTCGTTGTCTAGAGTTCAAACCCAGATGCTCGTGCAGGAGATGGTCATTGAAAAGGCGCGCCATGAATATATCGAAGATTACAAAGCGCTGACCAGGGATTTCTATCTGAAGTTTTAATCCGCACAGCCGTTTGCAACAGGGATGGAAGCGGCATCCTTTGCGCGCGCAGCGCGCAAAGATATAGCGGACAGCCCGGCCCGAAGGGGTTGCCCCAGCCCTTAAAATTCCGTTGCCATTCGCAAAATTCTGTGTACTTTTGCAGCGCAAATTGTTGCCTAAAACCAAACGAGATGAAACCAGATTTGTTCCAAGCTCCGGATTATTACCAACTGGACGATTTATTGACAGACGAGCATAAATTAGTGCGCGACGCGGCCCGTGAATGGGTGAAACGCGAAGTGTCGCCGATTATTGAAGACTATGCCCAAAAAGCAGAATTCCCAAAGCAGATTATTAACGGACTTGCAGAAATTGGCGCGTTTGGACCGTACATTCCCGAAGAATACGGAGGTGCCGGACTGGACCAGATTGCGTACGGATTAATCATGCAGGAAATTGAACGCGGAGATTCGGGCGTGCGCTCAACGGCCTCGGTGCAATCGTCGCTGGTCATGTATCCGATTTGGCAATACGGAAACGAGGAACAACGCATGAAGTGGCTGCCAAAACTGGCTTCGGGTGAATTCATCGGCTGCTTTGGCCTTACCGAGCCCGACTTTGGGTCGAACCCGGGCGGCATGGTCACAAATTTTAAAGACAAAGGCGATCACTACCTGCTTAACGGTGCCAAAATGTGGATTTCCAACGCCCCATTCGCGGACATTGCCGTGGTTTGGGCTAAGAACGAAGAAGGTCGCATTCACGGACTTGTGGTAGAACGCGGCATGGAAGGTTTTACAACGCCTGAAACCCACAATAAATGGTCGTTGCGCGCATCGGCTACGGGCGAACTTATTTTTGACAATGTAAAAGTGCCTAAGGAGAACCTGCTTCCGAATAAATCGGGATTGGGCGGACCGCTCGGCTGTCTGGATTCTGCGCGTTACGGCATTGCATGGGGCGCTATTGGTGCGGCGATGGATTGCTACGACACGGCTTTGCGTTATGCTAAGGAGCGCGTTCAGTTTGACAAACCTATCGGGGCGACGCAGCTTCAGCAGAAGAAACTTGCCGAAATGATTACCGAAATTACAAAAGCGCAGTTGCTGACCTGGCGTTTGGGTGTGCTTAGAAACGAAGGCCGCGCTACAACGGCTCAGATTTCTATGGCCAAACGCAACAACGTGAACATGGCGCTTGAAATTGCGCGTGAGGCCAGACAAATCCTCGGCGCTATGGGCATTACGGGCGAATACTCTATCATGCGCCACATGATGAACCTTGAATCTGTGATTACTTACGAAGGAACTCACGATATTCATTTGTTAATTACAGGTGCGGACATCACGGGCATGCCTGCGTTTAAATAATACCTTTTTTGATTTGATACGGCCGGGTCGCTTTATGTGGTCCGGCTTTTTTTATGCAGCTCATCCGGCTGTACGCTGTATTTTGCGGGGCGCTGCGCCCGTGGGGAAAACTTGCAGCGTTGGCTTGCGCCCCGCAAAGATGCCGCTGCCATCCGGGCTGGGGAACGAACGCTTCAACGGATTTGCTGCGCGGTTGCCGGTCGTGACATCGGGTCGGGTCGGTCTGTTATGCTCCTAAAGTGCAGGGTTTGTTAGGTGTGGTGATTCGCGGAGTTTGGGAATTGAGGGGGGAAATGTGTTTTGGGGGAAAGGGGGCGTATTGTAATTTTATCTTGGGCGGGCACGAATGTGCCGTTATTTAT
>CAZTGF010000012.1:19476-28536 GCA_964612955.1 uncultured Flavobacterium sp.
GCAAGTGCTACTTGTAATCCGTCGATTTGGGGCGTAATTGCAATTTGGCAACCGAGTCGGCTGTTCGGTTTTACATAAAACGCTTCGGACAACATCGCTTCCTCGTCTGGCGACATTTCGGGCAGTGGCACGTCATTGAGCACATAACACTGGCAGGAGGCGCACATGGCCATGCCGCCGCATATGCCAATGGTTCCTTCAGGCGCCAATTCATACGCGCGCACGAGTTCCATGATATTCATGTTCATATCGGTGGGCGCTGGCACCGAGTGTGTAACGCCGTCCCTGTCGGTAATTTGAATCGTAATGTCCATTGTGCAAAGGTAGTTGTTTCGGCAAATATGAACCCCGTCGAAACAAACAATACTAATCGAACTGTAATATTTTTTGTGCGAAAATACACGCGCATTTCGTCCTTTTTAAACGAATTCGAACCATTTTCGACCAATATCCGGCCCGTTATATACCAACGAACAACTTTTTAAATATATTTCGTCCGAAAACTAATTCTTCCGATAACTCCTGACTGCCCGCCAATAGGATTACTCCGCCGGCGTCCGGACGCCCCAGCTACTGAGTTTAAATCATTTTATAGTCTCAACTAAACCGCCACAATTAGTTAATGTGACGGATTTACGTGATTAACCGCGTTGCTATGTTAACTAAACCCAAACAAAATGAAAAGAACATTTGTTATGCTATTTTGCGTCCTTTGTTTTCAGGGAATTGCGCAGCAAGACGAAGGAAAAGCGAAACTCCTGAAATCATATGAAGCGTTTTTGAAGCATCGCGCAGAGCTCGACTCATTAAAAGAGAAATTCGACGCTCTTAAAGTTAAGATCGGTTTCGAAGATTTTGATAATGGCGTAACAAGCCTCGGAAAATTGAACGGGACGCTTACAAAAGCCAAAATGGAAGTGGATAGTCTCCACAATATCATTCTAATGCAAGTTAAAGAAGCATTTAAAGAAGGGGCAACATTAGAAAGTATGGAAGACCTGCTTCCGGGCGTTTTAAAATACATACCCGACCTATATTTATGGATGCCTCCGAAATCAACTCCCGAGGTCTACACGTACTTTAGCAAGAATCAGGTTATTGACAACAATCTTTTTAAAGACGACAAAAGCACCGAAGCATTAATCTTCAGACAAGTTATGGAGGAGCGGGGCAAACAAGCCTATCTTGGCGACGTTCATATACCAGCCTCTGGCAGCAGTTTTTACTTTTATGAGCCCAAAACAGCAGGTTTTATTCCAAAAGGCACCTACCAGTTTAAAAAAGTCGATGCAGAAATTCGCGACGGGTATTTCTACGACATTGTGGTGCAAGTAACCGATTTGCACGGAGACACTCACTTCTTTTCTAATTCCATAGGGGTGAGCCTGCTGTACTTTCCGGGGAAGTCAAAGTTGTTACATTATTTGTACTCACACAAGGAAAATAACCGCTGGAAGCCGTCACCGATGAGGAAATGACCGATCTTTATATCAAACTTACCGACGTATTTATTTATAACTACCGCGTGGGAAGCCGCTATATTCCCAGCGATCTTGTCATAACCCTTCCGGCCGAAAATACCATTCTCGAAAAAGCGCAAATATACCATATTAAGGAGGAAACACATCTCGAAAAAATGGTAGAGCTTCGCGCATATACCGACTTCTTGGCTATGTTTGACGACGCGAGCAATGGCTTGGCCCAGATCGAAGGAAAAGCTAAATTTTATTTATTTCCGTATCCGTTTCGCTTTTTATGGAGCAGAAAAACCTTGGGCCAGATTGAATACTTTTCGTCTCTTTCGCCATATATTTCGTATTCCCGCTTTGAAAGTGGCAACAGACATACTTCGTTGACCGATCCCTCTCTAACACTCATTCAGAAGCGCTTTTTATCGATGGGACTCTCCATGGACGTTCTGAAGTGGCAGCATAAAAATTCACCTCTCTGCCTTATCGCTTTTGCCGAAGCCGGATATAATGTTACACAACTTAACCTTACAGATCCCGACGTCGGCGATGCTGACATACACAATGTGAAGGCCTTTTCGTACGGAGCCGGCGCGCTGTTCAGTTCCAAACGTTTTAATAATTTTGGGTTTCACTACAAAACGTCATTACTGTTTTTCAACTATAAGGGATATAACGACTTCAGCCAGAATGAGGCTGCGCAAAATATGATTGCGGAAATTATCCCCACGTTCCGCAATGAAGCCGAAATATATTACCATCCGAATGGCGGACCCAACCAAGCGATTTTTGCGCGGCTGGTTGCTTTTAACCATCAGGGATCAAACCCGGGTTCTTTTTACCAACTCCAATTCGGGTACAAATTTGCGATAGGAAACAGGGTTGTGAACAAGTAACGTTTTAAATGAGAGTCAATCTGGGCAATACAGCGATTAAAGCGTTCCCATCGTTACAAATAAAACTATATTCGTAAATGTAAAATCGCTCTAATCCGAATTGGTTTTGATATGAAAACGCTACGTCTTTTAATGTTTTTTATAAGTTTTGCCGCATCGGCCCAATCCTCTCCATTTGCCGGAACCTGGAAATGGGAAAACGGGAATCAAATATTCTACGTATTTATCAACAGCGAAACACTCCAATCTGGAAACAAAGTGCTGAATGTCGATTACAAGATGGTTACTGTCAACACCGTAGAAACCGAGGTATATAGTTCGCGCATCGATGGCTTATATTTTGGGGCGGGCGCCATCATGGCCGAATACGAAAGCCGCGCCTCAGGCATGCTTAAAGACTGTACGCATCCGAACACCACAGATTGTTACGACGGACTCATCGGTCTGGTCGTAGTGCCTGTTACGGGAATGCAACCCGTCGGTACGCCGCCCAAATTGCATTGGAAGATTCGCAAACATAGCGACTGGTGGCAAACGGTAAACACAGCCAACCCACCGAGGGGCTTTAACCTTCCTACGGATATCGTGCTGACGAAAGTGCAGGGATTGTGAGCCCATATATCGAAACCGTCATCGCTTTTTGTAAACGTTCAATTTCCCTTCTCTGCGGGCGGTCAGCACCTCTTCATCCACTTTTCGGGCGAGTATGACCGAGACTGCGGACGTGGTGGTTCTTGTTTCATAGTGAGTGGCGAGTTCGTTGACAACATCGCGCGTGGTGCGTTCCCTGTCGAAAAAGTCGCTGCGGATAAACGACTCGATGCGCGCGGTTAACCGCGTTTTCTCTTTTCGCGGATCCGATAGCGGAAACAGCGGCTCCATGTCCATAGCTACATCGAGCACGAGCTTCGGATGCAGGTTTACCGCAAAACAAAAAGCAACGAAATTAGACATGTAGAACTCCTTGCCCGTTTCAATCTTGCGAATGGTGACGGCGGTGAGTCCCGTCATTTCGGCCACGTCCTCTGGATCCAGACCCTGATGCAGCCGTTGCTCGCGCAGCCGATTTCCGATGAGCTTTAACAGATCGCTGATGACCGTGGTTTTCATAGCCTAAAAAGAGCCAACCAAACGACAACAAAAAATATTTTTAATTTTTTATTTGTTGCGAAAACAAATTTTATACATTTGAGTATTGCCCGATGGTTGCGGCGCCATCCCACACCCTTTTTCGTTCCACGCTTGCAGGCGTAAGTCGGCAAGTGCTGTAATATGCAGTCTGATGCGGTTTTCTCGTAATGGGAACAATCTGCGCTACTGCAAAATCGGAATTACCAATACCACTATTAAAGGCGCCGCTAAAACGCTGAAAACAAGAAGTCCCCTGAAGCTCAACAACAGGGGACTTGTATTAAATTTGGCATCGGCCAGAATCTACTCTATCGCTTTTACGACCGACTTCTCCGCCTCTTTTCGCGTCCCGTCAAAACCATCGACACCGGAAACCGTTGTGTATTTAAGCACATATTTCTTTCCGGGGTTCATGCGCTGATAAACACTCTGACACATGAGCGTTGCTTCGTGAAAACCACAGAGAATCAACTTCAGTTTTCCCGGATACGTATTGACATCGCCAATGGCGTAGATGCCCGGAATGTTGGTTTGATAATCAAGAGCGTTGTTTACTTTAATCGCGTTCTTTTCAATCTCGAGCCCCCAATTTGCAATCGGGCCGAGTTTGGGCGTTAACCCGAACAACGGAATCAGATAATCGGTCCGGATTTCTTCGATTTCTCCCGAGTGATTAAGCAATATCGCTTCGAGTTTATCGTTTCCGCTCAAACTTACGACTTCAGCAGGCGTAATCAGCCGCACTTTGCCAATGCGTTTAAGTTCCTGAACCTTCTCGACCGAATCCAATGCGCCTCGAAATTCATTCCGGCGGTGAATCAGCGTCACCTCCTCGGCAACATCGGCCAAAAAGATGCTCCAATCTAAAGCAGAATCGCCTCCACCGGCAATAACCACGCGCTTGTTGCGGAACTTCTCTGGGTCGCGGATAAAATAATCAACGCCTTTTTCCTCGTACTCACTCAGGTTTTCAATTTCGGGCTTTCTGGGTTCAAAACTGCCCAATCCGCCTGCAATGGCGATGGCTTTTGCCGCGTGTTTTGTGCCTTTATCGGTAGTGACTATAAAACTTCCGTCTTCTAAATGTTCGATGGTTTCGGCACGTTCGCCAATCGTAAAGCCGGGCTGGAACTGCTTGATTTGTTCCATTAAATTATCCACGAGATCGCCTGCGAGCACTTCGGGAAACCCGGGAATGTCAAAAATGGGCTTCTTCGGATAAAGCTCGGCGAGTTGGCCTCCGGGTTGAGGCAAAGCGTCGATAATATGGCATTTTATTTTTAAAAGTCCGGCTTCAAAAACGGCAAAAAGTCCAGTAGGGCCGGCGCCTATAATCAATAAATCGGTAGTAATCATGTTTTTGTTTTTGGGCAAAATTAACGCGGGCGCTGCGTTTGTCCGATGACATTCGTCAGGCTGCGCAATTAACGCTGCACATTTACGCCACGTTTACGACAGTCTCTATCTGAGGCGCGTACTTTTTAATCGTCGTTTCCACGCCTGCTTTGAGTGTCATCCGGTTGACGCTGCACGAGGTACACGCGCCCTGAAGACGCACCGTTACGTGCTTGCCGTCCTCGATAGATACAAGCGAAATATCGCCACCATCCGAATTTAAAAACGGACGGATTTCTTCGAGTGCCTTCTCTACGGTTAAAGTAAGTTCTGCAGTATCCATTTCGATAGAATTAACGTGTTAACTTAGTTTTTTGCTGCGGGTGAACACCCGGCCATCGTGGTAATTTTAACGGCTTCGGTGGGCGGCAGCGATTCGTTTCTTTTTACGGTCTCGGCCACGACATTGCGCGTAATCGTTTCGAACACTTCCTCGGTATGTGAACCGGTTTGCATAGAAGCGGGCCTGCCGAAGTCACCGGCTTCGCGAATAGATTGTACGAGCGGAATTTCGCCTAAAAACGGAACGCCTAAATCTTCCGCAAGGTGTTTTGCGCCGCTTTGTCCGAAGATGTAATATTTGTTCTGAGGAAGTTCGGCCGGTGTAAAGTAAGACATGTTTTCAACGATACCTAACACCGGGACTTTTATCGCGTCAGAGTTGAACATGGCAACGCCTTTCTTGGCATCGGCAAGCGCTACGGCCTGAGGCGTACTAACAACCACGGTTCCCGTAATCGGCAAAGCCTGAACAATCGAAAGGTGAATGTCTCCTGTTCCGGGCGGCAGATCGATGAGCAGAAAATCGAGTTCGCCCCAATCGGCGTCGAAGATCATTTGATTGAGCGCTTTGGCAGCCATCGGACCACGCCAGATTACCGCCTGACTCGGAGCCGTGAAAAAACCGATCGACAGCATTTTAATGCCGTAACTTTCAACAGGCTTCATCTTAGAACGGCCATCCACGGTGACAGAAACGGGCTTCTCCATTTCAACATCGAACATAATCGGCATAGACGGACCGTAAATATCAGCATCGAGCACACCAACTTTAAAGCCCATACGCACAAGGCTAACTGCCAGATTCGCAGTTACGGTACTTTTGCCCACACCTCCTTTTCCGGAAGCCACGGCAATAATGTTGGAAATGCCGGGAATCATTTTGCCTTTGATTGGCGCGTCGGTCGATTTTTCGGGGGTTTCAACTTTGACGTTGACTTTTACTTTGGCATCTGGCGAAAATCTCTCGCGGATAAGCTTTTTGATGTCGTCCTCGGCCCGCTTGCGAATATGCATGGCCGGAGTGTTTAATACGAGATCTACAACGGCTTCATCGCCAAAAGTTACAACGTTTTGCACAGCGCCACTTTCGACCATATTTTTCCCTTCGCCAGCCACCGTTATGGTTTCCAGCGCTTTGAGTATTTCTTTTCTATCTAATTTCATAGGGAGTTTTGTCTTTATTTAGACTCAATTCGAATTGCAAAGATACGCCTAATTGTTTGAATTTTCAATAATTACCGTTTGCACTTTGACGATTTTTAAGACGATGCGATCCGCGTGAAAATCAGTCTTCAGGGCCGATGTAAACGGGCGGGATCCATAAGTGTTTCTCAAAGTTGACGACCTTGTTTTCGCGCACAATAATGCCTTCGTTTTCGAGCAACTGCTGCATGAGGTTTACGCCTTCAAAATGGTGTTTGCCCGTGAGCAGACCGTTTCTGTTCACAACGCGGTGTGCGGGAACATCAGCCCCGGTGTGCGATGCGTTGAGCGCCCAACCGACGATGCGGGCCGAACCTTCCGAACCAATCCCTTTAGCGATAAGCCCGAAAGTGCAGACTTTTCCGGGCGGAATTTGTCGGACCAGATCGTAAACGCGTTCAAAAAAGAGATTTGAAGTGGGCATCGAACAAAACGATTTGAATGATAGTGTACGCGGCTACGGCAAACAACACGATTGCAATGGTGCGATTCATATTGCGAATCAAAAAGCGCGTCTGATCTGCAAGGCGCACAAAAAAAGTCACAAAACAGTAAAACCCGAACAAACTTCCGAACAAAATCCCCGCGACAAACAAACTCATAAACGTCGTATCCATAGGCGCGACCGCATTAGCCGCAAGGTGCAAGCCGATGAACACGTAAAACGGAATCGGAAAAAAGTTCAGACACGAAAGCAACATTCCGCCAAAAAAACGGCTGCGTTTGCTCGGCCCCAGATCTCCATCGGGAACGAGTACGGGCGGCTTTGCAAAAAAGAAAAAATATACGGCCAGCAGCAGAAACAACACCGCGCCAGCTTCTCTCAAATGCAGCAACACCACGGGGTTACGTTCCAGATACCGCGCAAACACAACGGCTAACAACGCCTGTACGCACAGAATCAAACAGGCGCCTAACGCAAACACAAACGCACGCGATTTCCCTTCGTGCATTCGGATCTTCAGCGCAGTCATATTGAGCATGCCCGGAGGAATCACGCCGATCGAAGATGATAAAAATCCTACGAGAAGCGGCAGCGCATAGTGCATTTAGTGAATTTTAAACCGAATATACGTAATCGGTTTGTCCTGGGCCAAATACTGAGATTCGTAAAACGTCTGAATGCCGGTAACTTCTTCGGGTGCGCCTTCGTTGCGGTAAATGTGGTGATTGGCGTAAATGACCTCACATCCAAGGCCGTGCAGCAATCCAAGCGTGTAACCGTGCATGAATTCGCTGTCTGTTTTCAGATGCATAAGGCCGTTTGGCACCAGAATTTTCTTGTACCGGTCTAAAAACGATGCGTTTGTCATGCGGTGCTTTGTGCGCTTGTATTTAATCTGCGGATCCGGAAACGTAATCCAGATTTCGCTGACTTCGCCGGGCCCGAAAGTTTTGTCGATGAGTTCAATCTGAGTGCGAAGAAAAGCCGCGTTTTGTATTCCGTCTGCGATCGCCGTTTTTGCACCTCTCCAGAATCGCGCGCCTTTAATATCTACGCCGATGAAATTCTTTTCGGGAAATTTAGAAGCGAGCGCCACAGTGTATTCGCCCTTTCCGCATCCGAGTTCCAGTACGATAGGATTGTCGTTTTTAAAGAAGTCGCGGTTCCAGTTTCCTTTTAATTCAAACGCATCGGAAAGCAACACGTCCCGGTCCGGCTGAACGACATTTGCAAAAGTTTCGTTTTCCCTAAATCGCTTTAATTTATTTTTGCTTCCCACGTTTTTCAGAATTTTTGCAAAATTAACGAATTCAACCCAACTGCGTTCATAAATTAGCCCGATGCAAACCGATTCCACACCGCGCATATTGATAGCCGTTTTAAACTGGGGGCTCGGCCACGCCACAAGATGCATTCCCGTTGTGAACGCGCTTGAACACTGCGGCTACCGAGTGATCATTGCCTCTGACGGAGCGGCCAAAACGCTGTTAGCTAAAGAATTTCCGCATCTGGAAGTTCTCGAATTACCGGCGTATGACATTACGTATGGCAACAATCGGAAAGATTTTAAACGCCATTTGATGCGACGGTTACCTGCGATAGTATCTGCGATTCGTGCCGAAAACAAGATGATTGAGCAGTGGCATAAGACGTATCGTTTTGCAGGCGTGATTTCGGACAATCGCCCGGGCGCGTTTCTCAAAGGCGTACCCTCAGCGTATATCACCCATCAACTTCGCGTGCTTTCGGGCTTCACAACGTGGTTGACTACGATGGTGCACCGGCAACTTATGCGCAAATTTGATAAGTGGTGGATTCCCGATGCGCCACAAAATCCCGGTTTAAGCGGCAGACTCGGCCACATTGGTCCGCATGCCAAAGCCGTTTACATTGGCCCGATAAGCCGTTTTAAACCGATAGAAAAAGCCGCGGTTAAATACGACGTACTCGTACTCCTCTCGGGACCTGAACCCGCAAGGACCCAATTTGAACAGAAATTACTGGCGATGGCGCGAGCCACCTCTGAACGCGTGCTATTTGTACGCGGTGTGGTCATGCCCGAAAATTCAGGTCGTACGCCTGAAAACAACCTCGAAATTGTCAACTATCTGACGTCCGAACAAGTGCAAACCGCGATTGCCGAAAGCCGCATCATCCTGAGCCGGTCCGGTTACACCACCATTCTGGACCTGAACGCTATGCAGTGCAAACGCTGTTTTTTTGTGCCAACGCCGGGCCA
>CAZTGF010000012.1:28636-40244 GCA_964612955.1 uncultured Flavobacterium sp.
CGGGCCGAAATTTTGGAAACTGACTTCCGTGGCGCCTTTTTCGCGCCCGTATTTTATAGAGTTCATAATCAGGTTCGTGAGCACCTGCGCTATTTTTTCCTTATCGCCGTTCACGCGTATTTGCTGAACGTAACGCTGGTCAAAATGCAGCAGAATGTCCTTTTTTACCGCTTCAATTTCGAGCAGTTCGAACACGCTTTTGACCATTTTCACAATGTCAAAATCGCGCCGGTCCAGAGTAATGTCCCCGAGTTCAAGTTTCGCGATCATGTCCAGGTCGTTGACAATGTACACGAGTCGTTCCACACCTTTTTCGGCCCGTTGAAGGTATTTTTTTCGCACCGATTTATCGCGCATCGCCCCATCGAGCAATGTGGACAAATAGCCCTGAACCGTAAACAATGGGGTTTTGAGTTCGTGCGATACGTTTCCGAGGAATTCGCGTCGGTAATCTTCTCGCACGCGCAGGGATTCGATTTCGGTCTTCTTGTCGAGCGCGAATTTTTTAACCTCTCGGGTAAGCGTCGCCATATCGGTGGTAATGGGTTGCTTTCTCAAACTTTCCGAATCGAGAAACGAAACATCGTCGTAAATCTTTTTGATGCGTCGGTAAATGAAATGCTCTACGCGATATTGCAGCACAAGAAACGCAAAAGCCGCGACGCAAAGCCCGAAAATCAGTGCGTGAACATAGGTAATTGCGTCGATGAAATAACTGAACGCAAGCAGCAATCCGGCCGAAAACACCGAAATGTAGAGCGCCGATTTTAACGCAAAACGGTACGATTTCCTGAAGTTCGATGCCATGGGTTACACCTCGATCTTATAGCCGACACCTTTGATGGTTTTAAACAAATCTTCACCAATTTTTTCCCGCAGTTTCCGAATGTGAACATCAATTGTACGGCCGCCCACAACGACTTCGTTCCCCCAAACCTTGTCCAGAATCTCCTCGCGCTTGAACACTTTTCCGGGTTTGGACGCGAGCAGGTAAAACAGCTCAAATTCTTTTCTCGGCAAAAAGATTTCGGTTCCTTCCTTTACGATTTTATAGGCTTCGCGGTTGATTTCAATTCCGGCCACGTGAAGCACCTCCGATTCCTTATTTTCGTCCTTGAGCCTCCGCAGTAACGCTTTTACTTTACTCACGAGCAGTTTGGGTTTGATCGGCTTTGTGATGTAATCATCGGCACCTGCATCGAAACCGGCGACTTGGGAATATTCTTCGCTGCGCGCTGTTAAAAAGGTGATGATGGTGTTTGAAAGTTCGGGAATCTGACGAATGTTTTCGGTGGCTTCCATGCCGTCCATTTCGGGCATCATCACGTCCATGATAATCAGGTGAGGCAGTTCTTTCTTCGCCTTGGCAATGGCTTCTTTACCGTCGCCCGCGGTTGAAATCTGATAGCCTTCCTGAGCCAGGTTGTACCCTACGATTTCAAGAATATCGGGCTCGTCGTCAACGAGTAAGATTCGGATGTCTTTCTTTTTCATTAATGCGTTTCGCTGGTTGTTCCGGGCAAAAGTACTGATAAAAGCCGCTCCACATGCCCGCTTAACGGTAATTTAATCCGTTAACCCAGAGGTAACAAGCCGCTTACTAAACCATAACCTACACCTAACTCCATTTTTACACAAGCCCGGGAACTTTGCCGCCAAATGCTAACAACACTAACTGATGAAAAATCTGCTTTCTTTTTTAATCCTTTTTTTTGCGGCCGCCCACGGATTTTCGCAAAGTGGAACGCTGAAAGGAACCGTGACCGACAAGGATCTGGACAATGAACCGCTACCGTTTGCAAACATCTCTGTCATTGGAAAACCTATTGGAACAACCACCGATGAAAACGGACATTACTCCCTTTCGCTTCCGCCCGGAGATTACACTTTGTCGTTTAGTTTTCTGGGGTACGAATCGGCGCAAACGAAAATTTCAATTGCGCAGGGCCAAACGCTCCATGTTAACCAATCGCTCGCGAGCGAAAGTTTTACACTAGCCGATGTCGTGATTCAAACCCGGGTAAACCGCGAAAGGGAAACCGCGTTACTACTCGATCAAAAGAACGCCGTGGAATTTAAACAGAACATTGGAGCACAGGAACTTTCGCGCAAAGGTGTGGGCGATGTTGCGACGGCGCTTACCAAAACAACAGGCATTACCAGGCAAGAAGGCAGTGGTGCGATTTTCGTGCGCGGCCTCGGGGACCGGTACAACGCCACAACGATGAACGGCCTTCCGATCCCTTCTAACGATCCGGAGAAAAAGAACATCGACCTGGGCCTTTTTTCTACAGATATCGTTGAATACATCTCGATTGACAAGATTTACACACCTGAAGCCTATGGCGATTTTGCCGGCGCGAACGTGAATATCGTTTCTAAGAATTTTACATCGAACCGGCTTTTTCAGATCGACATCGGCGCGTCGGGCAATACAAATGCGTTGAATCAGCGAACTTTCTTACTTCCTTCGGACCGAAATAAATTCGGCTATTCATCGGACAATATTCCTGAGAATCCGCTCGGAGATTTTCGTTTTCAGAACCGGCTGACATCGGAAAAAACAGTGCCCGTTTCCGGAAACATCGCGCTTAAGGCCGGACGCAGTTTTAACGTGGGCGCCAGTGGAAAACTCTCGCTGTTTGCGTCTGCAGGATTTGAAAACGGCTTTCATTTCAGGGAAGGAATTAACCAAAGTGTAAGTGCTCAGGGCGCGAAATTAAAGTCGTTTGAACAGCAGCGTTTTGCGTATTCCACAAATACTACGGGATTGTTTAACGCGGGATATAAAATCGATAACAACCACCGGCTGCGCTACAATTTTTTGCTCGTGAATTCTTCGTCTCTTGTGAACGACAGGTACGAGGGTTTCATTCGCGACATAGCGGAGGATGACAACGGCCTGATCAAACGCGGCACCTACACGCAAAACCGGCTTTTTGTACACCAGCTTTTGGGCGAACACGATCTCTCGGAGCGCCTTGGGCTAAAATGGGGAACCTCGTTTAACGAGATTTCGAGCGATATGCCGGACCGGACCCAAAACACGTTGCGCTTTAACAATACTCAGGGCGGTTATGTACTTGCCACGAATACAACAACAGACAATCACCGCTATTTTCAGCACATGACCGAGCGCGAATTTGGCGCGAATGTATCGGCACATTTTAAGTTCGGGGCCGATGAGTCGGGACTGTTCAGAGGAAAACTCACTGCAGGTTACAACGGCCGCTTTAAAAACCGCGATTTCGAAGCGACGCAATTCAACTTTCGGGTGTCAAATGACCAGCGCGATTCGGTCGTGAATCCGGACAACCTCGACGCCTTTTTTAACGCCCAAAATTTCGCATCGGACTATTTTACGATGGAAACGTTTAGCGGAACCCTGGAACCTCAGCATTACTCGGGCGAACAAACCATTCACGCAGGTTTTGCCTCGGTGGAATACAAATGGAACGACAGGTTTACTTCGCTTATCGGGCTTCGTGCAGAACAAATCGGACAAGACGTTTTATGGAAAACCCAGCTCGACAATTCGGGCAACAGAAACAAGCTCGAAGAAAATGAACTGCTGCCAAGCATCGTTCTCAAATACGAATACAACGACAAAACCAACCTACGGTTTGCGGCGAGCAAGACATACACGCTTCCACAGTTTAAGGAGCGCGCGCTTTTCGTGTACGAAGATGTGACCGAAGTTAAAGTGGGAAACCCGTATTTATACAGTTCGGACGATTATAACGTGGATTTGAAATGGGAATATTTTCCGAAGGGCGACGAAATTATATCCGCGACTATTTTTGGAAAGTACATTCAAAATCCGATTAACGAGGTAACGCTGGCTTCGTCCACAAACGATATCTCGTTCTTAAATACGGGCGAATCGGGTTATGTGGCGGGAATCGAGGTAGAATGGCGAAAAACGATGATGCGATTCGGTCCCTCCGATGCCAACCGGCTTTCCGCGGGTTTTAACGCAGCTTATATGACAACGCAGCAAGACCTGGATTCGGAAAAAGTGCGTCGCGAAACCAACTACAACATTAACCTCACGAGCGATAAAGACAGTTTCACAGGCGCATCTGACCTGCTGCTCAACGCCGATGTTTCGCTGTTTAAATCGTGGAACGAGGGCACGTCCAACCTTAGTGCTACGTTGGCGTACGCTTATTTCTCGGACCGATTGTACGCACTCGGAACGGAAATGAAAGGAAATCTCGTGGACAAAGCCGTGGGTTCGCTGGACCTGATTGTCCGAAGCAAAATCAACGAAAACCTGGGGATGAATCTATCGGCCAAAAACCTGCTTAATCCGCGCGTGGACCGCGTTCAGGAAAATACCGGGGGCGATGTACGCGTGCTTTCTTATACAAAAGGGTTAAACCTGAGCCTGGGATTCAGTTACGAATTCTAAGAAAAGGTTAAGCGGCTCACACAAAATTTACAAACAAGCGGAGATTCGGTAACCAAACCTTGATGTTGCCAAAACGCAGATATCGCAACGGCTGCCGACTTTTGTCTCAGAAAATCAACACAATCTAAAATTTAACCACAATGAAAAAAGCATTAAAAAAATTCTTAGCCCTGAGCTTGTTCGCGACTGCGTTTTTGACTTCGTGCTCGAGCGACGATGGCGTCTCTGCCCCTGTTTCGTCTTTCGTATTAAATGCGGACGACTTTAAAGGCGATATTACCGATGGAAACGTGACGCTGGATGCGGGCACCGTTTATAAACTTACGGGGCGTCTTACGGTTCAGGCCGGCGCCACACTCACGATTCCCGCCGGAACCAGAATCGAAGGCACTACGGGAACCTCGTACATTGCCGTGGCTCAGGACGGAAAAATATACGTGAACGGAACCGCTTCGAATCCCGTGGTTATGACGAGCGCTCAGTCGGCTTTGGGCCAGGGCGCACCGGGCCAATGGGGCGGATTAGTGATTTGCGGACGGGCACCCATTAACAAAGGAGCAACGGCCTCGGCAGAAGTTTCGGAACTCACTTACGGCGGTAGCGTTGAAAACGACAATTCCGGTTCTATCCGCTATTTGAGAATTGAGTATTCCGGTTTTGCCTACAACAGCGAAAAAGAATTTAACGGACTTTCGCTTTTTGGCGTTGGCAGCGGAACGACAGTTGAATACATTCAGGTTCACGAAGGCGCCGATGACGGTTTTGAATTTTTCGGCGGCACAGTAAATACAAAGTATCTTGTAGCCACTTCAAACGAGGACGATCAGTTCGACTGGACCGAAGGCTGGAACGGCACCAACGAATTCTGGTACGGAAAACTCGGATTGGGACGTGGCCACCGCGGCATTGAAGCGGATAACAATTCCGGCAATCACACGGCTGCACCCATTGCAAACCCGTACATTGCAAACATGACGCTGATCGGACTCGGAGATCAGGGCGCCGAACCTCAGGCGATTAAACTCCGCGTAGGAACAAAAGGAATGTTTGACAATATCGTACTCAGCAACTTTAGTACAGGGTTCGATGTTCAGCACGACGAAAGTACCGGTTACGTAGCAGACGGCACACTGCGCGCGACAAACGTAAGGTTCTCTCAAATCACAATGCAAAGC
This sequence comes from uncultured Flavobacterium sp., assembly GCA_964612955.1. Taxonomy (GTDB): domain Bacteria; phylum Bacteroidota; class Bacteroidia; order Flavobacteriales; family Flavobacteriaceae; genus Flavobacterium. The sequence goes on from CAZTGF010000012.1 coordinate 34,226, forward strand.
GCAGGTAAAAACACTGCCGGAGACATCGTTGACGTAAGCGGAATTTACACGGTAAACGATGCCGCGACCGGCGCAGGAAACGGAACCTCAACTCCTTCATGGACACAAGGTTGGACGGTCGGACTCGACTAATCTGCTCACAATCGGAAAAAATTCTGTAACAACAAACTTTATCAGAAAAGTACCTTTGGTCAAACAATGGTACTTTTTTTGTATTTGAACGCGAACGTCCCTGAACGGCTTCCAACTTTTTTGACAACGTATTTGGAATTAGTTTATTACCTTTACCTAACAAATTTGCCCTATGAATCAAAAATACTTTTTAACCCTTGCTATTTTCCTATTGTTTTCAATTGGAATTTCGGCCCAGAGTGCAAAGGAAATCGGCTTCTACCCGAATCCTGTCAACACGGGTAAAATCTATATCACCTCTAAATCTTCATTGGAAAAAGAGGTGACAATTTTTAATGTCCTCGGCAAACAGGTGTTGCAGCAGCAAGTAAGCAAAGAACTGTCGGTTTCGGGGCTTTCCCCGGGTGTTTATATGATCCGGATTAAAGAAGGCGAGATCGTAGTGACGCGCAAACTGATTGTCAAGTAGCAATTTTTAGTAAAAAATATCGTGTTATTTTTGTGTTACGCGTACCTGTTACCCGAAAATACCGATTATCTTTGTGTGAAATTTTGAATCAAAACCTAAAACGATGAAAAAAATCTACTCATTATTGTTTATGTCCATTGCCGGGCTGACGTTTGCTCAGACTCCGATCATCACAGGCATCATGGACGGTGATTGCCCTGGAGGCCATCCGAAAGCCCTTGAGATTTACGCGAGTGGCACTGTAAACTTTGCCGACTACACGCTGCAAAACCAAACCAATGCCAATACCACTTGGGGCACAGACTTAAACCTTGCCGCTTTAGGGACACGTACCAATACATTCGTTTATGTAGTTTATGGCGATCCACAGGTTATAGGTAGTGTTTTTGCTGCTGAGTTTGCCGATATTCCAAGTGAAAACGTACTCGTTTACGGAACTGCTCCATCAACCATGAACGTTAACGGAGACGATCGCGTGCGCATTATCCACGCGGCGACTTCAACGGTTATCGATCAATACGGCGTTGAAAGCGTTGACGGTACAGGTGAAGTATGGGAATACACAGATTCATGGGCAAAGCGCAACAACGGCACAGGACCAGACGGATCTAACTTTACAGTTGCGAACTGGACGTTTGGCGGAGGCGACTACACTACTCCAGCCATCGGTGGTTCATTGAACAACCTCGGTATCTGTCAGGAGGCTGCTGCTTTCTCTACAGTGGTTCCTTTCGGACAATACACATTAAGCGTTGCACAAAACGATATTAAAGGACTTACATTGTTCCCAAACCCTGTTGCTGACGGCCAATTGTTCATCAATACTACCAACAACGGTAAAAAGGATGTTGTAGTTTACGACGTATTGGGCAAGCAAGTAGTTAAGGCATCTGTGAATGAGCAGGCTGTAAATGTTTCAGCGCTTAAAAACGGGGTTTACATTGTAAAAATTACCGAAAACGGAAAAACCGCTACAAGAAAGTTAATCGTGAAATAATTTCCGCATTAGCAATACTAAGAGCCCCGCCTTGTGTGGGGCTTTTTATTTTAAGTAATTTTAACCCATGATTGCAGCAGAGGATATTTTTCAGATTTCAGGTAAAAAGCAGTTCGATAAAGTCGCGCTGAAAACATTCCGCTACCAGTACGAAACAAACGCTGTCTATCGCGATTATTGTAACCACCTTACAAAATCGCCCGCCGTAGTTAAAAGCGTGTCGGACATTCCGTTCTTGCCGATTGGCTTTTTCAAGAGCCACAAAATTATAACCGAAAACAAAACGCCTGAAATTGTATTCACGAGTTCCGGAACCACAGGCGCACAAACCAGCCGTCATGAAGTGGCGTATGCAAGCCTCTACAAACAGAGTTTCCGCCAAACGTTTTCGGCCTTTTACGGGGATGTAACAAATTACGCGATTCTTGCGCTACTCCCGTCCTATCTCGAACGCGGCGGCTCATCGCTCGTATACATGGCATCGGACCTGATTGAACAAAGCCAAAATCCACACAGCGGCTTCTACCTGAACAATCTGGACGCACTCGCAAACAAACTCGAACATATCGATTCCACCGAAAATATCCTGCTTATCGGCGTGAGTTACGCGCTTTTGGATCTCGTCGAAAAACGGCGTTTCAACCTTCAAAATGCAATTGTCATGGAAACAGGCGGCATGAAAGGCAGGCGGCGCGAACTCGTGCGCGAAGAGCTACATGCAATACTGAAAAACGGCTTTGGTACGCATTCAATTCACTCTGAATACGGGATGACCGAACTTTTGTCGCAAGCCTATTCAAGCGGCGAAGGGAGATTTCACACGCCAGCCTGGATGAAAGTACTCACCCGCGATCCCGAAGACCCGCTAACGCTAAACGGCCCCGGAAAAAATGGCGGCCTTAACATCATCGACCTCGCAAACCTGAACTCCTGCGCGTTTATAGCCACTCAGGATCTCGGCAAAGTTTACGCCGACGGATCGTTTGAAGTGCTGGGCCGGTTTGACCACGCAGACATCCGCGGATGCAACCTTATGGTGCTCTGAATCAGACAAAACGCAGAATGAAATAATTCTTTTTGCCGCGCTGCAACAGCACAAATTTTCCGTTAATCAAGTCCGATGCTGAGAGCACAAAGCCATCCGAAACTTTTTCGCGGTTCACCGAGATTGAATTTTCTGCCAATGCGCGCCGGGCTTCCCCGTTGGATTTCAAAAAACCCGATTTTTCGTTCAGCAACGAGACAATGTCAACGCCATCGGCCAAATCAGCAGTGGAGCATTCGGCTTGAGGAACGCCGTCGAAAACTTCGAGAAACGTTTGGTCGTCGAGTTGTTTTAAATCTTCCGAAGTTGCATTCCCGAATAAAATTGCAGATGCCTGAACCGCTTTTTCTAAAGCTTCTTTCGAGTGAACAAGCGTTGTTACTTCCTGGGCCAGACGCTTCTGAAGCAAACGCAAATGCGGCGACTCATGGTGTTCTGCAATCAGGCTTTCAATCGTATCGCGATCCAGGAAAGTAAAGATTTTAATGTAATTCTCTGCATCGGCATCGGTCGCGTTCAGCCAGAATTGGTAGAATTTATATACCGACGTTTTATCTGCATCGAGCCAGATGTTTCCGCCTTCGCTCTTCCCGAATTTCGATCCGTCCGCTTTTGTAACGAGTGGCGTAGTCAGCGCAAATGCTTTAGCTTCGTGTCCGTTCATGCGCCGGATCAGCTCTGTTCCCGTGGTGATATTTCCCCATTGATCGCTGCCGCCCATCTGAAGCGTGCAACCGTAATGTTTGTGCAGGTGGTAAAAATCGTAACCTTGAATCAACTGGTAGGTAAACTCGGTAAACGACATTCCTTCGCCCACTTCGCCGGTCAGTCTCTTTTTAACCGAATCCTTGGCCATCATATAATTTACGGTAAGGCGTTTCCCCACTTCACGAACAAAATCGATAAACGAAAAATCCTTCATCCAATCGTAATTGTTCACCATAAGCGGGGCGCGGTCGTCCTGTGCACCAAAATCCAGAAAGCGCGACAATACGCGTTTAATACCGGCCACATTGCGTTCGAGTGCAGCTTCGTCGAGCAGATTTCGCTCGTCAGATTTCCCCGACGGATCCCCGATCATGCCCGTAGCTCCGCCAACAAGCGCAATTGGCTTATGCCCGAAACGTCTCAGGTGCAGTAACAGAATTATCTGAACCATGCTGCCAATATGGAGCGAATCCGCCGTTGGGTCAAATCCTATATAGGCCGTCACGGGTCCTTTCGTCAACTCTTCTTCGGTTCCCGGCATGCTGTCGTGGTACAAGCCGCGCCATTTAAGCTCTTCAACAAGGTTCTGCATTTCGTAAATTTTGGCAAAGATACTATTTCCTGCTTTGGCTCAAATTGATTTTTTTGGGAGCTGTTTCCCGCTATCCGTTCCACTATTTGTTAGGGGCGGGCTGCGCCCGCCCCTAACAAATGAGTTCACTGCTATCGGGGCTATTTTTGTACCTTTGGCGCATGAATCTCGTTAGCGGAGCCACCGGACTTATCGGCGCCCATATGGCACTATATCTGCTCAAAGCCGGCCACTCCGTTCGTGCTTTGTACCGCGATCCGTCGCGCATTTCCAAAACAAAAGCGCTATTCGCCCAATACGAAGCCTCGGACCTTTTCCAAAAAATCGAGTGGCACCAGGCAGATCTTTGCGATATTCCCGCGCTTGAAACCGCATTTGAGAATGTGAGCCGCGTATACCACTGTGCCGGTTTTATCTCATTCAACGCCGCTCACGAAAAACGGCTGCGAAAGACGAACATCGAAGGCACGGCCAACATCGTCAACTGTGCGCTTGCATTTGGTGTAAAAAAATTGTGTCACGTAAGTTCCATTGCCGCGCTGGGAGAACCCAAACCCGGAGAACTCCACATCGACGAAGCTATGGAATGGAACCCCGAAAAAGCGCGCAGCTATTACGCCATTTCAAAATACGGCGCTGAAATCGAGGTTTGGCGCGCCCAACAGGAAGGCCTTTCCACCGTTATTGTAAACCCCGCCGTCGTTCTCGGTCCCGGATTTTGGGACAGCGGAAGCGGTCTTTTGTTTAGCACGATTGAAAAAGGATTTCCGTTTTACACGGACGGAGCTACAGGATTCATAGCCGTAAACGACGTTGTGGAAATCATATATAAACTCATGAACAGCAACATCGAAAACGAACGGTTTATCGCAGTTTCAGAAACCGTAGCCTTTAGAGACATTGCCAACCGCGCTGCCGATGCTCTTGGAGTAAAACGCCCGGCGTTCAAAGCGTCGCCCGCAATGACGCGGATTGCGGGCATTCTGGATTTTATCGCGTCGTTATTTAACGGCGGAAAACGCAAATTGCCAAAGGAAACGCGTGCGGCCTTGCACTATCGGCGCGAATTCTCATCGGCCAAATTAAACAAAGTACTTCCGTTTAAATTCACTCCCATACTGCCTTATATCGACCGGGTTGTCGCAATGGAGAAGAAATCGCGCGCTTAACGAATCTGGCCTTCGGCTGAATCTGCTTCGGGCGCTACACCTGTTTTGTCTTCAAGCGCCTTTTGCTCATCGCGAAGTTTTTTTGCGACTTGTTGAACCATGTTCCGGTAGCGTTCCACATCGGCAGCGTAATAGCGATTGCTCTCGGCAAATTGCAAACTGTCGATATCGTACTTTTCGTAAACGTACTGCTGCAGGTTCGGCGCAAAATTCACGCGCGCAGGCTGCTGGGAACGCATCGCGTCAATCACGGCCAAATCGTAGAACACGTCGACCATTGTTTGCTCACTGACCAGATTGTCGGGTTTTTTCACGCTCCCCGAACAAGCCGCCAACACCAATACCGCAAGAATTATCAAGTATCTCATACCCTGTCAAACAAAAGTCGCTGTCCGGCCTTCACGTTCCGCACACGCTGGTTTGCATACGCAATTTGTCCGTTCACAATAGTGAACATGATGCGCGATTTAAAGTTATCGTTTTCGAACGGCGACCAACCGCATTTGTACAGAATATTTTCCTTTTTAACATTCCAAGGCGCCGCGGGGTTTACAATGACAAGGTCGGCGTAATATCCTTCGCGAATAAAGCCGCGCTTTTGAATTTTGAACACGACGGCCGGGTTGTGCGCCATTTTCTCAACAATTTTCTCTACCGAAATCCGGCCCTGATGAAACATTTCAAACATGGCCACTACCGAATGCTGTACGAGCGGCCCGCCTGAAGGTGCCGACAGATACGGCTGCGATTTTTCGGCAAGCGTATGAGGAGCGTGGTCCGTTGCTATTACATCGATGCGATCGTCTAGCAAAGCTTGCCAAAGCGCGGTTTTATCTTCCTGGGTTTTTACGGCCGGATTCCATTTTATCAGGTTGCCTTTTCGCGCATAATCGGCATCGGTAAACCA
>CAZTGF010000013.1:0-3289 GCA_964612955.1 uncultured Flavobacterium sp.
CTTTTTTTATTTAGAATATCCGGGATTTCAGATTAAAGTTCCCGTAAGTTCGGCGAGCATTTCGCGGGAAATCGGTTTGGACCGGAAATCGATTACCATCGGATACGACTTCGACTTTTCGATATCGCGCGGATCTATCGTAGACGATAGCACGATGACTTTGACGTCGCTGAACAGTGCGTAATCGGATACGGCGAAAGAATCGAGAAATTCCCATCCGCCCATAATCGGCATGTTCAGATCCAGGAATATAAGTGCGGGCGCTTCGTCCCCTTGTTCGCGCAACCTGTCAAAATACCGCAAGGCATCCTCTCCATTGCTGGCCGTGTCTACAATACCGGCGAATTCAGCTTTGGCAATTACCATTTTATACAACATCAGCGTAATAGGATCGTCGTCTACGCAGAGAATTTTTTGCAACATGTGAATTTATAATAATCGATTAGGTCGTTTGTTTCTTAAATGTAAGCGTAAAGGTTGTGCCTTTATCCACCGTACTCTCTACGGAAATTGTTCCTCCCATGCTCTCAACCTGAGATTTTACGAGGTATAACCCCAAACCTTTGCTGTCCGGGTAATTGTGAAAGCGTTGGTACAGTCCGAAGATCTTGTCGCGATGTCGTTCCAGATCTATTCCTATGCCGTTGTCGCGGAACACGAGCGAGATCGAATCGCCCACCATTTTGGACGAGACGAAAATCTTGAGCGTGCGTTTATCCGAACGATACTTAATGGCATTGGTCAGCAAATTTAGCAAAATGCTTTCAAGATACGCTTTATTAATGTTCAGAATCGAAACGCGTTCCAGTTGCAACTTAATAAACGGGCGATGCAAACTTATTAAAAAACTGAGTTGGTTGAACACATTTTCAAAAACGTCTTTAATAAGCACTTCTTCTTTCTGAATCGAAGGGTTGTCCTTAATGATAACCACTTTGACAAGGTCGCTGATTGTTTCGTTGAGCAAATGCGTGGATTTGTGCAACCCGTTCACGATCGCCTTTAATTCGGCATTTTCGAACGGCATTTCCTCGAGCAGATTCAGCAATCCCATAAGATTTGACAACGGTGCGCGAAGGTTGTGAGACGTAATGTACGAGAACTGTTTTAAGTCCTTGTTATTCTGAGTCAGTTCGCGAATCAGGTGTTCTTTCTCTTTTTCCTGCCGTTTTTCTTCGGTAATGTCGCGCTGAATCGAAATCCAGTGCGAATGTTCGCCTTCGCCGTTTGTAATCGGAATCATCGAAAAGTTAATCCAATACGGTTCGCCGTTTTTCTTTGTATTAGGAGTTTCGAGTTTGAATTCCTGACGGTCTTTAAGCGCCTGAATCATTTTTCTGAATTCCTGCTTTACGGCTTTTTTGTCGAGGAATATCGTAGGCGGTTTGCCGATGACTTCATCGCTTTCCAAGCCGGTCATCGCGGTAAATGCCGGGTTCACAAATACGATTTTCGGTACTTTTTTGCCCGTACTGTCCGATTCTGTAATGATGACCGAATCCTTCATCTGCGTAATCACAGTTTCGAGCAGTTTAAGTCGCTGTTCCTCCTGTTTTTGCCGCGTTACGTCCTGCATTGCCCCGATCATCCTGATGGGTTTTCCATCGCTGTCTTTTACGAGAAACGCACGGTCGTACACGTATTTATACGATCCGTCGGCACACGCAAACCGGTATTCGTCCTGCCATTTTTCGGTCTTTTGTTCGAGAAACGAATACAATTTGACCGACATTTTTATCGAATCCTCGGGGTGAATCCTATCGAACCACCAGCGCGAATTATTGCCTACTTCATCGCGTTTGTATCCAAAAACGCCCTGAATGCCGCGGTTCCATTCAAATGTATCTTCCAGAATGTTCCAGTCCCAGATCGTATCGCTCGTCGCTTTCGCAACAATGTCGTACCGCTCCTGAACGCGAAGGTTCTCAATCGAGGCATCGCGGCTTTCGAGCAGAATGCCCAACTGGCGCGCGGCCCTTTCCACAAGCGTGATTTCCGATGCGTCCGGCAGTTTAGAAACGGTGAAATAAATGTCCAGACAAGCGAAAACTTTACCCGTGATTTTGCGGATCGGGATAGACCAACAAGTCTCGAGCTTTTCCTGTTTGGCCGCTTTTCGGAATTTTTTCCAACTCGGATCTTTGGAAATTGAATCGGTAAAAATGCTCTTTCCTCTGGCGATGGCAGCCCCCGTAGAAATCTGCAGGCCATGTGTGGACAGGCCGTTAATTTGCCCGATAAATTCAGCCGACAGTCCTTTCCCTGCGTAATATTCGAGGCGGTCCTCCTTGAGCAGGACAATTGAAAATCTGGCGCCGGGCAATATGTTGCTCAAATTAGCAAACAGTCGCTCGGGAATCTCGTCAAAATTTACCTGCGGATTTGCGTTGAGCTCGTACAATTCCTTCTCAAAACCGATGATAACCTCGTGAAACTTGCGCGAACTTATATCCTGAAGCGCACCTACCTTGGTCGAAGGTTCGCCGTTTTCATAGTGAATGTGGAAGCGGTCCTGTACGTACGCATAAGAGCCGTCCTTGCGCCGGAACCTGTATTCGGTCACAAAATGGTGCTCGTGCGGCTTTTCGAGCGTTTGTCTGAAGAAATCCTTTACCGCGTCTATATCGTCCGGATGCAGGCAGGAATCAAAAAATGCCAGATCGGTTTTATTGTCTTTAAATTCGTACGCGAACAACGAGTGATGGCCCGGATTCGCGAGAAGAATTTCGCCGGTTTTGTAATTGAGTTCGTAAACAACATCGCTCGTCGCCTGAGCTATGGCCGAATAACGGTCGCTGATTTCGCGCAACCGCCTGTCGTTTTCCATGCGCATGCTAATGTCTCGCGTGTTTAGTACAATCCCTTCTACGCTGGGTATTTTTAGCGCATTAGTGCCTATGGTTTCGAGCCAGGCCCAACTTCCGTCTTTGCGGCGGCCGCGGTACGGTTTGGCATAAAGCCGGGTGTTGGTGCGCAATTGGTTCAGAAATGCCGAAAATTCGTCCAGATCCGCGGGGTGAATATAATCGGTAAGTCGTATGCTTCCGTCATTTGCAAAATCGTAACCCATGACGTTTTGGTGGTTCGGACTCAGGTATTGCGCACGTCCGTCCAAATCCAGTACGGCTATCATCGTCCCGCTTTCCTGTACAAGCGTCTTGAACCGTTTCTCGCTCGTTGTGAGTGCTTTCTCAAATTTGCGTTGTTCGGTAATGTCAGTTATGGTCGATAAAAACGCGGGTTTCTGTTGAAATGTAACGGGCTGGCTTTGAATCGATGCCGTAAAAGC
>CAZTGF010000013.1:3389-18519 GCA_964612955.1 uncultured Flavobacterium sp.
AAACGCCTGTTCGGGCTCCGGTTTTTTAGTTTCCGCAGCGTTTTTGACCGCCAGCAATACAGAGCGTTTCAGCAATGCAGCCGAGAGCGAATTTTTATCGAGACAGTCCGCAGCGCCGGCAGCGATCCAGTGTTTCTCCGCCTCGTCTGAATAGGGGTCGATTATTCCGATAAACGGGCGGTCGGCTACATTTTTAAGTAGAGCGTTCGTCGGTTTTTTCTCCGTTGAAACTACGAGGATGAGATCGCACGGTTGGCGGGTATCCGAACACAGGCAAATTCCCGGCAGGGCCTCGTTCAACAATAAGGTCAGCGAGCCGTCCTGAGTGTCTTCAGGCTGTAACACCAACACGCAAAGGTCTGCGTAATGTTGTTTCATTGGCCGTGCATTTTAATGCTGTAAACCGGCGTAGAGGCGAGAAACACGAAAGTCCCGCAGATCAAATGGCTAAAACTCGAATCAGGCAGCATTGTGGTTTCAGGTAATCCTGTTGAAACTAATATTTTGGTTGGCTTAAAAATATGTTAAAAAGCGCTTTCGGGCAAATATATAGAAACAAACCCAATAATTATTAAAATTCCAACCGGAATCCCGCATTTTTGGCTGCTCGAAAACCTGATCGACGCAGGCCGTTAACTTTTAGCGATGAAGCAGTTAGCGCGCTCATAAAAATATTCCGTATCAAAAAATAAAATGTAACTTTGCACCCTCAAAAAAAATATATGGATTCTATCAGGAACATTGCGATTATCGCCCACGTCGACCACGGCAAAACCACGCTCGTCGACAAAATCATGTATCATTGCCAGCTTTTTCGCGAAAAAGAGAATACGGGCGATCTGATCCTTGACAACAATGACCTGGAGCGTGAGCGCGGGATTACCATTACCTCGAAGAATGTGGCCGTAATTTACAAAGGCACAAAAATCAACATCATCGACACTCCCGGTCACGCGGATTTCGGTGGCGAAGTGGAGCGCGTTCTGAATATGGCCGATGGGGTTTTGCTGCTCGTCGATGCGTTCGAAGGGCCGATGCCCCAAACGCGTTTTGTCCTTCAAAAAGCAATCAACCTCGGTCTAAAGCCTTGTGTTGTTATTAATAAGGTAGACAAAGAAAACTGTACGCCAGAGGAGGTTCACGAAAAAGTATTCGACCTTATGTTCGAACTTGGAGCGGAAGAATGGCAGCTCGATTTCCCTACCGTGTACGGATCGGCCAAACAAAACTGGATGAGCACCGATTTCCGCCAACCTACGGACAGCCTTGAGCCGTTGCTGGATATGGTTCTGGAGCACGTTCCCGCGCCAAAAGTCAGCGAAGGAACCCCTCAAATGCTAATCACGTCTCTGGATTTTTCGTCGTTCACGGGCCGTATCGCAATTGGCCGTTTGCAGCGTGGCGAACTCAAGGAAGGCATGAATATATCGCTCGTAAAGCGCGATGGAAAAATCATCAAATCCAAAATTAAAGAACTTCACATATTCGACGGACTTGGCCGCAAAAAAGTAGCGAACGTAACCGCCGGAGACATTTGCGCCGTAGTAGGACTCGAAGGTTTTGAAATCGGAGATACTATTGCCGATGCCGAAAATCCTGAAGCTTTGCAAACCATTGCGATCGACGAACCAACGATGAGCATGTTGTTTACGATTAACGATTCACCGTTCTTCGGAAAGGAAGGAAAGTTTGTGACCTCTCGCCACATCAAAGACCGTCTTGCAAAGGAAATTGAGAAAAACCTCGCCTTGCGTGTAGAAGAAACAGACAGCGCCGATAAATTCATGGTATTCGGTCGTGGTGTACTGCACTTGTCGGTGCTTATCGAAACCATGCGCCGCGAGGGATACGAACTCCAGATTGGTCAGCCACAGGTTATCATCAAAGAAATTGACGGCGTTAAGTGCGAACCGGTAGAAGAACTCACAATCGACATTCCCGAGAACCTGTCGGGCCGTGCCGTGGAATTCGTAACCGTGCGCAAAGGCGAAATGCTGAGCATGGAACCTAAAGGCGACCGCATGATCATGCGCTTTAACATTCCTTCGCGTGGTATCATCGGACTGAGAAACCAATTGCTAACCGCTACGGCCGGAGAAGCGATCATGTCGCACCGCTTTTTGGAATACCAACCTTTCAAAGGTGAAATTCCGGGACGAATCAACGGTTCGCTGATTTCGATGGAAAACGGCAAAGCGATTCCTTACTCGATCGATAAATTACAGGACCGCGGCAAATTTTTCGTAGATCCGAACGAGGACATTTACGAAGGTCAGGTCATCGGTGAAAATTCACGCGGGGACGATATGACAGTCAATGTGACAAAAACGAAAAAACTTACAAACGTTCGTTCTTCCGGTGCCGATGACAAAGCGCGCATTGTTCCTGCAATCAAGTTTTCGCTCGAGGAAGCACTTGAATACATTCAGAAAGACGAATACGTTGAAGTAACGCCTAAGTCGATTCGTTTGCGTAAAATCTATTTGAACGAAAACGACCGCAAGCGATTTAAAAACGCCTGATTCATCGTTTAGTAGTTATTGGAAGGCCGTCTTTTTGAGACGGCTTTTTTTATTCGGGATTTTTTGTCGGTTGTTCTGATTTGGCCTCGACGGCGCGTTGAATCTCGGTATTCGGTTTTCCCGTGGCGGCAAATTCCAGAATGCTTCCCATGCGAGACTGCCACGAATGTTCGTTGTGTTCGGCATTGTAAACCGCAGAAATGTAATGTGGCGATTTGTACTTTTTGCGTTTGAAAATTGCGTCTGCTTTTTGTTGGCCCCACGCGAACTCGATATCCATTCCCTGATTGCCGCGATCCACGTAAAACCGGTGCTTTCCGCGTTTAGGTAAGTTTTTGTCAAGATAGCGCATCAAGGCATCCTCGTAAGGGTTGTTTGCCGCTTCGCCCACACCGTGCCACGGCATTGACAAGCACAACGCAGTTCCGAAAACCTCCGGATATTCGCACACGGCGTAAAGCGATATCAGGGCACCCATGCTTGCGCCTCCAATGAACGTATGTTCGCGCCCGGGTTTGGTCGCGTAATTCTTGTCGATAAAAGGTTTGACGCGCTTTGTAATGAACAGCAGGTAATCGTCCGAATTTATCTTGTCCGGCATCAGGTAATTTTTGCCCGATTTTAGGTTGTAGAGCGAATCCCGCGTTTTTTCGGGCAACATTTCAAACGGCTTCTGCGGCAGGTAATTCGCCTGGCGTTCGCTGTTTGACTCAATGCCTACTACAATAAACTTTTGTTTGAGTTTTGGAATAATCTGGTCGAGTTCCCACGCTTGTTTGTTCCAGGTCTGATCCGCATCGAACAACATTTGGCCATCGTGCATGTACAGTACGGGGTAAGTGTTTTTATCTGAATAACCGTCCGGCATCCACACGAAAATCTTTCTTGGCGCAATAGGGTCGAAGTTAAATTCGTCGTGAATTTTTAGCGACCCCGTGTCGACATTGTATTCCTGGCTTTGAGTCGCAACAGTCAGCGCGAGTGTCAACATTAAAAAAAATCTTTGCATATCAGCGTTTTAAAGTAAAATGACCTTTGAATTGTCTGCCGTCCGAAAGTTCGATCCGATACCAGTAATCGGTTGAAGGAAGCGGTTGGCCGTTAAAAGAACCGTCCCACATCTGGAAGCCGAACATGGCTTTGAGCAGTTTTCCATATCGGTCAAAAATATGAATTTTAGATGAATCGAACTGAGGATGCAGTCCCGCAATGCCCCAAGTATCGTTGAAACCATCGGCGTTTGGCGTAAAATAATTCGGAATGCCCATAACCCAAACCTGCGTGGAGGTAATCGGGCAGCCGTTTTTGTCGTTTACGTAAACCGTATGCAATCCGGGCAGCACATGCTCAAACACAGGGCTTGGCGTAAATGCGTTCGGATAATCGAGGCTGAATTCGTAATTGCCGTAGCTGTCGGGCGTCAGAATCACCGTAATGGTGTTGTTTTGCTGCATGTCGGTTACCAACACATCGGCTATAATGGCCGAACTCGACAAAACCACCGGAATATGTCGTGTTTTCGTGCAACCGTGTACATTGCGAACTTCAACGCGGTAATCGCCTTGCGCTGATATCGCGAGCGTCGCACCGTGAGCGCCCGGAATCGGTAATTCATTAAAAAACCACCGGTACGTATAATCGGCGGGGTTTAAATGGGTTGGCAGCGCATATAAGGTCGCCGTAAATTCAAGCGCGTTCACGCAAACCACAAACGGTTCCTTCTCGTTGTTCTCCGCAATTTGAGGCAACGGCCACACGCGGATCGGAATTTCGTAAAACCGCGCACAACCTTCGGAGCCATCCACGCGCGCAATTACGTTTTCAAGTGCGTAAGCGCCCTGGTTTACATAAGCCGATGGATTCTCAACCGGGGACTGAACGAGTAACGCATCGGTCATATTCCGGAAATAAGCCACAGTCTGATCCGGCGCCAGGGGTATGTTGACCGAAGTAAGGTCGAATGATTCAAAACCGTCTTCTGCATTGACATCCTCGCAAACCGCCAGGGCCGGCAGCACTACGAAGGGCGAGGCATCGACAATGAGCCGCAGCGCGCCAATCTGTGTACAGCCCGTTTCGGGATTCCGGACCAGCACACTGAGCAATTGCATGTTATGCGTATTCTCGTAAATCATCGGCAGCGCATTTGCCGGGTTTTGGGCCGATACATCGTCGGTAAAAAACAACACTTCGAATCCGGGAACCTGGGCCGTGAACATTTCAGCCGCGAGCGCCAGATTAAATACCGACAGTCCGTTTAACGAGGAAGGATCGCACTGCCGCAAATCTACAGAAACCGCCTGCGGAAGCGGATTCACCGTTAGCGTAACTTCGCCGGAAAACCAATCGCAACCGTTGCCCTCGCGCGTAAGTTTCGCCCTGAAAACACCTCCGTCTAAATTATTTCCGATGGCCTGCACCGCAAGATTCGGCGTAGATGTTCCCGTAAACACGCCGCCTTCTGCCAGATTTTCAAACGTGCCCGATGCGTTTTGGAATTGCCACTGTATCGCAGCTTCGGGCGTTGCGGCTATTGTGAAAACGGCCGTTTCATTCGTACAAACCACGACATTCTGAGGTTCGGAGAAAATCGCCACCGGGGCCGCAACGGCGTAATCAGGTGCGGGCGTCGTATACGTTACTCCGGCAGGAAGTCCGGTGGGTAACACGCTCAATGGTGCGGAGTTGATTTGTCCGTCTGCGTCTGGATCCGAAAAACCGGCTTCGGTAGTATCGTTGCAACCGTCGCCATCCGCGTCTGAATCGCGAAAATCGTAAACTCCATCTGCGTCTGAATCGCGCGGCAACGCCATTGATAGGCCGCTGTCCGGGCTCGTTTCGAGTGCATCGGCCCAACCGTTTAAGCCAAGGGGTTCCGTCAGGTCTACGCGTCCGTCATAATCCAGATCCGCGATCGAAAATCCCGATTCTACACTGTCGTATATGCCGTCGTTATCGCTGTCGAGATCGAGAAAATCAGGAACGCCGTCCGTATCGCTGTCCAAAGGCTGAAGGCCAAACCCGAAAGCATCGTCAATGCCGTCCAGATTAGCATCGGTGCCAAGCGCAAAAACCGGAGTGGACTGGGCTTCCACCGAATCGGGAATGCCGTCGTTATCGCTGTCCAAATCGTTAAAGTCCGGAATGCCGTCGCCGTCAGAATCGCGCGGAAGACAAAGCGTGCCGAGTAAAAACGACGCCCGGCTTTCGAGGTTGTCAAGATTCCGATGTTCAAATTCTAGTAGCGACACCCGTGCCGATCGCAGTTCAAACGCACCCGTTCCAGCACCTAAAGGCATGGCACTATCGAGTCTGAACCTGATTTCAAAAGACGAATGTTGGGTTACGCCACTTTCGTAAATGCCGTCGTAATTCGTGTCGATGAGCAGTTGGTTGCCGGGATTTAGCAACGTAAGCGTTTCGTTGTGAGCCGCGCGGATGATGAATTCGCCCCGGTCCGTGAGCAAATCCTCGTCTGCGGCTTCTGTGGCATATCGGAGCGAAATTGAAACAGGAACGTCAAACGATAATGAAAGTTTTTGTGCCTGAACGGTTCCCCCGTTTAAGCGCGAGGTAAAATGTCCGTCAGCGCTTGTTTCGAGCGCATCATCCGAAGCCAGTCCTTCGAGTTGTGTCAATTGTTTTGAAAACGCATTTGCATAGCCACCGGACTGAATCTGACCCGATGTGAAATTCATCTGCGCGGGTGCAAAAGCCTCGTTGCAATTTACAATGCCATCGTTATCCCAATCCAGATCGATGTTGTCGTTCACGCCGTCCGAATCCGAATCCGCCGCACAAACGCTAACGGGTATCCGGTCCGATTCCATGAGCGTATTGCAGGCCGAAATCGCCGCGCGCACAAAATAGTAACCGGGTTGCAGCGGCTGGTAGTGGCCCGATGTGGCGCCGGGAATGGGTTCGTCGTTAAAAAACCATTGGAACGTATCGAATCCTGTGATTTCATTGACGTTGAGCATCACGTTCGGCAAGCAGTCCGCCGCCTGCATCACGTCGACGGCTTCGAGTGATATTTCTGGCTTAAACGTAAAACCGGAATAATACCCGCCAAACGTGGCCGCCTGATCGCTTCCGTAGGACGCGAGATAAACCTGAGCACTCGAATACACAGACACATGGCCCATAAGTCCCGTAAGCGTATAGGTTTCAAATCCCGGATTTCCGGGTACCGAATGCGGGCCGGACGCAGTTATCCCAAACGGCAGCGAACCGAGCGTGAAATCCATTCCGTTCACTGTAAAATTGAGCGTGGCCGCTGTTTCGGTTACAAGCGTGAGACGGCCTGTAAAGCTTCGCGTACCAATCTGTTCGATAAACGGAATATTGTCGATAATTTTCGGCGTTTCACAACTTAGCGGCGGTACGAAAAACGTTTCCTGATTCGCCTGATCGGTCCGGGAGTTGTCGCCGACGCTTTGGTAGGCAAAAACGTTCTTCGAGGTTTGCACGTACAGGTTTCCGTTCGGACCGTAAGCTGAACCGTCGAACAGATAATATTGTCCCTGATTCATCGTAGCCAGTGGCGTTGGATTTCCGTTCGCATAAATCTGGGTATCGTCGTGATGGGCCACGAGTAACACAGTTTCGACGGAATTCTGGCCCGTACTTCTGATAAAAATGTATTCGGTTCCGGTGCGGGATTCGGAGACAATCTGGTCGAACCCGAGGTCCAGATTGAACATCGCGCCGTTTGTTCCGCCAAAAGAGCCACAATTCACGGCAACCGGCTTGTCGCTTTGAATGCGCGCGCCAATGAGTGCGTCCCGGTTCGCTTCGTGTGGACCCTGAGCGGCAAAAGTGTAGCTCTGACCGGCGTTGAGTACCACAGAAAAAGGCGCATTTCCGCTAGCGCTATTCAGCAGTTGTGCGCCGGGTTTAATGCCCGATACCCAAACCGTAGTGTTGTTTTCCGTAGCGAGTACCGATGCAAAAGTGTAGTTGACTTCGCTGTAAGCGCTTACCGCAAGGTTGTGCATCGCACCAATGCGAAAATCCGTTCCCAGGGCCGCGAGCCCTTTTGAGACAATTTCGCCGGCCTGATTCCCCGAACCCGCAATTAAACGCACGGTTACGTAAACCAGGTCTTCGGCTTCGATGATAAAACCCTTGTTGTTTCGCACCGATTGAACAAGACTCTGAGCCACGACAAGCTGTGAAGCGTTCCCGTATCCGGCATTGTACACATAGGGATTGTCTCTCGAAACGGTTCCCGAAACAGGAGTGCCTCCGATGCGTTTAATTACAAAAGCGACGGGCGTTTCACTTGGCGTGGAAATGTAAATGTACTGAGCCTCGGCAGCGACGGTATTCGAAGCAGAAACCGGAGGAATGTAATGCGTTTTGCTGAATTGGCCCTGAGCCGACCAAACACATATCAAAACCAAAAGCCGCAGCATCTTTTCCATGGCTCAAAAATACGTAAACCTTAGCGTATGAGCGAGAAATGCCCTTTGATAGTTTGGCCCGAGGCCCGTTGTAACACAAACCAGTAATCCGTGGCCGGAAGCCCACGACTGTTAAAAGTACCGTTCCATCCCGGTTGATGGCCGTTAAAACCGTAGAGCAGTTTTCCGTACCTGTCGTAAATGGTAATCTGGTCCGATGGCATAAGTCCCGGAATTTGCCACGTATCGTTTGTGCCGTCCGCGTTCGGGGTAAAGAATCTCGGGTAATCCAGAATCGTGACTTCATACGGGCCAGATATGCCGCAAGCGTCCCGGATAAACACCGAATACGTTCCGGGCATCACGTTTGTAAAAACCGCATTTGACTGAAAATTCACTCCGTCGATCGAAAATTCGTAAGCGCCGGATCCCGAATAAAGCACCTCGATGCGGTTGTTCGTTCCGTTAAATTCTCGGGTAGAAATTCCAAGATATTCAGCCGGATCGATTAGTGTTACGTCAAATGTTTTCGTCGCCGTGCAGCCCGAAGCGTTTGTCACCGTTACCGAATAAACCCCGGCCGCACCCACCTGAAGAGAAGGCGTGTTTTCACCGCCCGACCATTCGTAATTCAAAAACTGGCCTGGCACCGAAAGCGCAGTCGTTTCTCCCGGACATAGTGCGATTGTTTCGCGTCCGAAGCCTGGGGGAGAGAACACGGTAACGGTAAGCGTTATCGGGGTAATCGCAAAACAAGTCGTTGGATGTGAGAACACCGCGTAAATGGTTTGGGGCGAAGTCGCATTCGTAAAAGCATTCGGCAACTCCGCGGTCTGGTTTTGTGCATCGGCAAGCGTGGCGTAAAAGCGAGTCGTTGTACCGGGCGGAAGCGGCGTTTGAAGTTGTGCGGCTACATCGGTGTTAAGGTTGAAAATCGTTTGGCCGTCATCGGCATCGCATCGGCTAATCGGATTTACAGAAACAGGCGCGGCATCATTCGCTGATAATTGCACCTGTGCGAAAGCCGGACAACCGTACAGATTTTCTACACGCGCATAAACGGTAGTGCCGTCCGAAGCCACGTAATGCTGAGGATTCTGAATCGCGCCGACGTTATTTTGCGCATCGGACATCGACTCGTAAAACGAAAGCCCACTTAAATTAGGCTGATTTCCGGTGATAAAACCACTGCTCGCCATGAGGTCAAAAGTGCCCGAATTTCCACTCGAAGCACAAACGGCAATCGAAACGGGGGAGTTGACGATGGGCGCGTTCGCATATTCAACCGTGATTTCCCCTGTAGATTCGCAGGCCGATGTCAGCTGGATTTCAACGCGGTAATTCCCATTTTCGGTTACGGTAAATTCAGGGAACGTTGCGCCGGAAATTGCCACATCGTTCTGAAACCATTGGTAGGAAACAGCTCCCGGTTCGGTGGCGTTTAGCGTAAGTGTTTCTCCGGGACAAAGCGGGCTGTTCAGCGCGAAGAGGCGATCGGGACCAAGGTTCTTTTGCACTTTAAAACTGCCTCCTCCCAAAAAAATAGCCGAGTCGTAAAGGTTGTTTCCCTGATCTGCCACTACGAGTTTAATGTGGTAAAGCACTCCCGGTTCTACGGTGGCGCTCGCCGTCATGATGCGGGTTTGCCCGTTGTAATTCGTTGGATGTTCGGTGCCGTTAAACGCGTCGAACCATTGTGGATTCGCTTGCGGACAAAGTGTTCCCGGGCCGCGGACCGTATTTACGCGAACGGGTGTCTGAGTTCCGGGAACGACGGCCAGATTCTGATAAGGCCCACTGGAACCGGCTTTTTTGAGCAGAAACGCAAAGCCATCGGTGTAGTTACATTGGTTTGCAGACGGATTCGTCAGGTATTGTTCGGACGAAAAAATATAATCGAAACTGAATTTATTGGCCAGCGGTAAAAAATCGAACTCCAGAATCGTAGCGTTGATCGTGCCGCTTACGCCAAGTGCGGCTTCCAGATCCGGATCTCCGGGCCACGAAGTAGGGCCTTCGCTGAGCAATGTTGCATTCGGACCAACGGCGGAAACTGCACGCCCTGTAGTAAGTACAACCCCATTGGCAAACGGAAAAGAACTGCCGTTACCCGAAAAATAGCCGTAAGAATCTCCGTTTACCGTATTCCAGCCCTGAACCGAAACGTTTGAAACCTGAGCGCACGGATTGTCGATGAGTACGTCATTTACGAGTTGCTCAGGGGTGAGGTTCCCGGAGACTGAAATATATTGGGCGGAAATCCCGAATGGAACCAGTAAAAACAGTAACAAACAGGCGAAACGGCGCGGTGTTTTCATCGCCTGCAAAGATACTACAAATCCCGTTTTTTGAGCAGTTTATAAGACATTAACAAAAATATGGCAGTCCAGGCCAGCACGATAACGATGTCGCTGAAATGCACGCTGTAATCCTTCACGTTCGTCACCCCGATTTGCGTTCCCATCGTTTTAATCACGGACAAACGCGTAAAAGGTTCCACAATCAGGCTGCTCATGGCCTCGAGCGGAAAAAACTGCGTGATGTACCGGTCGTTATCGCTGTCCGGAAACAAGCGAAAATTCAGAATCGCGCCGGCAATGCTTTCGAGAATGCTCCAGATAAACAGGAACCCGAGCGCAAAAGCCGATCGTTTTATAAAAATCCCGAGAAACAGACAGAAAGAGAAAAAACCTACGAGTTTTATAAAATAGGCGAGCAGATACTCAAGGTCGCTGAATACGATGCCTAATTCGGTATAGGACGAAAAACTAAACCCGAGCACGAGCGAAAGCAGAAACACGAAAACCGTCGAAGTAAACGCAAACAGTACAACGGTCAGGAATTTTGAAGCGATGAATTCTTTTTTCGAAAGGCCGTCGATGAGGTTTTGTTTGAGCGTTCCGTAACTGTATTCGTTGGCCATCATCGACACAATTACAATGGCAAGGAAAAGTTTGAGCACTGCGGCGATATACGTATTAAAATGCCAGATATACGGAAAGTTGAAGATGCCCTGCTCGGCAATGTGCAACTTGAAATTCCCAATGTCAAATTTAATCGAGGCGATGAGCGCGATAAACGACAACAGAATAAAATAGCTGATCGTAAGCACGCGGCTCGCTTTGTTTTTCCAGATTTTCTGAAGTTCGATGGAAAGCAGTCTTTTCATGTTAGGCCGGGCTGTTGGTTAAGGCAAGGAATTGTTCTTCGAGGCTGTTTTTGCGCAGGTTCAGATGCTCGGCGCAAATGCCGTGATCGAACAAATACCGGTTGATTTCTCCGGGCAGCACTGCATTTTGCATCGTAATCACAAGCAGTTTTTCTACTTCGGCAACGGTGGCCACAGCCGGATGTTTTTCGAGAACGGTTATGGCCGATGCGTTATCTGTAGTTCCGACTTCGATGATCGTTTGTCCGGTGCTCATCTGATCGACACGTCCCGAATACAGAATCTGGCCTTTGCGCAACACAAGCACGTGTGAGCAAACTTTTTCTACTTCGTCCAGCAGGTGAGAGGCGAGCAGAATCGTCGTGCCCATAGAGGCAATCTTGCGGATAATGTCGCGAATCTGATGAATCCCCTGAGGATCAAGGCCGTTCGTGGGTTCGTCGAGAATCAGGATTTCGGGATCGTTCAAAAGGGCCGATGCAATGGCGAGCCGCTGTTTCATCCCGAGTGAAAATGTGCGGAAGTTGCTGTCTTTTCGATCGAGCAGCCCGACAAGTTCGAGTTTTTCCTCGATTTTGCCGTACGGGATATTTTTGATTTTGCACACGAGTTTCAGGTTTTCTGCTGCGCTCATGTACGGGTAAAAATTCGGGCGTTCAATGATGGCCCCCACTTTTTTGAGTGCTTCGTGGGTTTGCATCGCACCGTTAAACCATTGGTAATCGCCCTGGGTTTTGTTTACGACATTCAGGACAATGCCCAGCGTCGTGGATTTTCCGGAGCCGTTCGGACCAAGAATGCCGTACACGTTGCCTTTGTAAATCTCAAGGGAGAGGTTGTTTACCGCATGCACGCGTCCGTACCGTTTGTGCAAATTGCGAATCGAGAGAATCGGTTTCAAATGGAAAGGTTTTGTAGCCAAACGAAATTGGCCGCATTATGTTACGGCCAATCTACAATTTTTCAGAAAAATCTCGCGGAACGAATAAAGAATTTGTTAACTCTTTTGTTCCTTGTTGAAATAAACGAGGTAGTAATACATTTGTTTTTCTTCGTCCCAGCCTTTTTCTACGAATTTTTCAGCGCTCTCCGGATTGATAAAATCCATTTTGATCTGAATGTTCGTATCCAGGTTAATCACGTTTTTAATCGATTTTCGCGCATCGGTCACTGCGGCATTTGCAATAGGGAACGAGGTTACATCCTCTATGCTGTATTTTGCGCCCTTATCTACTTTGTAGTTTTTGAATTCGGGAATCAGGTCCGGATTGTCAAGCACTTCGTTCAGGAATTTTGTTTCCTCAAAATCGTCGTTCTTGGCAAAAAAGTTCACAGATCGGTTCATAAACATGACTTCCTCTTTTTTGTCTTCGGCCGGAAGCACAACGTCTTTCGCGAAATTCTGGCAGAACTTCAGGTATTTTTTCGTGATGAAGTTTTCGTCCTCAAACGTATCGACGGACAAAAAATGCTCAAGCCAATAGCGAGCGTCGTAGCGGTTGGCGTCCACGGTCAGAATCTTGTAACCTTCTTCTTCTTTGTAGTTGAAAATTAAACAGCCCTTGTCGAGTTTGTTCAGGCTGATTCCCTGTTGAAGCAACATCTCAAGGTTTGCGCCCTGTTGCTGAAACTGCAAAAAGTCCGATTGAATTTCGCTCTTGAAAATGCCGATGACATCCGTTTGGTTGTTGTCGATGGAAACATTCGAAATATGAGTCACGAAAACTTCGCCGCTTTTAATGTGCGGATGGTTGCTCTGCTCGTACAAATGCTTGGTAATGGCTTCGGAATGCGTATGCAGCGAATCCGGATTGGCAAAAATCTGCTTCGCGAGTTTGTACATATCGTTGTATTCCAGATCTATTTCGTGAGCAAACTGGTAATAGTTTTCCTCTTTATCGCGAAATGGTTTCAAAAAAAACTCCTTTAGCAAAGGGGTCATTTCATCGTTAAGTCTGTAGGGTTTCTCGGATAGAAAAAAACCTTCGTTGTTGCTTTTATTGCCCACGCGGTGCAGCGACAACGTTTCAATGTGCGCGTTGTATAAATTGATCATAAATATAAAATTCGCTAAATGGCTTAATTCCAGTTTTCCTCGAACCCGTAATCGTCGAAGTTCTCGCCTGAGTCGAAATTGTCGAAATCCTCTTCGTCGAAGCCGTCATCGTCGAAATCCATGTCGTCCTCTGATTCGAAAAGCATTTCCGGCGCTTGTTCGGGCAGTTGTCCGTGCGCAAAAAGCACTTCGGGATACGTAGCGCCCGGTTGTTCGGGTTCTACCGCAGCAAGTTCTACGAGAAACGTCCACATGTTAATGAAGTCGTACACGTAGATGATTTTGGTTTTATCTTCGTCGAGCACGCCTTCGAGTTGGTAATCGGCCATTGTAAGTTGCTCGCCCGGTGTATCTCCG
Source organism: uncultured Flavobacterium sp. (assembly GCA_964612955.1). Taxonomy (GTDB): domain Bacteria; phylum Bacteroidota; class Bacteroidia; order Flavobacteriales; family Flavobacteriaceae; genus Flavobacterium. The sequence goes on from CAZTGF010000013.1 coordinate 16,899, forward strand.
GTGTCAAAAAGCGGAATTTCATCCTCTTGATTCCACTGCGCATCACAAGTGTAAAACGACGCGGGTTCAGAATTGTCAAACCCGAAAGCGTTTACGATACTGTCGTGAAAATCCTCAAGTGAACTGTCGCTAAGAATGGCAATGTCTCTGAAAATGTCTTCCTCAGCGTCTAAAATAACCCGGAATTTGTAAACCATATTGCTGTATTTTGTAACGCACAAAGGTAAAATTAAAACGGTTCTGCGCTTAAAAAAGTAGTCAACAATCGGCAAAAAAAAACCCGCATCAGCGGGCGGGGGTTATTTCTTTTTCTGCATCTGGGTGAGCAGCTTCTGATATTCTTTAAATGTCTGAATTTGCGTGGCAGCCGGTTCAGATTTCTGATCTTCGAGTTTAGTCGCCGCGCTCAACAGTTTTTTAGCCTGGGGCGCAACCTCGCGATACGATTCCGGAGCCGTAGATTTCACAAGCGCTTCGGTGTGTTGAAGCAACGTTTTTGAAAAATGTGCTATGGCTTTCGCATTGTCGTTTTTAATATTGTGGTCGATGCGGTCCGCCACTTCGGTTACCGTTTGCAATTCCGGCCAAACGTCGGATTTTAACTTTTGCGCCTGAATCGGATTTACCGAAAAAACGAGGAAAAAAATAGAAAGGAGAAACAGTTTTTTCATAAGGTTGGTTTTTTTGACAGTTTCAAATATAGCAAAATATTTTTCCGATGCGATATTCCTGGCTTTAAATGCAAAAAGTAATTTAATTTTGATCGATACCAATACAAATTTGTCTGGTTAACAATTCCGATGCAAATTTGACAAAACAATAGCATGAAGCATTTGCTACTGGCCTTGCTCTTCGTTGTCGCAGTTTCGGTTCAGGCCCAACAGCGAATAGACGGCCGCGTCACAGACACCCGCGGTAACGCCATTCCCGGCGCAAACCTTTATCTGGACGGCACTTACGACGGCGCGGTCTCGGACGAAAACGGAAATTTCAGTTTCACAACCGCTGAAGCCGGCACGCAAACGCTTGTGATTACGTATCTTTCTTTTGAAACACTGCGAATTCCTATCGATGTAAACTCGTATAAAACCCAAACGTTTAAATTGCGCGAATCCGTAAATGCGCTCGATGCGGTAATTATCAACGCCGGAACTTTCGAAGCCGGAGACAAAGCCCGGAATGCTGCGTTAAAGCCACTCGATATCGTAACGACAGCCGGTTCTTCGGGCGATATTGTAGCCGCGCTGATGACGCTTCCCGGAACCCAAACCGTAGCAGAAGACGGCCGATTGTTCGTACGCGGTGGCGAGGCCGATGAAACCCAGACGTATATAGACGGACTTCGCGTAGCACAACCCTATGGCGCAACGGCGGCGAATGTTCCCACGCGCGGGCGGTTTTCTCCGTTTTTATTCAGCGGCATTTCGTTTTCCACAGGCGGTTATTCGGCCGAATACGGGCAGGCACTTTCGAGTGTGTTGCTGCTCAGTACTCAGGACGAACCGGATCAGGAAAAGACGGACATTGCGCTAATGACAGTGGGTCTTGGGATTGGAAATACGCAGAAATGGGGAAAATCCTCATTGAGCGTGAATGTCGCCTATATCGATCTTACGCCTTA
>CAZTGF010000013.1:18619-33668 GCA_964612955.1 uncultured Flavobacterium sp.
CGCTTCAGATTGCATTTGGGTGCCGATTTTTTCCATACCGATTTCGACGAAGCTTACGCCGCCGAAGAAATTTTCAAAACCGGTTACGCTCAAAACATCAGCGCCGGCTATATCACCTCCGATTGGTATTTGTCTAAAAGACTAGCGGTCCAGGCCGGAATTCGCGCCGAATACGATGCGCTGCTCGCTGAAACTTCGGTATCGCCAAGAGGTTCGATTGCTTACAAGGTGGGGAAACTCTCACAGTTTTCGTTTGCTTATGGCGACTTTCAGCAAAGCCCTAAGGCCGTCTATCTTAAACTTTCGGATTGGCAATCGTTCAGAAACCAGCGCTCGGCCCATTACATTCTGAACTATCAGTACGCAAGGGACCGCCAACTGTTGAGGTTTGAATTGTACGAAAAAACGTATCGGAACCTAATCAGGTTTTCGGGTGAAATGCCGGAATTTTCTACACAGATGAACCAATCCGGGCGCGGTTATGCACGTGGCGCAGACGTTTTCTGGCGCGATGGCAGAAGTTTCAAAAACCTCGAGTACTGGATTTCGTATTCTTACATCGACACAAAGCGCCATTACAAAAATTACGAGGCCATGGTGCGTCCGGGTTTTGCGGCCGCCCAGAGTCTATCGGTCGTAACAAAATACTGGATTCAGGAATGGCGTTCGCAAATCGGGCTTACAAATTCGTTTACTTCGGGCCGGCCCTTTGACAATCCGAACGAAACCGGTTTCATGCGCGGACGAACCAAAGGATATAATAGCCTAAGCGCGAGTTGGGCGTATTTGCTGAGCCAGCAAAAGATTTTGTATTTCTCGGTGTCGAACATTCTGGGAACCGATAATATTTCCGGTTATGAATACGCGGTTTCCCCTGATGCATCGGGCATTTATCAAAGACGCGCGATACGGCAGGCGGCCGACCGGTTTTTCTTCATCGGATTTTTCTGGACGATTTCCGATGACAGAACATCGAACCAACTCGAGAACCTATAACCGAAAACACTACATTTAATCAAAAAATATGAAGACAATATTTGTGCTTTTTGCAATGCTCCTGGCCGATGCCGCGGTTTCTCAATCAAGATTTGAACAGGGAATGGACAAAGCGTTTGAGTTGTGGCGCGAGGGTAAAACTGCCGAAGCTGCCGCGATGTTTGAACGCATTGCATCGGCCGAAAAGGACGAGTGGCTGCCGAATTATTACTATGCGCTTGTAAATACGACAGCGGTTTTTTCGGAAAAGGACAGGAATAAAGCCGCGAATTTGCTTACATCGGCCCAAACCGCACTCGACAAAGAAATGGACAAAAACCCAATGCATCCCGAACTCATGATTTTGCAGGCACTGATTCACACGGGCTGGATTGTTCAGGATCCGATGACCAACGGCGCAAAACTCTCGCCTCTTGTAATGGATTTGTACAACCGCGCGCTAAAGGCCGAACCCGAGAATCCGCGTGCCGTTTGCGGAAAAGCCGATTTTGAACTCGGAGGGGCGCGTTTTTTCGGTAGTGATATCAGGCCGATGTGTGCCGAAATTGAGCGTTCGATTGGGCTGTTCGAAAAAGAAGCATCGCTGACCACCCGCGAGAAATACTACCCGAAGTGGGGCGTGGATCGGGCGCGCCAACTCGTGGAAGAATGCGCATCGGCCAAAAAATAGCGCATAAAAAAAGCCGCAACTTTATGTCGTTACGGCGTTCTTTTCTTTTTCATAGTTTCTCTCGTTTAGTCAAACAGCGAGAGAATTTCTTTCTTGGTTTTACCCAATTTTTGCTGCAATTTTCCCCACATTTCGTCTTCTCTTCCTTCTTCGTACATAAGGTCATCGTCTGTCAGGTCGGCGTATTGTTGTTTTAGTTTTCCTTTAAACTCGTTCCATCCGCCTTTGATTTCTTCTGAATTTGGCATCTTGTGTGTTTTTTGTGATTAGTATGTCACAAAGTTGCCGTATTGGGGCGTGAAATTCCTTACAGTATTTTAAGCCGATGTTACAGGGTTGTTATTCGCGTTTTTGCGCGATGCCGCGTCCCGATATTCAAGCACAACATAGTACTGAAGTCCGAATAAAATCGAGGCCATTACAAGGTGGATCGTTTGGGTGCCGAACGGAAATCCTGCGTAACTCATCGCAATGCCTGAGATTACCTCGAGCAGTAACACCGCAAAAATCCAGTTTACTTTTTCAAAGCCGAGTTTCTGTTTATGGTTGAGCCACAGAATGTAAAGGTTTACGGCCACAACAACAATTGAAAAGGTTCTGTGAACGTAGAACGACAGTGTGGCATCGTTGAGAATCATGTGCATGTTTTCATATCCGAGCGCTTTAACCTGTACGTCTACGAATTGCCGTACCTGAGTGCCGATGATTACCTGAACTACGGTAAGCAACAAACTGAATTTTAACATCGCCCCGAACATCGGCACGCGCAAACGGTTCTGCACACGCGGACTCACCATTCTGATCAGATATAACAGCAAACCTACAATCAACAGGGCCACGAGCATGTGGGTGGTGATTTTAACCGGATTCAGCACCGAGAAAACGACAGTCGCGCCAAGCCAGGCCTGGAATCCCATCAAAAACACGCAAAGCCACGAAAGCAGCGTTACCGATTTTCGCGTGGACCAGAACCCGAGCGAAAACACGGCCATCACAAGCGTCCCAAGGCCCGAGAGCGCGCCACACAAGCGGTTAATATACTCGATCCACGTATGCGTTGGGTTGAATTCAGCGTAATCGTGTTTGGTGTAAACCTGCCAGTTTTCGGCGTTAAACTCATCTGCGGTTTTTAAATCGGATTTGGCCACGAGCAGTTTTTCCTCGCGGATAATTACCGTTCCTTTTGCGAATTCCTTACCGGGCGCCCAAAGCAGTTGTTCGATATCGGTAGGCGGAATATAATATCCGAAGCACTTTGGCCAGTCCGGGCAACCCATTCCCGAGCCCGTCATTCGTACCGAAGCCCCGGCGATAATAACAAGGTAAACCAATATGAGTGTGACTTTGGCCGCCGTTCTGAAATGTTTTTTCATCGCATTCATTTAACAGGTTTAAGCCCGATTTTTTGAGCCTCCTCGAGCAAAAAGGCATAAGCAGCGTCGTATTCGTTTGGAATTTCGCCTTCGAGAATCGCTTCTTTTATCGCTTCTTTTAATTGTCCGACCGCCCTGGACGGGCCGATGCCGAACAGCGCCATGATATCTTCTCCGGCCACGGGCGGCTGAAAATTCCGCACCTGATCGCGGGCTTCCACTTCGACGATTTTTTGGCGAACGAGCGCAAAATTGTCGTGATAGCGTTTAAATTTCTTAGGGTTTTTTGTAGTGATGTCGGCCTCGCAAAGCGTCATCAGCGGCTCTATGTCTTCGCCCGCGTCAAAAAGCAGGCGGCGCACAGCAGAATCAGTCACTTCCTGAGCCAACACAATCGGGCGCGAACTCAGGAGCACCATTTTCTGCACGAATTTCATCTTGTGGTTCAACGGCATATGCAGTCGTTCAAACAGTTTTTTTACCATTTTCGACCCGACGAATTCGTGTCCGTGAAACGACCAGCCGTTTTTTTTGTGGTGGCGTTTTGTAGGCGCTTTTCCTATGTCGTGAAGTAATGCGGCCCATCGGAGCCAAACATCGTCCGTGGTTTTGCATATATTATCGACAACTTCGAGCGTGTGGTAAAAATTGTCTTTATGCGTTTGCCCTTCAGATTCGTCAACGCCTTCGAGCGCGGTAAGTTCGGGCAAAATGCGGTGCAGCAATTTGGTTTTGTGTAGCAGCAAAAAGCCTTTGGACGGCGTATCGGTTTCGAGTATTTTATTGAGTTCGGCCACAATGCGTTCGCCCGAAATAATATCGATGCGATCGGCATTTTTAGTCATGGCCGAAAGCGCTTCATCCGCAATCTCAAACTTCAACTGACATGCAAAACGCACCGCCCGTAACATGCGAAGCGGATCGTCCGAAAAGGTAACTTCGGGATTCTGAGGCGTTCGAATGATTCGTTGGTCCAGATCGCTGCAACCCTGAAACGGATCCACAAGATTGCCGAAATTATCGTCGTTTAACGAGAGTGCAAGCGCGTTGATCGTAAAATCGCGCCGGAGTTGGTCTTCGCGCAACGTGCCGGTTTCTACTTCGGGTTTGCGGCTTTCGGGCAAGTAAGATTCGCGTCTGGCCCCCACGAATTCCACTTCAATGCCCTGGGTTTTAAGCATTGCCGTTCCAAAGTTTTTGAATACCTGTACTTTTGGTTTTCCGGGCAATTGGTCGGCCACAGAAAGCGCAAGATCGATTCCGCTTCCCACAGCAACGATATCGATATCCTTTTTATAGTCGCGGCCCAGCAACAAATCGCGCACAAATCCTCCGATGACGTAGGTTTCAAGATTCATCATTCGGGCCGATTCGCGTATGGCTTCAAAAATCGGGTGAGACAGGGCGGCTTTGTAATTTTCTGGCTGTGACATGTTTGGCATGCGCGCCGGGTTGTTCTCCGTTATTTCCGGATGATTTTCACCTGGGCGTCGCGCGTGAGTTTGATGATCGTCGATGATTGGGTCGAGATTTTCTCGCGGTGCAAATTTACAACATAGTCCACGCCGTTCACAATCGAGGGGCTGATTTCTTTAAACGACATGGGCGTAGGCGCTCCGGAAGGGTTGGCCGATGTGGAAACGAGCGGCTTTTTGAGTCTTTCAATAAGTTTGCTGCAAAACGGATCTTTGGTGATGCGCATGCCGAGCGTATTGTCCGGTGCAATCAGGTTCGATGCTACATTGCGCGGTTTGTCGAGCACCAGAGTCAGCGGTTTGTCCGAAAACTCAATCAGTTGCCAGCCTACTTCGGGCATATCGGAAAAAATCTGGTAAAACTGCCGCTCTCCGTTTAAGAGCACGATCATGCTTTTTGATTCTTCCCGCTGTTTGAGCGCGTAAATTTTTTTCACGGCTTCCGCATTCGTCGCGTCACACCCGATTCCCCAAACCGTGTCTGTGGGGTAGAGGATGAGGCCGCCTTTTTGAAGCGTTTCGAGTGCGTTCTGGATTTCTTGGTTCAGGTCCATCAGATGTCAGTAATTTTGTATCCGCCCAGGTTTTTGATCCGCAGTTTGTTGTGGTAAACGTATAAATTTAGCAGGCGTTCTGAAACGTATCCGAACACGCGGCCCTGGACCGGATCCTCTGGTATTTTTATACGGGTTTCAAGTTCAATTAAAATGGGAAACAACCAATCGAAATACGTGTCCCAGATTTGTTTTGGGGCCACCATCATATTTCCGATGTGAAAATTTCCGGGGCTGTTTAAATATTTTTGTATGCTTAAAGCGTAATCAGGGTACATTTCGTTGATAATGTCTAGCGTTTGATCCCAATCGCTTTTTCTGTGGCCTTCTTCGTTGTAATATGAAGCCGACAGACCTTCTTGTACGCGATACGGCCGCAATAGCAGCACGTCGTGGTGTTTGAGCAGGTCAATTACTTTTTGAGCGGTTGCCGAAGCCGGTGTTTTTGCCACGGAGGTATTCATGAAATCGGCGAGCGTTACTTTCTTTTGGCGCGACGGTTTCCGCGAAAGCAGTGATGGGAAAAAGTTAAACCATCGGCGGTAATGGCAAAGACCGATGATGTCGGCATCTGAAAAGTTTTTCCGAATCCAATAGGCGGCGGTAAGTTCGCAAAAACTTGAATTTTTCGTCCAGATGGTGTCCGATGTCCGATCGCGCATGATTCCGGGGAAAATGTCAGCGCCTGGCCCTACCTGAATCGGCTTATAGATCTCGTTCGAGATTGGCGGCACGGCTTTGTGAGTGACTACAAAAATGGATACCGTCATAAGAGTTCTTTTTTACAAAGCGTTAGTGCGGACCCGATAATCTGGTGCATGTCGTAATATTTGTATTCCGCGAGCCTGCCTCCGAAAATCGCGGTGTCCGTCTGTTTCAGGGCTGCATAGGCGGCGTATATTTTTTGATTCTTCTCGTCGTTAACGGGATAATAGGCTTCACGTCCGGGCGCCCAGGATGTTGGGTATTCCCGCGTAATTACGGTATGGTCCGATTTTAAAAACTCAAAATGCTTGTGTTCGATAATTCTCGTGAACGGAATATTGCGGTCGTTGTAATTCACTACTGCATTCCCTTGAAAGTTTGGCGTATCCAGAATTTCTGTTTCAAATTCCAGCGAACGGTATTCCAAATGCCCGAAGCGGTAATCGAAGTATTGGTCGATCTGGCCTGTGAATAATACTTTTTCGGCCAAACCAGTCCAGTAGGTGCGATCATCGAAAAAGTCCACGCCAAGCCGTAATTCTGTGCCCGCAAGCAGTTTGTTGATAATTTCGGTGTAACCGCCTATCGGGATGCCCTGGTACCGGTCGTTAAAATAGTTGTTGTCAAACGTATACCTTATCGGCAGACGCTTTATAATAAACGCCGGAAGTTCAGTAGCGGGCTTTCCCCATTGTTTTTCGGTGTATTCCTTTACAAGTAATTCGTAAACGTCTTTTCCGATCAGAGAGATTGCTTGCTCCTCTAAATTGGCGGGCTGCTTTACGCCATAGGTTTGTATTTGTTCCTCGATACGTTGACGCGCCTCTGCAGGAGTTTTTACGCCCCAGATTTGGTAAAACGTATTCATATTAAACGGCAAATTATATATCCTGCCCTGAGATATCGAAATGGGGGAGTTTATATAATTGTTGAACTCGGCGAATTGGTTCACATAATCCCAGATAGGTTTATCGTTCGTGTGAAAAATGTGCGCGCCGTATTTGTGAACATTAATTCCGGCAATGTTTTCAGAATAAACGTTTCCTCCCGAATGGGCCCTGCGATCTATGACGAGACAGGTTTTTCCACGTCGTTTTGCTTCGTAGGCGAACACGCTTCCAAATAACCCCGAACCCACAATAAGGTAGTCATAAGGTTTTCGATTTTGCATATTTTTCAAAAATTAGCGCGATGAAATGCGTTTTGCACGGAACGAACCGACATATTTATCATCGGGCTCAAAAAAGCAGTTTTCCAAAATAAATATCGTTTTGTAGCCATTTCGCGCTCACAAAGAACGTTTAAAAGAAGTATTTTTGCAAAAAAGACACGATGGTCTACGATTGCTTTATTTTTTTTAATGAGCTGGATTTGCTCGAGGTGCGTTTGCATGAATTAGACCCCGTCGTGGACCGGTTCGTATTAGTGGAAGCAAACAGAACTTTCCAAAACGGGGAAAAGCCGTATTATTTTGAGGAAAACAAGAAGCGTTTCGAAAAGTTTTTACATAAAATCATTCATATTAAACTGTCTCGGTATCCGGTTTTTATCCCAGTCATAAACCCGTTTACGCCTTGGAAACTCGAGACTTTTCAACGCAATTCGATTCGTTTGGGGCTAAAACAATGCGCACCGTCAGATATCGTGCTTATTAGCGACGTGGACGAAATACCGCGTGCGAGCCTGATCGCGGACTTTAAACGCGACGGCCTTTCGGAAATTTGCGGCGTTCGAATGGATATGTTTATGTATTTTTTTAATAATAAGCTCATCTTCGACGGTGGGAGCGGCATGGATCGCGAGCAGTCCAAACAAGGGATTTGGCACGGGATGGTGGCCCTGCCGTTCCGGCTTTTGCGCAAAAGTCCGAACAGGCTCCGCAAAGAGGTAATGCGAACCGTACGCCGTGGGGCCAAATACCGGATTGTCACAAACGGCGGCTGGCATTTTAGTTATATGGGTGGCATAGACAAAATCATTCAGAAACTCGAATCGTATTCCCACGCAGAATACAACCTTGACAAGTACAAAAACCGAAGCGAAATAGAGCACCATATTCACAACGGTAAAGATCTGTTTGGGCGCGATTTGCAGTTTGAGATCGTGGACGCTGTAGATAATATGCCGAAAATATTCTCCGATCCGCGCTTTGTTCAGCGGCACAAAAACTATTTCCTCAACGGTTCCCGCGCGAGTGAATCCCCAGCGAAAAACCTGTGATTAGATTTTGGGGCTCATGGTTTGGCGCTGCTTCAGCGACTTTGAAAGCGGGGCGCCTACGAGCATTAATCTTAATAGCGGAATATTTTTAAATTTGACAATCGAACTAAAAAAATATTTAACGCATAAAAAAATAAGTACGCTTCTGTGCCCCCAAACCCCGTAGTGTTTTCGCATGATATACAACAGCGAAATCTTTAACTCTTTCTTAATTTCTATGGACCGCGGCGTGCTCCCACCATGAAAATGTACAAACGCTGCCTGCGGTATTAAGTAAGCGTATTTGTTATGTTTCGCCAATCTGCGGCAAAGATCGGTTTCCTCGTAGTACAAAAAGATATTCGTGTCAAACCCGCCGACCGCATAAAAGTCCGCCGCTCGTAAAAACATGAAACTTCCGGGGATAAAATCCGCGCGAACAGCAGAGGTGTACTGTTGTTTCCGTTTCGGGTACTTCCGGGGCCGCGCCGATTCAAGAAACTTTCGGCCCAGTATTTCCCGGGCGGGCGATGCAAAGTGATCGATCGAAATCATGAAGCGACCGTGTTCGTCAAAAGCCTGGCCCCCGGCGATCCCGATTTCGGGCCGTTCCTCAAGGGTTTGCTTCATTATCGAAAGGCAATCGTTTTTTAAAATGACATCGTTGTTTATAAACGCGAGGTATTTAGCGTTGGCCTGTTGGGCGCCGTGCATATTTCCTCCTCCAAACCCGGTATTAATGCGGCTTCGGTGGAGTTCTACATGCGGATAATTTTTTTCGGCCAGAAATTTTTGTAATGCCCGGTAATCGTCAATTTGCGAATTGTTATCCGTAACGATGATCTGGTAGTTAAGCGCTGCGGACGTTTCTTTTACAATGGACTCGATACAATCAATGCTGTAGCGGGCCGAATTGTAATTGATTAAAACAACGGCAATATCAAACATTTTTTAAGTGTTGGTTGATGCCTTTTTCGATAAAAGTGCGTTTTTCGCGTCGGGTTTGGTCTTCGATTTCCTGATTGATAGAGAAATGACTTCTGGATTGCTCAGGGTGATAGATATGAAACGCAATGCCGGCGAATTTAAGGCGTTTTCCGTTAATTCCTATATTGTGCAGCCGTTCAATCATTTCGGAATCGTCGATGCCCCAACCCACGAGAGCCTCGTTAAAACCGTTAATTTTTATAAAATCCTCGCGCCAAAACGACATGTTGCATCCCCGGAGTTTAGAGGAACGGGTGTCGCGTGTTTTAGAAAAGCGCATTAATAACGGCAGACGCAGCATCCGGAGTCGCTTGCCTATTCCTTTCGAAAAGAAATCGAATGTGATTATTTTTTTATCGAACAATTCCGGCAGACGGTGCTTTTTAATGTTCACGCGGGAACCGTACAAATAGCAGCCTTTCCCGGCAAACCGCAAATGGTCTTCCACAAAATGTCGCTCCATGATAATGTCCCCGTCGATTTCTATGATATACTCCGATGTAGCTGCAGCGATGGCTTTGTTCATGATCCGCGGCTTTCGGTTCGATTGGTCCTCGTGCCAAATGTGAACGAGCGGAACAGGAAACAGCTTGCGGTAGCGGTCAATCAGCGCTTTTGTATCCGGACCTGATCCGTCGTCGGCGATAATCACTTCGTCGGGTAGCACAGTCTGCTGTAACACGCTTAATAAAAGCAGTTCCAGAGCTTCGGGCCAATTGTAAGTGGGCGTAATAAGCGAACAGCTAAGTGTTTTCATTGCGACAAATATAAACAAGTTGTCATTAAGCGCGCACATATTGAACCATCTACCCGGACAAAATGCCTGAACTTTGAGCCGTCGAAATATATCCCCAATTAAATGCGCTAAAACCCACGTGGTATTTTAACTTTGTACCGGCTTTGTCCGATCCAGCAAATTCACTGCACATGAAATTCGAAATTACGCCCTCTTTTTCCAGGTTTACAGACGCTGTGCTGGGTTGCATCGCGCAGTTTGAATCCGGGGGAACTATTTTGGCCGCGGGCCGGCGCAACACGATAAAGATTTTCGATGTGGATTCGCTCAAAGTCAACATCAAGTCGTTTAAACGCCCGAATCTTGTGAACAAAATCGCCTACCGCTACTTTCGCAAATCAAAGGCGAGGCGGTCGTTTGAGTACGCAACCCGTTTGCTTCAGATGGGCATCGGCACACCCGCTCCGATTGCTTTTGCCGAACAGCACGACATCATCGGACTTTCCAAAAGTTATTACGCGAGCGAACAATTGCAGTGCGATCTGACGTTTCGCGAACTCGTGGAGAACCCCGAATATCCGGACCGGGACAACATTTTGCGACAGTTTACGCGTTTTTCGTATTTGCTCCACGAGAAAGGCGTGGAATTCAAGGACCATTCGCCCGGAAATACGCTGATTGTAAAACGGGGCGATTCGTACGATTTTTACCTCGTCGATCTGAACCGGATGGCATTTCACGAACAAATGTCGTTTGAGCTGCGCATGAAAAATCTGAGCCGCTTAACGCCGCATAAAGAAATGGTGCGTACGATGAGCGACGAATACGCGAAAGCCTCAGGCGAGGATGCAAATCGAATTTTTGAGCGGCTCTGGGCGGACACCGAAGCGTTCCAGTACCGGTTCCATCGGAAAAAAAGGCTAAAAAAGAAATGGCTGTTGCGCTCGTAAATTCGCCAAAAAGTAGTATTATTCGGGCTTAAAGATTGCAATGAAGGTTTCCGTTATCATTTCCACTTACAACAAGGAAGAGTGGTTAAAAAAAGTCCTTACGGGATTTAGTTTACAGACCGAACAGGACTTTGAAATCGTCATTGCCGATGACGGCTCTACCCCGCGTACAAAGGAACTTTTAGACCAATTTGCCGATCAATTCCGCCACCCGATTGTTCACGTATGGCATCCCGATGACGGTTTTCAGAAGTCAAAAATTCTGAATCGCGCCATTCTCAGGGCTTCGTCCGATTATTTGTTGTTTACCGATGGCGATTGTGTGCCAAGACGGGATTTTCTCAAAGCGCACTTAAGCGTTGCCCAAAAAGGCTACTTCCTTTCGGGCGGTTATTTCAAATTGCCCGATGCACTTTCGAATGCGATTTCTGCCGACGATATTCGCTCTCAACGCTGCTTTCAGATCTCGTGGCTGCTTTCGCGCGGTCTGAAGCGGAATTTTAAACTTAGTAAACTCACCCACAGCAAATGGTTTGCGCGGTTTATGAATGCCGTTACGCCTACAAAACGCACCTGGAACGGACACAACTCATCGGGCTATAAAAGCGACCTTATGGCCGTAAACGGGTTTAATCACGAAATGAAATACGGTGGTCTGGACCGCGAATTGGGCGAACGATTGTTTCACCACGGTCTCAAGGCCAAACAAATCCGGTATTCGGCCATTTGCCTGCATTTGAACCATTCCCGCGAATATGCGAACCCCGAAACCTGGGAACGCAACAACGCCATTCGCCAGTACAACCGTGTGAATCAGGTGGTTCGAATCAAACACGGCATCGACACGCTTTAGACAATCCGCTCCAGAAAATCGGCCAGCTTCTCTTTGATTAGCGAAATCGGGTATTCGTCGAAAAATTCGAATGTGTGCTCTTTGATGTATTTCGCATCGTGTTGCTCGTAAATCTCCGGCTTTAAATCCTTTAGGTGGACCGATACATTTTTCGGATCATCTTCAAAAATTTGCCAGGTTTCTTTATCGACCGATGGAGAGAACAGCGAAAACGTCGGTATTTCGAGCGCTTTTGCCATGTTTACGGCTCCGCCTTCGTTTCCGATGAGCGCGTCGCATCTCGAAAGCAGCGCCAGAGATTTGCGCAGGTTCGTAGCGTAGCAATCCAGATGTATGGCCGATTGAGTACGGGAATTGCAGAGCGAATACAGTTTTTTTGCGTCCGAGGCCTGATCCGGGATATAGTTAAACAGTAGGTTGGCGTTGGTTTTTTCGACCGTGAAGTCCAGAAGTTCGGCCATTTTTTCGAGCGGGTAGGTTTTGTACCATTCGCTGCCCACGATCCCAATCATAAATAGTGGACGATCGTTCGAAATTCCGTATTTATCGAGTTTTTTATCGGCTTTCCGGATTTCTGCATCGGACAGAAAAATTTTCGGTTTGTAGTCCGTAATCGGTTCTGAAATCAGAGGCGAAAGCAATCGCAACCGGTTTTCGATGGCAAGGCCGAGTTTCGAAGGCGTACCGTTGCGCGCCCGCTTAATTACGTGGTCGTAAAACATGTCCGAATAGCCTTTTTTGTACGAAATTTTTGTCTTGGCGCCCGAGAATGTTGTAATCAGATTCGTCTCTAGTTTGCTGTACGCATCAATCACAACGTCGTAATTCCTGTTGCGGATTCCGAGCATGAAAGTCAGCAGTTTAGAGTAGGACTTGCGCACGGGATGATCAAGAACGATGATGTTCGAAATGTTCGGATTTCCTTCCAGTACCGGCACTGCGTTCGGATAACACATAAAATCGATTTGCGCGTGCGGAAAATGCTGGCGCAGCGCGTTGGAAATTATCGTTGAAGTAAGCACGTCGCCGATGCGCTTTTGTTGGATGACAAGAATTTTCATACGGTTTGGTTAGGCGCACTAAAGTACAAAGTATTTTGTCCAATCGGTGTTTTGAACGGGTTTTCGCGCGCTCGATGTTGGACGTTTTTTGCCTATTTTTGTGACCAAATTTAATGTCATGGCCATTAGCGGTTTAGTGATTACGTATAACGAGGCAAAAAATATCGGCAAATGTGTAGATGCGCTTTTCCGCGTCTGCGATGAGGTTATTGTCGTGGATTCGCTGAGTTCGGACGATACGGTTGCTGTTGCCACGGCCAAAGGTGCAACAGTAATTTCTCAGGCATTTCTGGGCGATGGGCCGCAGCGCACCTACGGAGTGCCATTCTGCAAAAACGATTGGATTTTAAACCTCGATGCCGACGAGTTCCTCGATACCGATGCCGAAAAATTCATCGCTGAGGGCCGCTATCTGAATAAAGGCGTGGACGCGTGGAGTTTTCGCGTGAAAAACTTTCTGGGCGATAAGCTCATCGATTTCGCCGGATGGTACCCTGATCACAAAGTAAGATTCTTTAACAAACAAACGGCCGGGCCTTCGCCAGCGCGCGTGCACCAAAAAATTATCGCGACAAACGAAAAGCGCGTTCCCGTGCACATTTTGCATTACGGGTGGCAAAATCTGGAACAGCTCGTCGCAAAGAAAAACCAGTATTCAGGCTGGCACGCCCAGCAACTGTTCGATCAGGGAAGGCGCGTTTCTGCGTTCAAACCGCATTTGAACGGTTGGGTAGCCTTTACGCGTTGTTACTTTTTCAAACGCGGCATTTTCAACGGCATCGATGGTTTTACCCTGTCGCTGGTTCAGGGATTTTTCTCCTATCTCAAGTACGCCAAATTGCTTAAACTCCAACATTCATCCGCGAAAAATTAAACCGGGAGCAACTTGTTCTGCACGAGTCGCGTATTAAACGTCTGAATATACGCTTTAAGAAAAGTTTCCATTTTTAACAGCCGCTTTGGTTCGCGGTGGAGCAGGTTGTTTTTAAGCAGCGCATCCGTTTTAAATTCGTATAGTCCGAGGGATTTTTGCCCGTCAAACGACAAATAATAATCGCCGATGATGCAGTGATAAATATTGTCGAGGAAATACACGACAAAATCATTTTCATTTGTCGACGGCTGCCCGAAAGTCACCATTCTCGCATCGAGGTTCAGGTAATCCACGAGTGCCGGCATAATGTCAACCTGTTGGAAATTCCGCGATTCTACACCTTTCAACTGCGGTGCAGACGGATCAAAAAACAAAATCGGAATTCTGAATTTTCCAACGGGGGTGCGGTATTGCGGTTCTGTAGGTTCGGATGACGTATGATCGGCCGTAACGATAAAAACCGTGTTTTGGTACCACGGCATTTTTCGGGCGGTTTCAAAAAAACGTCTCAGCGCAAAATCCGAATAAGCGATACTTTCGGCAATTTTGGTGTCGCCTTTCGGGAATTTATTCTTGTATTTCTGTGGAATCGTGTACGGATTGTGAGACGAAATCGTAAACACCGTGCTAAAAAACGGCTGTGGAAATTTGTTCATTTCGCCGGCTGAAAATTGCAGAAATTCTTCGTCAAAAATGCCCCATTTTCCGTCAAAAGCTTCGGGACCGCGGTACTCGTCCATGCCGTAATAAGCGTTAAAACCCGCGCCGTGACAATATTTATCAAAGTTCTGACTTCCGTTAAATGCGCCGTGAAAAAAAGCCGTATGGTAGCCGTTATCGTTCGCAATGCGCGGCATGCCGTGGATTTTGTTCAGCGCATAACCCGATGTAATCAGCGAGGTTGTCATCAGCGACGGAATGCTCGTCAGCGTAGAAGGCACGGCGTCAATCGACAACTTTCCGTTGGCGAATCCGTTTTCGTAATAGCGCGATTCGCTCGCAAGACTGTCCAGAAATGGCGTATAGCCGCGATTTGTGTGTTCGCGCCCGAAACTCTCCAGAATAATCAGCACCGCATTTTTGCCCGATGGCATTCCCGAAGGTTTTGCGCGGTATTCCGGATCGAAAATGCGCGAACAATCCGCCGCAGAATACCAGTTCGGAATGGTAAGCGTTTCGTTTTTTCCGATGGTTTTTAACACGCAGAACGGCGTATTAAGCACAAAAGCAGCACTGCCTTGTCCGAATCCGGCGGCGTCCACCATGCGGAGCGGTTTTTTTCCGATGCCGCGCCCAAACAGCAAACCAATGCAGAGCGCCAACAAGAGAACGCCCGATTGTTTTAAAATTAAGCTACGGTTTAAAATCTCAGGTTTACCCGAAAACCGAACCGGTGTGAGACTCTTCCAGAACACCAATGCAACTGCGGCGAACAACACAGGCAAATACCAGAATTCCACGGCGAATGACAGCAGTAAGCCGCCAATTTCGTTTTCCATGCCCGATGCTGTCAGCATTCCAAGCGTGCTTCTGCGGCCCGTAAATTTGTAATACTGAAAATCGACAAAATTCGTCCCGATAAAAAGCAGATTTACCGCAAAAAACGCAATGCGCAA
>CAZTGF010000013.1:33768-39956 GCA_964612955.1 uncultured Flavobacterium sp.
CGAACGCCCTCTACCACAATGCAGCGCGAACCTATGAACGCTCCGTCTTCGACAATCACGGGCGAGGCCTGAAGCGGTTCAAGTACGCCTCCGATGCCAACGCCACCGCTAAGATGTACGTTCTTGCCAATTTGCGCACAACTGCCTACGGTAGCCCAGGTATCGACCATCGTTCCGCTATCTACATAAGCGCCAATGTTTACATAACTCGGCATCAGAATCACGCCCGATGCGATAAAAGCCCCGTGACGCGCGACCGCATTCGGCACCACGCGGACGCCCTGAGCCGCATAACCGGTTTTGAGCGGAATTTTGTCGTGGTATTCAAAAATGCCCGCCTCCAGCGTTTCCATTTGCTGCACCGGAAAATACATGACGACTGCTTTTTTGACCCATTCGTTTACAAGCCATCCGTCGGGGGTTGGTTCGGCCACGCGCAATGTGCCTTCGTCCAGCAACGAGACGGCCTTTCTGATCGCCGAAACGACCTCGGGTTTTTGCAAAAGGGAACGGTCTTCCCAGGCTTGTTCTATGGTTTGTCGCAAATGGTTCATTCGTTTGGTTTTTTGAAGTGCAAATATATAACGTATTGGCAACAAAAACGTAATGTGGATTTAAACCCAAACCCCAATTTGTGGCATCGGCATGCGAAATATTGTGAGAATTTTAAAGTTTCGCGTTCGTATAAAGGTTTAAATTTGAGATTGTTTCTCCAGATATCCTGCCCGATGAAAGACAATTTTTCCGCCCAGGCCGAAGCTTACTCGCGTTTCCGGCCCAATTACCCGAAAGAAGTCATCGATTATATTTTATCCCATACGCCCGGCCGTCAAAACGCATTGGATCTGGCAACGGGAAATGGTCAGGTGGCAAAACAACTCGTGCCGCATTTCAACAAAGTGTACGCTACTGATATCAGTTCCCGCCAACTTGAATTTGCGGCTTCATCGGACCAGATTGAATACCGCGAAGAATCTGCTGAAAAAACGAGTTTTGGCGAAGCGATGTTTGATCTTGCATGCGCCGCTCAGTCCGCCCATTGGTTCAACCACGAGAAATTTTATCCCGAACTTTACAGGATTCTCCGGCCCGATGGCATTTTTGCGGTTTTGGGCTACGGCATGATTCAAACGCCGCCGCGCACTCAGAAAATCATCGACCATTTGTACACCGATATCCTGGGCCCTTATTGGGACGAAGAGCGAAAATACCTCGACACGCATTATAAAACGCTGCCGTTTCCGCTGGCCGAACTGCCTGCTGCGTCGTTTGAGATTGTGGACCGATGGACGGCGGATGCGCTGATCGGCTATCTCGAAACCTGGTCCGCGCGTGGCCATTACCTGCGCAAAACCGGCATCGACCCGATTGATCTGGTAAGACACGAACTCGAACTCGTCTGGGAACTCGGAACGCACGAGGTACGGTTTCCTGTGTTGTTGCGACTCGGGCGGCCGTTCTCAAAAATGTAAAAACCGTATCTTAGCGCCAAAACCACTATGCGCATTCTCGCCCTGGATTACGGAAAAAAACGCTGCGGCATTGCCGTAACAGACGAACTTCAGATAATAGCATCGGGACTTACCACTGTGCCTTCGGATGAGCTGATGCCGTTTCTTGAAAAATATTTCGCCTGCGAACGCGTGTCCAAAGTGCTTATCGGACAACCGCTGCAAATGGACAATACGCCATCGGAAAGTGCGGCGCTCATCGATGAATTTGTTCGAAGATTTGCGCAGAAATTTCCCGATATGCCCGTGATTCGCGTCGATGAACGGTTCACTTCCAAACTTGCGGTTCAGGCAATGATCGACAGCGGGCTCAAGAAAAAACAACGGCAGAATAAAGCACTTATAGACGAAATTGCCGCCACCATCATGCTTCGCGATTTTCTTACGCGCAAGATGATTTAACGCGGATCGAATTTGAGCGCGGCTTTTTTGAGGTTCTCTGCAAGACCGGTCATGACGAGCAATTGTTCGCGAACGAGCTGGCCTTCCTGTGCATCGGCGCCCGTATTCAAAGCGTTGAGCTGTTCCGGAACTTCGAAAGCGATCGTGGTTGAAACGCCCGTAGGTTCCATTTGGTCGAGCGCAGTTACGGCCCCGTCGAGCATTTCTGCAATATGGTCCGCCAACCGGTTAAAAGCCGGCGATGCTTTTGTAGTCGACCGCGTTTGAATGTAGGTTCCGAGCGAAGCCGCGGCCGAGAGCAGTTCGTGGTTCAGCACGGCGAGGTCGTAAAGACGCGTCATTTGTTTTTGTTTCGATTTGGGTTCCAATGCCATGCGCTGAAATGAGGACATCAGGTTTCCTACTTCGACAAATGCGCTTTTTCTGGCCAGACGGTAATTTGTGTCCACTTCGCCTTTATCGTTGTAAAACAGCGCAATCTGGCGCACGTAATTCCGATTGGCTTCAATAGCGGCTTTCACGTGTTCGCGCGCATTCAAAAATTCCCAGTTCGGCCAAAGCACGTACGTTCCCACGTAAGCGAGCCCGGCGCCGATGACCGTATCCACAAGCCGCAATACGATCACATCGCGCACATCGGTCGTAATCATGCCAAACAGAAACACTACGTACATGGTAATAAACAAAACGCCCACCCTGTAATGCGTGGACGAAAACGCAAATCCGAGTAACATGCAAACAATCGTTAGCGCTCCTATGATTACCGGGTCAGAAATCCAGAGTAGCACCATAAATGCGGCGATGCCACCGGCCAGAGTTCCGACGATTCTTTGAGCCGACCGCGACTTCGTGAGTCCGTAAGCCGGGCGCAGAATCACTATGATCGTAAGCAAAATCCAGTAGGCGTTCTCCAGGGCGAAGATATCGGCAATCGCAAAGGCCAACATCAGCGTGACTGTAAGCCGCAGCGCGTGCCTGAACGTCGTGGACGAAAAGCCCAGATTTTCGCGGAACGTACTCCACGGGTAATAAGCCGGTGCGAGGAATTTGTGCAAATCGCCCTCGCGGTTTTTCATGAACGCATAAGAAACAGCCTCACCCGAATGGTTGCGCTCCACAATTTTAATGCGTTCGATTTGCTTCTCGGCATAATGGAACATATTTGCGAGCAAATAATGGTGTTCACTGTTTTGCGGCTGTTGTTTTTTGTAGGCGAGAATTGCGTCGCTGAAGTTTTGCAGATGGTGAATCAAATCTCGTCTGGCAACGTATTTTCGGTTGTTTTTAATTGCGTTTCCAAGTTCCCGAAGCGTCGCGGCAAGGTCGTAGGCAAGTTGCTGGTAAGTGCGCAAAAGGGCGGGATCGTCCGCAAACTGTTCGTGTGCCTTTCGGTGATCAAACGGCGTGGAAAGCGCGAGTTCGAGAATTTCTACAAGCGATACAAACGTCATGAGCATGCGCCGGTTTTGTGCCGATTCACCGGATCCGATGCGTTTTCTGAGCAACACTTCGCGCAACGGGCTCTGGCTTTCGTTGAGTTCCACCTGAAGCTGAAGTTGCTTTTTTACGATTTTAGCGCGGTCGGCATCACCGGTCCATAAATCGCCCCGGAGTTTCAGGTATTTGGCCGTGAGTTTCATCGTTTGAGCCAGTTGCAATGCCGTGTACCGATGCGGTTGAATCCAATGCCAAAGCAGCGACACGAGAATGTAAAACATCGCACCGAAAAAAATCAGCAGCACGTGTAAAAACGGATTCAGACCGCTGTGAATCGGGCCGAACGTGAGGCAAACCGCCAACAAACCGGAGAATGAAATCATCGATGCCCGATGGCCGTAAACGGAAATCATCGACAGAGAGAAAAACGCCGCCGCCGCAAAAAGGTAGCGCAACGAGGCCAGATTTTCGAGCAATAACGAAACCAGCGTAAGTCCGCAGACGATCAGAGCCGCACTGACCAATCCGTTGACCTTATGTCGAAAACTGCTCTGAATATCGGCCGGTGAAATCAAGAACGGTCCCAGGGCGAGTGATAGTCCAATTTCAAAATGCCCGAAATAAGAAGCGACCAGAACCGGACATACCGCGGCAAAAGTCAGTTTGACCGCATTGTCAAACGAAGACGATTGTGTAAGGTTTTTCATTTGTTCGAACATAAGCGTAAAGGTACGCAATGCCGGGTTACAGTAAAGCGCTTATAAAAAATTGCCAAATTGGGTTGTGCGCCCGGCCAGAGAGCAATTTTTGACTATTTTTGCGACGTTTTGGCAATTAACGTCCAGGAAATACAACATTTATGATTTTACCCATTGTGGCTTACGGCGATCCGGTATTACGCAAGGTAGGGGAACCTATCGGGCCCGATTACCCAAACCTGTCCCAGCTCATCGAAGATATGTACGAAACCATGTATAACGCGTATGGCGTAGGGCTTGCGGCACCTCAGGTGGGGCGCGCGATACGGTTGTTTGTCGTAGACACCGATCCGTTCAGCAAGGACGAAGACCTGTCTCAGGAAGAACGCGATGCGCTCGCAGGGTTTAAACGCACGTTCATCAATGCTAAGATCGTAAGCGAAGAAGGTCCCGAATGGGCATTTAACGAAGGTTGCCTGAGCATTCCCGAAGTGCGCGAAGACGTGTTTCGCAAAAGCATCGTGACGATTGAATACGAAGACGAAAATTTCCAAAAGCACACCGAAACGTTTGACGGCCTTGTTGCGCGCGTCATTCAGCACGAGTACGACCATATCGACGGCGTATTGTTCACCGATCTGATATCGCCGCTCAAAAAACAACTGATTAAGCGCAGGTTAAACAACATTTTCGAAGGCAAAATTCAGCCCGATTACCGCATGCGTTTCGCTAAAAAAGCCAAATAACAAACAAAATATATTTTATGAAAATCGATAAAATACTCGCCATTTCCGGGAAACCGGGTCTTTATGAACTCAAATTGCAAACGCGCACAGGATTCGTTGCGGAATCGCTGCTCGACGGCAAAAAAGTGACTGTGGGAATGCGCAGCAATGTGAGCCTGTTGTCCGAAATTTCGATGTACAGCCTTTCGGGCGAAAAACCGCTGGCCGAAGTTATGCGCGCCATCGCCGTCAAAGAAAACGAAGGAGCGGCTCCGTCTCACAAAGAAGACGCCTCAGTACTTACGGCTTATTTCGCTGAAATTTTCCCCGATTACGACCAGGATCGCGTTTACACATCGGACATAAAAAAAGTATTCAACTGGTACAACCTGTTGCAGGCCAAAGGGCTCGTGTCTAAGGAAGCGCCCGAGCAAGCCGCAGAAGCAGATCAGACTGCTGCCGCACAAGCACCCGTAGCAGAAACATCGGAAAACGAAACCGAAGCACCGGCAAAAACGAAAAAGCCAAAAGCGAATAAGGACGCCTAAGCTCAAACGATGAACTCAAAGCAACAACAGGCCGCCGCATTTGTCCGTTTGCTCGGCATCATGGACGAGCTGCGCGCCAAATGTCCGTGGGATCAAAAGCAAACGTTTGAATCGCTGCGCCACCTTACGATCGAAGAGACTTACGAACTCGGCGATGCGATTTTAGACGCAAATCCGGACGAAATCAAAAAGGAACTCGGCGATTTGTTGTTGCACATTGTGTTTTACGCCAAAATCGGATCGGAAACGAATGCGTTTGACATTGCGGATGTTGCCAACGGCATTTGCGAGAAGTTGATTCACCGCCACCCGCACATTTACGCAGATGTTTCGGTTGCCGATGAAGAAGAAGTCAAGCGCAACTGGGAAAAACTCAAATTAAAAGAAGGCAAAAAATCCGTGCTCGAGGGCGTTCCAAACAGTTTGCCCGCACTCGTTAAAGCGTCGCGCATTCAGGATAAGGCCAAAGGCGTAGGTTTCGATTGGGAAAAGCCCGAACAAGTCTGGGAGAAAGTCGCCGAGGAAATAGACGAGTTCCGCGCCGAGGTTGCTCAGGGTGATCAGGCAAAAATGGAACAAGAATTCGGCGATGTGCTGTTTTCGCTTGTGAATTACGCGAGGTTTCTGAACATTAACCCCGAAGATGCGCTTGAACGCACGAATAAAAAATTCATCAAGCGTTTTACGCATTTAGAAAAACGCGCTGTAGAAATCGGGAAACCGCTGTCCGAAATGACGCTGTCCGAAATGGACGTGTTTTGGAACGAAGCCAAATCGCTTTAATAACAAATCCCGCTGTTTAGGCGGGATTTTCGTTTTAAGACGGTTGCTGAAGCTGTCGGATTTGTTTGAGTTTCTCTTTCAGAA
>CAZTGF010000014.1:0-19207 GCA_964612955.1 uncultured Flavobacterium sp.
ATCCGCCCGGACGCCCGAGTCGCAATCCCGCGCTGCTTGCGCACTTCTAAATTCCAGCGGATGTTTTCCATCGGGACGCTTCTAAGCCGCAAAAAATGATTCCACTATCATCAAAACTAATCTGTCAATAGCCGCCAATCGTGTACAAAAAAGTTAACTTTGCGATTCTTAAAAAACCAAACTCATGTCCAGCGAACTAGAAAAAATCAAATGTCTGATCATCGGGTCCGGGCCAGCAGGGTACACGGCCGCCATTTACGCCGCGCGCGCCGATATGAAGCCTGTTGTATACACGGGAATGGAACCGGGCGGACAACTAACCACCACGACCGAAGTTGACAATTTCCCCGGTTATCCGGAAGGAATCGACGGCCCCACGATGATGATTCAATTACAACAACAAGCCGAGCGCTTTGGAACCGAAGTACGCATGGGAATGGCAACCGCTGTGGAATTCAGTTCCAGCCCCGGAGCTTACCACAAAGTCACTATAGACGGGGAAAAGGAAGTTCTTGCGCAAACCGTGATCATTTCTACGGGTGCTACCGCAAAATACTTGGGATTGCCGAGTGAACAACGACTCAGAGGAGGCGGAGTTTCGGCTTGTGCGGTCTGTGACGGATTTTTCTACCGCGGTCAGGAAGTCGCGATTGTTGGAGCCGGAGATACGGCGGCAGAAGAAGCCACCTACCTTGCTAATATTTGCAGCAATGTGACCATGCTTGTGCGCAGCGACAAAATGCGTGCGTCAAAAGCCATGCAACACCGCGTAAATGCTACGTCGAATATCCGCGTACTGTACAATACAGAAATCGAAGAAGTTTTGGGCGAGACCGTAGTCGAGGGCATTCGGGCCGTAAACAACCAGACGGGAGAAAAAACTGATATTCCGGTCACCGGACTGTTTATCGCCATCGGGCACAAACCCAACACAGATATTTTTGCGGGCCAGCTCGAAATGGACGAAACCGGCTATTTGATTACAAAAGGCAAAACCACGCAGACGAACAAACCCGGCGTTTTTGCGTGCGGCGACGTTCAGGATAACGTGTACAGGCAAGCCGTCACTGCAGCGGGAACGGGCTGTATGGCCGCGCTCGATGCAGAACGCTATCTGGCATCGCTTACTTAAAATGAGAATCCCGGCTGTTGAGACCGGGATTTTTTTATTTTATCTTGTTGTTGCGCTTGGAGATGATGGCGTTGTCGGAGAACAAATTCACTTCGAGTTTCTGTTCCCCATGCAGGTTTAGCTGGGTTTTGCCCGTGGCGGAAATTATAGCTTTTTCCGTAACCTCGAGCGTGCAATCGGCGCTTCCGTCAAGTGTCAGATCGGCGTTCTTTACCGTCAGATTCTTTGCGCCGAGCGAACTGTTGTTGTCCATGCGTGCCGTGAATTGCAGAGCATCGCCCTCTATGGCTGCGCTGGCTTTCTGATACAAATCAGTTTTTAGTTCGCTGCTTGATATAAGCGCTTTAAGGCTTGCGTTTTCGGTCATTTCTACTGCGGCTTTCTCGCTGCTGACGTTCAATTCGGCACGCGCCTTATCGCGGATCGACATATTGAAATCGGGCGATTTTACGTTGGCAAAAACCTTTGCGTTTCCGGAGAGTTCAAGTGTCATCTGCGGATTGTTGAGTTCGGTTAGTGCCGTCACTTTGGCATTGCCTTTCGCGACTAGTTTCTTAAAACTGTGCGGATACGTGACCTTGACGCTGAATTTTTTGTGGTTGCCTACTTCCTGGGTGGCGTAAATGTGGAGTGCATTTTCCGATTGGTGAATAGAAATGACACTTTGCAGGTTGTCATCGGCCTCTACTTCCAAAGAGGGAACATCGCCGGCAGTCAAAAAAAGTTCCACCGCATTGCTGATTTCAATGGTTTCAAAATCTGAAATTTCGCGGGTTTCCACCGTGACGTTTTTCGAGCCTTTGATCTTTTGGGCAAACACACCGTCGAACAATAGCAGCGACAGTGCAATCAGAGTAATTTTCTTCATGTTTGTAGGTTTGCCACAAATATAAAAAACAAAGCACGCCATTTACAGTACGTGCCAAATTTGTCGGCCTATTTTTGTCTGACGCTTCCTCCCGAACTCGTGTTTTGAGAAATGCGCTCCGGGTTTTTGTAATAATCTACCGACGCGCCGCTTGAAGCTCTGGCCCGAAGTTCTTTTATGGGGTGAACCTCTATGCCACTTCCGCTGCTGGCCGATGCCGAAATTTCGTTGCAAAGAAGCCGCGATGCTTCGATGCTGCTGCCACTGCTCGCATGTGCGTCAAAATACAAAGCCATGCCCGAGAGTTCGATCTCGGAACCTGAAGAGCTTTTCGCTGTGATCCGGTCTGCCGAGGTTGTGAACGTGATATCGCTCCCGGCAGATGCGGAAAGATCCAGCGTTTCTGAGCGGAATTCGTTTGTGCTTTTTACATCGGACCCGGCCGAGGCCGAAATGTCGTTGACCAAAGGCAGGTGCACGCGCACATTTTTTTCGGTGAAATCGATAAGGCCGCGTTTTTTTATCTCGATGTGCAACGTTCCACCGACAACAGTAGTGCGAATGTGATCGATGAGGTTGTCATCGGCCTCTACGCTGACGGATGTCGTCGGTGATTGCGTCAGAATTACATCGATGCCGTCGCTTACCGAAATTTTGTCAAAAGGCTCGGCGATTTGCCGTGTTTGCGCAACTACTTTGCCGCTGCCCTGCTCAATCTGGCACGAAAGCAACAACAGAGAAGCAAGGGTTGATACGATGATCCTGGTCAGGGTTAGCATAGCTCGTGTCATAATTACTGGGTTTTAATGATATGTCCGTTTTCATCCATTCGCAAAGGGGCTAATCGGGCAGGCGGGGCAGGCGGAGCGGGGGGCACGGGAACAGTATCGCTGGTCACGGCAGGTACGGCTTTGGTTTGCGGACAGTCGACGCAGGTCAATCCATTTGCTTCAACCTTGTAGGAGTAACTGCCCGAGTATTGCAGATTGGACATGGAATTTCCGGAGTAGTGGTATTTTTCCAGATTCGCATCGGGTTGGAGCACCAAGCCTTCGGGCAGGTAAAGATACACAAATACGCGTTGGTTCCGGTAGCCGTTTTTTGCGTCTGTTGTAAAATAATTGCTCAGTTCCAGTTGGTTGCGGTTCATCGAGAACGTGTAGTCTACGTTTTCGGCTCTTGTACGCGCTTGGTCCAAAGTGCGGCCGTCGGCACTTTTAATGACTTGAAGGTAAGCCTCAGCTTGGTTCGTGGGCAAAATTTCCAATCGGACCGAATTTGAGTAAATCACGTCTCTGTCCTGCGGGTTGCGGACGAATTTCATCCCTGTGTGGCTATCGATGTGTGTGGCGTAAAAATCGTTAAACGCGAACCGCACTTTTAGCGTGTCCGGTGCTTTGAGCGACAATTCCTGTTTTTGCATCACTTTGCCTTCGACCCCGACTGCCGTAGCCTGTTGCACGCCGATGATAATCAGCAGAATCACCGACACCAACCACAGGCCGCTCATTGCATATTTAAAAATCCGGTTCGTGGAACGCAAGCCCGGCACAAGCAACTTCCAGCCCAGCAGAAATAACGCGAGCATTGGAATGCCAAACACAAACAATCCGAGCAGGCCCGT
Organism: uncultured Flavobacterium sp.; assembly: GCA_964612955.1. Taxonomy (GTDB): domain Bacteria; phylum Bacteroidota; class Bacteroidia; order Flavobacteriales; family Flavobacteriaceae; genus Flavobacterium. The sequence goes on from CAZTGF010000014.1 coordinate 3,625, forward strand.
GACCCACAATGGCACGTCGGTGAAATTCATCGCTTCAAGTTCGGGATGCCAGGCCGCTCCGGTAAATGCAGCTACAATTACTGTTGCAAATCCGATAATCAGTCCGCCCAGAATTACTGCAGAAAACAGCGCGATCAACGCTCCGAGAGCCCGGGCCAGCACTTCGAAAATCCGCGTAAAGATATCGGCGGTTACTTTTCCGAAACGGTTTCCGGCTTCTGCTATGCGGTATCCCATTTTTTCATAATCGGTATTCGCGATTTTTTGAGACACCGCCTCGAACTCTTCGCGCACTTTGCGTTCAATGTTGGAAATGTTTACAGGTTCGCCCCGCATTTCGAGTTTTTCAACCGTTGTGGTCGCAGCTGGCATTAACAGCCACAGCAAAAGGTAAATCAGCAACCCGGTTCCGAATCCGGCAATCAGAATAATACAGAATATCAATTTTACCCAAATCGCGTCTATACCTATATAATGGCTGAGCCCTGTGGCAACTCCGGCAATCGGGCCCTTTTCTACATCGCGGTACAACTTTTTAACCGGTCTGTGTGTGCGGTTCTCTCGCGTCGTCTCTGGCTCGTCGTCTTCCAGTCGGTAATCTTCGGGTTGTCCCATGATGGCGATGATCTGCTCCACTTCAGAGGCACTTATTACCTGTTTGTCGCTCGTGTGCATTTCCGAAACAAGTTCCGCGATGCGCATTTCAATATCCTTGATGATTTCGTCCTGGCCGCCGGCATTGGAAAGCGAACGCCGTATCGCCTCAAAATAGCGTGTCAGTTTTACGTAAGCGTCTTCGTCTATATGAAAGAACATGCCGCCCAGGTTTATGTTTACAGTCTTGTTCATGAGGGTTGATTTTGATTGGTGATGATGGTTACGGCGTCGGACAATTCGGTCCACGTACCGCTAAGTTCGTTTAAAAATGTTTTGCCGATTTCTGTGAGTCCGTAATATTTTCGCGGTGGTCCGGAGGTTGACTCTTCCCAGCGATAGGAGAGCAATCCGTCGTTTTTAAGCCGTGTCAGCAACGGATAAACGGTGCCTTCTACCACGACGAGTTTGGCCTTTTTCAGCGTTTCAAGGATTTCGGAGGTGTAAGCCTCTTTTTCTTTCAATACAGAAAGAATGCAGAATTCCAGTACGCCTTTACGCATTTGCGCTTTCGTGTTTTCAATGTTCATGATACGTAAAGAATTTTGGGGTTGCCAGAGCGGGCCGATGATGAAGACCCAAACCGTTTCTATTTTTCATTTTTTCGTTTTTTGTGGCCTTGATGAGGGGCCGACGATTGATGATTGAAACCCTGGGCAGCTTTGAAGAATCCCCGGAAAATTCCATGGCCCGATAATTTCTTATGCAAATATATATTCAAAAGACAGTATCTTGTATTGCATAGTATTGAATATTAACAAAAAATTAATATTTACAATTACTCTTAATTTGGTTATTTTGGCAGAAAGCAATTAGTCATGGCGCTTACTCCTTTAAAGGTTAACCGTTTTATTTTATTTAAACTTCCTTCAGCGTACTTATCCGGCGTTCGTGCTAAGACTCTCGATGAGCGTAATTGCGAAACCTCGGTAAGGCATCGATGGATTAACCAGAATCCGTTTAAGTCATTGTATTTCGCAGTGCAGTGCATGGCCGCTGAACTCTCTACGGGCGCGCTCGTATTCTACCATGTTGCGGCTTCCGGGGCGCCGGTGTCGATGCTCGTCTTGTCGCACTCGGGCCGATTCAGCAAGAAAGCGACAGGCAGAATTACGTTCACGTGTCTCGAGGGCGAAAAAGTACAGCGCGCCGTGGCCCAAACCCTAAACTCCGGAGACGGAATTACTTGTGTTCTCGAAAGCATTGGGCGCGACGAAACAGGTGCCGAAGTAGCGCGAATGCAGTTTGAGTGGACGCTGAAAAAAAAGCCGGCTCAAAAGGGTTAAACCTGCGTCAATTAACACAATATTTAAGCCGCCGCGCGGCCTCAGGTCTTACTTTTGTCGAAATTTCAACACTATGACCATTTTGATTACTGGGGCCACCGGGCTTATAGGGCAGGCGCTCGGGCAATCGCTCATCTCACACGGACATCGCGTAAACTACCTTACCACGCGCCGGGACCAGATCGTGAAAACCGACGCTTTAAACGGCTATTATTGGAATCCGGCTGCCGGGCATTCGGACAGGGAAGCCTTTCAGGGTGTCACGGCGATTGTAAACCTCGCAGGAGCGTCTGTTGCGGGCCGATGGACACCGGAATACAAACAGAAAATTGTCGAAAGCCGGCTGCTCTCGTGCCGATTGCTATATAAAATTCTACACGACATTCCGCATCAGGTTCAACAGTTTGTATGCGCATCGGCGACGGGCATCTACAAAAACAGTTCGGACACCGCCCATACCGAACGCAGTCAGGAATTTGACGATGGATTTCTGGCAACTGTGGTTTGCAAATGGGAAAGCGCGGCCGACAGCTTTGAAAAATTGGGACTTAAGGTTGCTAAGATCCGTACAGGGCTCGTGCTGTCAGAAAAAGGAGGCATGCTCGGTAAAATGTTACCAGCGGCCAATTGGGGCGGGTCTGCTGCGCTCGGAAGTGGCCGTCAATGGCAATCGTGGATCCACATTAACGATCTCGTGCGCATTTACAGTCACGTCATCGAACACGAAATCAGCGGTACATTCAACGCCACCGCGCCCGCGCCGGTAACGAATAAACAAATGACTGCGGCCATTGCCAAAGCCGTCGGGAAACCGTTCTTTTTGCCTGCCATTCCTCAGTTTGTCCTAAAGACCGCGCTAGGCGAAATGAGCGAGATGCTGCTCTCGAGCCAAAAAGTATTACCCAAAACGTTACTCGATTCGGGCTTTGCATTTGAATTTGCCGATATAGATTCGGCGCTCGAAGACCTTATCGGAAAATAAAAAAAGCTGCGATACGACCGCAGCTTTCTTTGATAACAAGTGAATTAATAATGCATTATAGCAGGAGGCTAACCTTTACAAAACTTGGAAAACGCAAACATAAATAAATTCACCTAAACTCGCGCTAAAAAATTATTAAAATTTATTTTTGTGCGCGTCGATGCGGTTCTGCTTACGGTGACAATTTGGCATCGGGATGAAATTGGCAGTACATTTGCCAACCGTGCTGAAAATGTAAAACCGATACTACTATGAGTACTGAAAATACCGGGCCTGTAGACGAACAGGCTGTTTCCCCGGAAAACGTCGCTCCTGCAGAGGAAACAAACACTCAGGACAACAAGACAGAAGAAACCACAGAGGTGACTCGCCTTAAAGACGAATTGTCACAAGAGCGCGACAAATTTCTAAGGCTTTTTGCCGAATTCGAAAACTTCAAAAAACGCAATGCCCGCGAACGCCTGGAGTTGCTCAAAACAGCGAGTCAGGATGTAATGCTTGCGCTGTTGCCGATTCTCGACGATTTTGACCGCGCCATAGTCGAAATTTCGAAACACGGGGAAAATGCATTGGCTGAAGGTGTGGTGCTCATCCACGACAAATTTAAAAACACGCTTGCCTCCAAAGGTCTCGAAGAAGTGGTTGTTGCGGCCGGGGATGCGTTTAATGCAGATTTTGCGGAAGCCATCACCCAGATTCCCGCACCGTCCGAGGATCTTAAAGGAAAAGTGGTCGATGTCGTGGAAAAAGGGTACAAACTCGGAGACAAAATCATTCGCTACCCCAAGGTTGTAACCGGGGCATAACATAAAGGACCGATGAAAAAAGATTATTACGAAATACTCGGCGTTTCAAAGTCGGCAGACGCTTCAGAAATCAAAAAAGCGTACCGCAAGAAAGCCATCGAATATCACCCCGATAAAAATCCCGGCGATAAACAGGCGGAGGAAAACTTTAAACTCGCGGCCGAAGCTTACGAGGTGCTCAGCGATCCGGACAAGCGTTCGCGCTACGATCAGTTTGGCCACCAGGCGTTTGACGGCTCGGGCGGATTTAGCGGGGGCGGCATGAACATGGACGATATCTTCAGCCAATTCGGCGATATCTTCGGAAGTGCGTTCGGCGGCGGCGGTTTCGGCGGTTTCAACACCCAGGGACAGAGACGCGCTAAAGGAAGCAACCTTCGCATTAAAGTAAAGCTTACGCTGGCCGAAATTGCGAATGGCGTAGAAAAGAAAATCAAGGTAAAACGAAAAGTTCAGGCTAAAGGCGTTACTTATAAAACTTGTCCTACCTGTAACGGGCAGGGGCAGGTGATGCGCGTCACCAATACCATTCTGGGCCGAATGCAATCTGCCTCGACTTGTCCGCAGTGTAGTGGTGCAGGTCAGATTCTGGATAATAAACCTAAGGATGCCGATGCATTTGGAATGGTGCTGTCCGATGAAACGGTGTCGATTAAAATTCCGGCAGGCGTGTCCGATGGCATGCAGCTCAAAGTATCGAACAAAGGGAACGATGCGCCGGGCAATGGAATTCCGGGCGATTTAATTGTGGCGATTGAAGAAATCGAACACGAAACCCTTAAACGCGAGGGAGAAAACCTCCATTTGGATTTGTACATCAGCATTCCCGAAGCCGTTTTGGGCGTTTCCAAGGACATCGAAGCCGTGAACGGAAAAGTGCGCATTAAACTTGAAGAAGGAATTCAATCGGGTAAGATTTTGCGGCTTAAAGGCAAAGGCCTGCCGAGTCTGAACGGTTATGGCACAGGCGATTTACTGCTTCACATTAATGTATGGACGCCTAAAGAACTCACGCGCGAACAACGGCAGTTTTTTGAAAAATCGCTCAACGATCCGCAGTTTATACCGGCACCCGAAAGAAGCGATAAGTCTTTCTTCGAAAAAGTGAAAGATTTATTTTCATAATTAAAAAAATAAGTCTTACATTTGGAATGTTACTGGGTAACCGGTAATTTCTTTTTCATAGCAATTTTTCCCATCCTTGTGCGAATAAGGGTGGGTTTTTTTTTGAATTGCGCCGATAAGCTGACGCTGTTTTGTTAATTTTACGAGCTAAATCCGAAAAATGTCGCCCATACTCGAAGTTCAGAATGTAGTTAAACAATACGGAAAATACACGGCGTTAAATGCCATTAGTCTTTCGATTCCCAAAGGCAGTATTTACGGATTACTCGGTCCAAACGGCGCCGGAAAAACCTCTTTGATACGCATCATAAACCAGATTACGATGCCCGACAGCGGAACGGTGCTGCTCGACGGTCAGAAACTCGGGCCCGAACATATTGCGCACATCGGTTATATGCCCGAGGAACGGGGTTTGTACAAGTCGATGAAAGTGGGCGAACAGTGCCTTTATCTGGCGCGCTTGAAAGGTTTAAGCCAGTCCGAGGCGCGCGCCCAACTCGATTACTGGTTTGACCGTTTGGAAATTAAAGGCTGGTGGAACAAAAAAATCCACGAGTTGTCTAAAGGAATGGCGCAAAAAATTCAGTTTGTCGTTACAGTGCTGCACCGTCCCAAATTGTTGATTTTTGACGAACCTTTTTCCGGTTTCGACCCGGTGAACGCAAACATCATCAAAGACGAGATTCTCGAACTCAAAAACCAGGGCGCTACGATTATCTTCTCCACGCATCGCATGGAAAGCGTAGAAGAACTTTGCGACGACATCGCGTTGATTCACAAAAGCAACAAACTCATCGAAGGAAAACTTCTCGAAGTCAAGCGAAATTACCGCACGAACATTTACCAACTGGGCATCCAAACTGCGAATGTCGAAGGACTGTTGTTCGATCTGAGCCAGCAGTATTCAATCCAGCAAACCGCGTTTAAATCGCTGAACGACGAACTTCAGCTCGAAGTCAACATCAGGAACCAAACGCCGAACGAACTATTGTCGCTGCTTATGAGCCGCGGGCAGGTCACCCATTTTGTCGAAAAAATTCCTACGGTTAACGACATTTTCATTCAAACGGTACAATCTCACAATTAATGGGAGCACTTTCTCTGATCATAGGGCGCGAATTCAACGCCAAAGTCCGCAACAAATCGTTCATCGTAATGACGTTCCTAAGCCCGGTACTGCTTGCCGGCGTCGTATTTCTGATCGGTTATTTAAGCACGATGAAATCTGCCGTTACGCGCATTGCCGTACTGGACGAGAGCGGCCTTTTTACTACCGCTTTTAAAAACAACGAGACTTACCAGTTCGATTACAAATCACAGCTGCCGCTCACCGCGCTTGTCGACAGTGTTTCTCAGGAAAAAATTGCGGGTGTGCTTTATATTCCGCCTCTGGACAGCACATCGGATTTTGAAAAAAACATTCAGTACATTTCTAACGAGAGCCCCAAAATCGGGTTTGTAGAAAAAGTTGAATCTGCGATAAACGAAAAACTCACGCAGCGGAATTTCGCGCTTGCAGAACTCGATACCGAGGCCATTCGGGCGGCCGAATCGGACATTTCGGTGAACCTTTCAAAAGTGTCCGGAGAGGAAACTCTAAGAGGCGTAAACGAAATCAAAGTCGCCATTGGAGGCGGCATGGGTTATCTGATCATGATGTTCATTATCATTTACGGCAACATGGTCATGCGGTCGGTCATCGAAGAAAAAACCAACCGGATCGTCGAAGTAATTATTTCCTCGGTAAAGCCGTTTCAGCTTATGATGGGGAAAATCATAGGAACTTCGCTCGCGGGGGTGCTGCAATTCGTAATCTGGGCTGTGATTGGCGTGGGATTGCTGTTTGGAATTTCGGCCGTTATGGGGGTCGATGCAGGCGCCGTACCCGAAGCCAACGCAGCGGCACAAGGGCAGATGATGGAGGCCTATCTTCGCGAACTCTGGAACTTCCCGATAGCCACGACGATCATCGCATTTGTGATTTATTTCATCGGCGGCTATTTTCTGTACAGTTCGTTTTATGCGGCCATTGGAGCAGCCGTGGACAACGAAACGGATTCTCAACAATTTTTGTTTCCGATTATAACCCCGCTCATGCTGGGGGTTTACATCGGGTTTTTTACGGTAATCAACGAACCTCACGGTCAGGTTGCCACGATATTTTCAATGATTCCGCTCACAAGTCCGATTGTCATGCTCATGCGCATCCCGTTTGGCGTGCCGTGGTGGCAACTGGCACTTTCGATTGCTATTTTGTTCGGAACCTTTGTGTCTGTGGTTTGGGTTTCGGCCAAAATTTACCGCACGGGAATTCTCATGTACGGCAAAAAGCCGAGTTGGAAAGAAATGCTGCGCTGGGTGCGTTATTAATTTAAAATGTAGTCCGATGTCAAAAATCTTAATTATCGAAGACGAAGCGGCCATTCGCCGGGTGCTTGTCAAAATATTAGCCGAAGAAAACGAAGCGTACGAAGTGGACCAGGCCGAAGACGGCGCCTCGGGTTTCGAAAAGATAAAGAACCAGGATTTCGACCTCGTGCTATGCGACATTAAAATGCCCAAAATGGACGGCATCGAACTATTGGAATCGGCCAAGAAAATTAAGCCCGAAGTTCCCGTGGTTATGATTTCGGGCCACGGCGACATGGAAACTGCGATTCAGGCCATGCGGTTGGGTGCGTTCGATTATATCTCCAAACCGCCCGATTTGAACCGGTTGCTTAATACGGTGCGGAATGCGCTGGACAAGAAACAACTTGTCGTGGAAAACAAAATCCTCAAGAGAAAGGTCAGCCGCAATTACGAAATGATTGGGCAGAGCGACAAAATCGGGCAGATAAAAGACATCATCGAAAAAGTGGCTCCAACGGATGCGCGTGTTCTTGTCACAGGTCCTAACGGTACGGGAAAGGAACTCGTTGCGCATTGGTTGCACGAAAAAAGCCAGCGCGCGACGGCTCCGTTCATCGAAGTCAATTGTGCGGCCATTCCATCGGAACTCATAGAGAGCGAATTGTTTGGCCACGTGAAAGGGGCGTTTACATCGGCCGTTCGGGACCGCGCCGGAAAGTTTGAAGCGGCGAATAAAGGAACGCTGTTTTTGGACGAAATTGGCGATATGAGTTTGTCTGCCCAGGCCAAAGTGCTTCGCGCGCTTCAGGAAAACAAGATTTCGCGCGTTGGAGATGAAAAAGAGATTAAAGTGGACGTGCGCGTAGTGGCTGCGACGAATAAAGATCTCAAAGAAGAAATTGCACAAGGCCGGTTCCGCGAAGATTTATACCACCGGTTGGCTGTGATTCTGATACAGATTCCGTCGCTGAACGAAAGGCGGGACGACATTCCGCTGCTGATCGAACATTTTGCGGCTAAAATCGCCGAAGAACAAGGTACGGCTGCCAAAGCGTTTGCACCAAAAGCGGTAAAACTTCTGCAGGAATACGACTGGACGGGGAACATACGCGAACTCAGAAACGTCGTGGAACGACTGATTATTTTGGGCGGAAGTGAGATTTCGGAAAGCGATGTCAAAACGTTTGCGAGCAAATAAAACATTATGGAACTCAAAAAAATAAATCCCGATTTAAAACGCGCCCTTGCAGAATCGGGACTCATTGAAGCAAATCCGCTGCAACAAGCGGTGTTTTCAACCGTAAAAAGCGGTGCGGATTGTTGCATCGTGGCTGCCGAGGGATCGGGAAAGTCGACCCTTTTGGCGATGAGCGTCATCCAAAGACTGGACAAGCCTGTGGGTGAGAGTACGCGCGCGCTGATTCTGGTACATGACCGGGACCAGGTGCTTGCGATGGTGGCACTGCTGCAACAACTCGGTCAATACACGAACCTCAGAATTCTCGGAACGCACGAAAAAGGCGACATCGATTACGATAAAAATCAGATTTCGCTTGGCCTGGACATCCTCGTTGGAACGCCTGCGCGCATAAACGCCGTGTTTGCCTCGGCCGGGTTTAACATTAATACGGTAAAAGTTTTTGTCGTGGATGGGGCCGATGAAATGTTTAAAAACCGCCACGACGCCCTGATATCGCGCTTGTCAGCGAGCATTAAAAAGACGCAGTATATTTACACCATGGCACAGGAAACCGAAAAAGTCTGGACGATGGCCGAAAATTTTATGACCGAACCTTTCTGGTTTTCCGATGAGGATGACGAAGATGAATCAAAGTAAATGTTTTAATCGGACTGAAGTAAGACACCGATGAAATGGCGCAAAAACGCATCGACCCTTAGCGGATTTTTTTAACGAAATACACAAGAAGCGAAATCGCCACGCCAAAGCAAGCTACAAACGCAAACGAATGTTGCAAACTTGTCTGTTCGGCAATGTATCCTATCACGGGAGGCCCGGTTAAAAACCCGAGGAAACTTACGCTCGTCACCACAGTTAATGCGGTACTTGTAGGCACATTCGGGTTAGAGCCGGCAATGCTGAAAACAATCGGGAAAATCATTGACACGCCAATGCCCACGAGCATAAAGAAAAGCGTGGCGGGGATCAGAACCGGAAAAACGACCGCGCCTGCAAGCCCGATGGAGACTGTAACGCCGCTGTAAAGCAAAATCCGGCGTCGGCCAAAACGCGCCACGAGAATGTCCGACAAAAACCGCCCGCAACTCATCGCGACCATAAAGGCCGAAAACCCGAGCATTGCCATAGCACCGTCGGCCTTAACGATTTTCTGGAAGTAAACGCCGCTCCAATCGTACATTACGCCTTCGCTTGTCCGGCAACAAAATGCAATAACTCCGAGCCATGGCAATACGCCTACGAACGCAGACCAAAATCCGACGCCTATATTTTGCGGCATACGCGGTTTTGCCTTTACGAGATATTGTCGGTTGGTCAGCACGATAATCAGAATGCATACGGCCGTGAACACGAAATGTACGGCAGGCGAAAATCCGAGCGCATTCATCCCCATTCCCGTAAGCGCGCCAAAAAATCCGGCCAGACTCCAGGAGCCGTGGAACGAACCCATGATCGGCTTCGGAAAAAGGCCCTCGGCATAAACGCCCTGAGTGTTTACTGCGATATTGCAGAAATTTCCGACGATGCCAAAAGCAATCAGTGCGAGCGACAAATGCCAGGGTTCGCTCGAAAAACCCAAACCCGTGAGCGCTACACCGTACAGGAGCAGCGAAATGACCGAAATCCGAATGCTGCCGTGTTTCATTACCACTTTTCCCGATATGGGAAGCGCGACCAATTGGCCGATAGGGATCGCGAACAGAATGGTTCCGAGTTCGGCCTCGCTTAAGTGCAGATTCTCCATGATGTCCGGGATGCGGCTCGCCCAGGACGAAAACGCGAATCCCATTCCAAAGTAAAACAGCGTCACGGCCCAGCGCACGCGTTTCAGGTACGACTTTTTCGCATGCTTGAACGGCTTTTTATACTTGGGCCGCGGCAGAATTTTATTTAGAAAATTCGAATAATCTATAAGTGGCATGGCGCAAATTTACAAAGTTGGTCCTAAACATAAACGTGTGCCCCGCTGCAAGCTTGTTTGTGTTATCTTTGCCGCTTTTAAAAAAACCCGATGATTACAGTTAACGACCTTTCCGTAGCTTTTGGCGGAACGACGCTATTCAGCGACGTTTCATTTGCGATAAATGAAAACGATAAAATTGCGCTCATGGGCAAAAACGGCGCTGGGAAATCCACGCTGCTCAAGATTATTGCAGGCGCCGGCAAACCTACAACGGGAAGCATTTCGGCCCCAAAAGATGCGGTGATTGCTTACTTGCCCCAACATTTGCTTACGAAGGACGACGCTTCGGTTTTTGAGGAAACCTCTAAAGCGTTTTCATCGGTGTTTGCGATGCGGGACGAAATCGAATCGATTAATACCCAACTTACCGAACGCACCGACTACGAATCTGACGCTTATATGAAACTCATTGAGCGCGTGTCCGAATTATCGGAAAAATACTACGCTATGGACGAGGTCAACTATGAGGCGGAAGTTGAAAAAGTGCTTAAAGGCCTCGGGTTTCTTCGTTCCGATTTTGACCGGCCTACGTCTGAATTTTCGGGTGGCTGGCGCATGCGCATTGAGCTGGCTAAGATTTTATTGCAACAGCCGGATTTGATATTGCTCGATGAGCCGACGAACCACATGGATATCGAAAGCATCGAATGGCTCGAAGATTTTCTCGTTAATACGGCCAGGGCGGTTATCGTGATTTCGCACGACCGCGCTTTTGTGGACAACATCACCAACCGCACAATCGAGGTTACGATGGGCCGCATTTACGATTATAAAGCTAAATATTCGCATTATCTGGAGTTGCGTAAGGAGCGCCGCGCCCACCAGCAAAAAGCGTATGAAGAGCAACAAAAAATGATTGCCGAAAACACTGAATTCATAGAGCGGTTTAAGGGAACGTACTCCAAGACGTTGCAGGTGCAGTCGCGCGTGAAGATGCTCGAAAAATTGCAGATTATCGAAGTGGATGAAGTGGATACCTCGGCGCTGCGTCTTAAGTTTCCTCCCTCGCCGCGAAGCGGACAATATCCTGTTGTGGTTACCGATCTGACCAAACGTTACGGCGATCACCTCGTGTTTGACAAAGCCAATATGGTGATTGAGCGCGGACAGAAAGTCGCATTTGTGGGGCGAAACGGAGAAGGAAAATCCACGATGATCAAAGCCATCATGAACGAAATTGACTTCGAAGGCAAACTGGACATAGGGCACAATGTTCAGATTGGCTATTTCGCTCAGAATCAGGCCTCGCTGCTCGATGGCGAACTCACCGTTTTTGACACGATTGACCGCATAGCCGTGGGCGATATCAGAACGCAAATAAAGAATTTGCTCGGAGCGTTTATGTTCGGGGGCGACGACGTTCAAAAGAAAGTCAAAGTGCTTTCGGGTGGCGAAAAAACGCGTCTGGCTATGATTAAGCTGCTGCTGGAACCCGTCAATGTACTGATTCTTGACGAACCTACGAACCACCTGGACATGAAAACGAAAGACATTATTAAGGATGCGTTGCGCGATTTTGACGGCACCCTGATTCTGGTATCGCACGACCGGGACTTCCTCGACGGTCTTGCTACAAAGGTGTTCGAGTTTGGCAATAAGCGCGTTCGCGAACACTTCGAAGACATAAAGGGCTTTCTTGCGTTTAAAAAGATGGAGCACCTGACCGACATTGAGAAATAAATAGACTCACGCACCCGAACTGCGCTTTTGGTTAAGCAAAAGTTTTTCGTGGTCGTGTGCGTTAGGGAGCGCAGCAAAGTACCGTGTACTGCGGAGCGCCCGCCGCGCCCAAAATGCTGTTTTAGCGCTATTGGCAATGCGCGGAACGCCCAAAAGATGGAACAACTGAGCTAGATTGAAAATAAAAAAACGCACCCCTTAGGAATGCGCTTTTAATCAAAATTGGTTAGGTTGGAAGGTTATAGTTTAAAGCCGTACGCAAATCTGAGCGCCAGCTGGCTCGCCCCGTTGTTGGCGATTGTATTGTCATAACTCGGGAAATCCGAATAGTATTCGTAGCGCAGGCTCAGGTCGAAATAGTCGTTGGCCCATCCGAAACTCGGCGCAAGAATCGCAGAAGTTTTGTTGTAGTCGTTCGTGACAGGGAATCCGGCGCCTGCTTCTCCCATCAGGTAAAAACTTTGTTCCCAGATAAAGGCTTTAAAACCGGCTTTTACTGGAATGAATCCAAGGTCTTTTACTTCTACATTGTTTACATCGCCGGCAAAAAGGTTTGTGAATCCAGTGGTCAGCGTTACTGAATACCGGCTTGAGAAGTCGTATTGCAGACGAACATCGGCCCCTAACGCAAAATCGTAAGGCTCTTCAAAGACGTAACCCGGCGCAATGCCAAAGCCAAGTCTGAAGCCTTTATCGTACATGGCATCTTCGGCAGGAGTCGTGGTTAGGGTTGTTTGAGCTTGAGTGGAGAAAGTGAACAGCGATAAAACGGCTGCGCACATAAGAATTCTGATTTGCTTCGTATTCATAGCGGTTAAATTTTTAGACCGGTTGGGCCTTTGGTTATCGATTGTAAAGGTAGTTTGGCCGGTGTGGCGCGTCTTTACAGAGTTTTTAAAAAATGTTATATGTAAATTCTGACCAAAATTCTTACATAAATTGCCGGGTCGGATTTTTTTCGCATCGCGCTGCCGGCCGTTTTTTCATTTACCTTTGCACTTTAATTTTTTCATTCGTGCTTTCACAATATACGCGCGAGTTCCGCTACAACTGGAAACTTGCCTATCCCATAATTCTCGGAATGATTGGCCATACGCTGATCGGAATTGTGGACAAGATCATGGTCGGACGTCTCGGTTCTGCGGAGCTCGCGGCCGTTTCGCTCGGAAACAGTTTTATTTTTATCGCCATGTCGGTAGGCATTGGTTTTTCTACCGCGATTACTCCTTTAGTCGCAAGTGCCGATTCGTCTAAAAAGCCAGATGAAGTTCGATCGGCTTTCCATCACGGGTTAATGTTGTGCGGCATTCTCGGGCTTGTGCTATTCGGACTGTTGTACATTTCCAAACCGCTTATGGAGTGGATGGGCCAGCCCGAAGACGTGATTGTTCTTGCGCGTCCTTACCTGGATTGGGTGGCGTTTTCGATGATTCCGATGATTTTGTACCAGGCGTACAAGCAATTTGCGGACGGACTTTCGCTGACCAAGTACTCGCTTTACGCGATCATCGGGGCTAATATTGTTCACGTTCCGATTAACTATGTACTGATTTACGGAAAATGGGGTTTCCCCGAACTCGGCGTCGTCGGTGCGGCGCTCGGAACCGTGGTGTCGCGGATTTTGATGGTCGTTTTTATGCATTATATGTTGTCGCGTAGGGCAGAACTTAAAGCGCATTTCGAAGGGTTTTCGTTTTCGGCTATGAAACGCAGCGTATTTGCCAAAATCATGTCAATCGGGTTTCCGTCCGCGCTTCAGATGTTGTTCGAGGTAGCGTTGTTTACGGCTGCGATCTGGCTTTGCGGCAGCATCGGCAAAACTTCTCAGGCAGCCAATGAAATTGCGCTTAGTTTGGCTACTCTAACGTTTATGTTTGCGATGGGCCTTTCTGTTACGGCGATGATTCGGGTGAGCAACCAGCGAGGTCTGAACAATTTCCCGCACCTGATTACCGTGGCGCGCTCCATTTTCCTGTTCGCCGTGCTCGTCGAAATTCTGTTCGCGATTCTGTTCATTGTGTTCAACAACTATTTGCCGCAGTTTTTCCTCGACATGGATCAGGTTGGACAGATGGCCGAAAACCGGGAAGTGATTGCAATTGCGTCGAGATTGCTCATAGTAGCGGCCCTGTTTCAGCTTTTTGACGGGGTTCAGGTTGTGGTACTCGGAGCATTACGCGGGCTGCAGGACGTAAAAATTCCGATGTATCTGACATTTGTCGCGTACTGGGTCATCGGGTTTCCGATTTCGTTTTACCTTGGACTTCGCACCGATTTGGGCGCCCTTGGCGTTTGGATCGGGCTGCTCGCGGGGCTTGGAATTGCCTCGTTGTTCCTATATTTGCGCTTTGACCGTGTAACTAAAAAAATGCTGCTCGAAAACGCTGCGGCCGATAAACACCATGGAACTACCTAAATTTTTGCTCGGAGACAACACCGATTTCCCGGACGATATCTTTATCATCCACACCGATTATCCGCGTTTTGTCATCAACTTAAAAGACGATGAGGTCGAGATTATCGATGAAATAGAGGACGAAGAAGAATCGGAATTGCAGCAGGAAATGGAGCGGCTGATTGCCGAAGCCAACGCGTTTTACGATCGCGAAATTTCGAGATACGAAGATTAATCAGCGCGAATATACTTTTCGAGCAACGCGCGTGCGGCTGCAAATGGCGACATTCCGCCCGAGATTACACGTTGTTCGTAAGCGGATAGTTCTTGCGAGACGATGGGGTTTCGCATAAAATCGCGTAAAAGTTGTTCGCGGATGGTGCCGGACATCCATTCGAGGTTTTGCTGTTGCCGGCGTTTTTCGAAATAACCGTTTTGCGTTACTTCGCGCAGGAATTCGTCAATAATTTCCGCAATCGGTCCGATGCCTTTTTGTTCGAGCGCACTACACGTAAGTGCAACCGGCGTCCAGTTCGAAGGTTTGGGCGGAAAGAACTGCAAAGCCCTTGCGTAATCGACTCTTGCCTGACGGGCTTTTGTCTGGTTTTCTCCATCGGCCTTGTTGATGACGATAGCGTCGGCCATTTCCATGATTCCGCGTTTGATTCCCTGCAATTGGTCTCCGGCGCCGGCGAGTTGGAGCAACAGAAAAAAATCGACCATTTTATTGACTTCCGTTTCTGATTGACCTACACCGACGGTTTCCACGAGAATCACATCGAACCCGAACGCCTCGCAGAGCGTAATGGATTCGCGGGTTTTTCGCGCTACGCCGCCAAGGTTTTCGCCCGATGCCGATGGCCGGATAAACGCGTTCGAATCATTTACGAGTTTCTCCATACGTGTTTTGTCGCCGAGAATGCTGCCGTGAGAGATGGAACTGCTCGGATCTACCGCGAGTACCGCTACTTTTTTTCCGACCGAGGTAAAATGCGAGCCTATCGCTTCTATAAACGTACTTTTGCCAACGCCCGGAACCCCTGTAATTCCAATTCGGACCGATTTTCCGGCATAAGGCAAGCACATGGAAATCAGCGTTTCTGCGAGTGTTTCGTGTTCTGGTTTAGCGCTTTCTACAAGCG
>CAZTGF010000014.1:19307-29725 GCA_964612955.1 uncultured Flavobacterium sp.
ACAAGCCCGTTTTTTTTGAGATTGGCGATTTCTTTGCGAACGAGCACCGAGTTCATATTCAAACTGGATGCGACAAATTCGGATGAAAGATACTCCGAGGGATGCTTGCTGAGCAGCGTTAATATGTGAAGCGTTATTGCAAATTTTCCTGAAACCATACTGTCATAATCACAATTACAAAAATACGGCTTAAAAACGGTCGTTTATCGAAGGCTGTCGGCGTTTTTGTTAAAATCGATGAACGGCAATCCGCGCCTAAAAACTGTATCTTTGCAGCCATTTATGGAACATTTACTACTGCTCGTAAGTTGCCTTTTGATCGGACTTGTGCTCAGGCGAATTCCGCCTTTTTCAGATTGGGGCGCGAACATTCTGAACCAATTTGTCATTTTCGTATCTCTTCCCGCGCTTGCGTTGTATTATATTCCAAAACTCGAGCTCAGCTGGAAATTGTTGCTTCCGCTCGGGGTGGCGTGGATTGGATTCGGGCTCGCGTTTGCCTTTTTTAACGTATTGGGTCAAATTTACCGATGGCCGAAGAAACTGACCGGATGTCTGATACTTCTGGGCGGACTCGGCAATACCTCATTCGTAGGTTTTCCGATTATCGAAGCGCTGTACGGCAGTCCGGGACTAAAAACAGCGGTGATTGTGGATCAGCCGGGTACTTTTCTCGTCATGGCTACGCTCGGAGTGGCTACGGCCGCAGCTTATTCGCGCCAAAAATCATCTGCAGCTGCAATTGTGAAACGCGTGATTAAATTTCCGCCGTTTATCGGGTTTGGCATAGGTTTGTTGTTGCTGCTTGCCCATGTCGATTTTCCGGAACCCGCGCAGTATTTGTGGAAACGCCTCGCCGATACAGTGACGCCGCTGGCCCTTATCGCCGTAGGGTTGCGTCTGCAGTTCGATGCCAAGAGCAAGCACTGGCGGTTTTTTTCGCTCGGACTTGTGTTTAAATTGTTGTTGATGCCCGTTTTTTTTGCGTCTCTGTATTTCGGGGTTCTGGATCAGACCGACTTAACGGCGCGCGTCTGCGTTTTGGAATCGGCGATGGCTCCAATGATTACGGGCGCGATTCTGGCCACAAATCACGGACTTAAACCGCGACTCGCCTCGATGATGATTGGCTTTGGCATTCCGTTATCGCTGCTCACGGTAGGACTTTGGTATTTGGCCATTGCATTCGTGCTGGGCTGAAAAACTTTATTTTTGTCAAAAATTCTGACCGATGGAATACGGCGCACTCACACCCGATTTTGTAGTACAACTGCAGCAAATTGTTGGAACCAGGTGGGTTTTCGAGGATGAAGGCACGCGCGCATTGTACGGACGCGACCAAACCGAAGATCTGGAATTTCCACCCGCTGTTGTCGTAAAGCCCGAAAATGCCGAACAAATCAGCGCCATTATGAGACGCGCCTCTGTGTACCGCATTCCGGTAACGCCAATAGGTGGCCGTACGGGATTGAGCGGGGGTGCGCTCTCGGTTTTCGGTGGCATTGGTTTATCGCTCGAACGCATGAACCGCATTATCTCCATCGACACTAAAAACCTTCAGGTTACTGTTGAACCCGGCGTCATCACCGAAGTGTTGCGAGATAAAGTCGCCGGATACGGGTTGTTTTATCCGCCCGATCCGAGCAGTCAGGGCAGTTGTTTCATAGGCGGAAATGTGGCGGAAAACGCCGGCGGTGCACGCGCCGTGAAATACGGTACGACGAAAGATTACGTCCTGAGTCTCGAGGTGGTGCTGCCATCGGGACAGATTATTCAAACGGGCGCACATACGTTAAAAAACGCGACCGGCTACAATCTTACGCAATTGCTCGTGGGAAGTGAGGGAACGCTGGGCATCGTCACTAAAATCGTGTTGAAATTACTTCCTGCGAACCAACATACACTGCTCATGCTCGTTCCGTTTTTTAGTGCCGAAAGCGCTTGTGAGGCTGTGTCTGCAATTTTAAATGCGGGAATTGTTCCGAGTGCACTTGAGTTTATGGAGCGCAATGCGATTGAATGGACGCTGCGGTACGTTCAGGATGTGCGACTTGATATCGGCCCGAAAGTAGAAGCGCATCTGCTCATTGAAGTAGACGGGAATTACCGCGAGATTCTTATGGCAGAGGCCGAGAAAATTGCGTCGGTGCTCGAAAATTTTCCCACAGACGAAATCCTGTTTGCCGAATCTGAAGCC
The DNA here is from genome assembly GCA_964612955.1 of uncultured Flavobacterium sp. Classification (GTDB taxonomy): domain Bacteria; phylum Bacteroidota; class Bacteroidia; order Flavobacteriales; family Flavobacteriaceae; genus Flavobacterium. Next base: position 21,505 of record CAZTGF010000014.1, read on the forward strand.
GAGAAAAACGCGCTCTGGAAATTGCGGCGGGCCGTAGGAGAGGCCGTCAAATCCAATTCTGTTTACAAAGAAGAAGATACTGTGGTTCCGCGGTTCGCGCTTCCGGAACTGCTTCGCGGCATTAAGGAAATCGGGGCGAAGTACGGTTTTGAATCGGTTTGTTACGGGCATGCGGGCGACGGAAATCTTCACGTGAACATCATTCGAGGCAATCTCTCCGCGGGCCAATGGCAAAACGAGGTTCCCAAAGGCATTCGCGAGATTTTTGAACTAACCGTCGGCCTCAAGGGAACGCTTTCGGGCGAACACGGCATCGGGCTCGTGCAAAAAAACTACATGGACATTGCTTTCGACGGCGTTTCTCTTGAACTTATGCGCGGCATCAAATCGCTGTTCGACCCGTCGGGCATATTGAATCCGGGCAAAATATTTCCGGACAAAGCATAAAAAAATCCCCGCGGGTGCAGGGACTTTCTGAGTATCGATTCGATTTTTAGTCGTTCACCAGCACCCATTCTCCGGATTGGATCATCGGTTCGGCTTTTTTGAATTTCATCGTTTCGGTTTTACCGCTCATGATGTGTTTGATTGTCACGTTATCGTTGCGGTTGATTTTCGGCATTTCGCGCACAATCGTTTCAGTTACCGGGCGTTGCTGCGTCTGGTTTACTTCGCGTTGCTGGGCCGCGGCCTGGTCGGTGTTTGGAATTTCGTCTTTAGAGGTTTGGTATTGCTCTTTGCGACGCACTTCCTTGGCTTCCTGAATTGGCGGTTGTTGCGCTTGTTGAGGCAGATCGCCTTTGAACAGGAACGAAATCACATCCTTGTTCACCGTGTTTATCATTTTGCTGAACAAATTGAACGCTTCGAATTTGTAAATCAACAGCGGATCTTTTTGTTCGTGAACGGCGAGTTGAACGGACTGTTTTAACTCGTCCATTTTGCGCAAATGCTTTTTCCACGCTTCGTCCACGATGGCCAGTGTTATGTTTTTCTCGAAATCGGCAATCAGTTGCGTGCCTTCAGTTTCGTACGCTTTGGCCAGATCTGTAACTACGTTCAGCGTTTTTACGCCATCGGTAAAAGGCACTACGATGCGCTCAAAACGGTTGTCCGGCGCTTCGTAAACGTTTTTGATGATCGGAAATGCTTCGCGCGCACTGCGTTCGGCTTTCTCGGTGTAATATGCAAGGGCCGATTTGTAAACCTTGCCGGCAAGTTCGAGTTCGGTCAGTTTGTCGAATTCCGGTTGGGTCACGGGCGATGTTATCGAGAAATAGCGAATCAGTTCAAATTCGAAATTTTTGAAATCTTTTGTGGCTTTGTTCTCGCTCGAAATGAGTTCGGCCGTATCGTACATCATGTTGGCGATGTCGAGTTTGAGGCGTTCGCCGTGAAGGGCGTGGCGTCTGCGTTTGTAAACGACCTCGCGCTGGGCGTTCATAACATCGTCGTATTCGAGCAATCTTTTGCGGATGCCAAAGTTGTTTTCCTCCACTTTTTTCTGGGCGCGCTCAATGGATTTGGTCATCATCGAATGCTGAATAACTTCGCCTTCTTTAAGCCCCATCCGGTCCATGATTTTGGCCACGCGGTCCGATCCAAATTTGCGCATCAGATCGTCCTCAAGGGATACGTAAAACTGCGAACTTCCCGGATCTCCCTGACGTCCGGCACGTCCGCGCAGCTGTCGGTCAACGCGTCTTGAATCGTGCCTTTCCGTACCGATGATTGCCAAACCTCCGGCTGCTTTTACTTCGGGGCTCAGTTTAATATCGGTACCACGGCCCGCCATGTTCGTTGCAATGGTCACGATTCCGGCCTTGCCCGCTTCCTCTACGATCTGCGCTTCCTGTTTGTGCAGTTTGGCGTTCAGAACGTTGTGCGGTACGTTGCGCATTTTAAGCATTCGGCTCAAAAGTTCGGAGATTTCTACCGATGTCGTTCCGATAAGCACCGGGCGTCCCGAGGCTGACAATTGAGTAACATCCTCGATAACGGCGTTGAATTTCTCGCGGACCGAACGGTAAATCATGTCCTGCTGGTCTTTACGCGCCAGTGGTCTGTTCGTAGGAATTTCAACAACGTCGAGTTTGTAGATTTCCCAGAATTCGCCGGCTTCGGTCACTGCCGTACCTGTCATGCCCGCAAGTTTGTTGTACATGCGGAAGTAGTTCTGAAGCGTAATTGTCGCGAAAGTTTGGGTAGCCGCTTCGATTTTTACGTTTTCTTTGGCTTCGATGGCTTGGTGCAAACCGTCAGAGTAACGCCGGCCATCCATGATACGTCCCGTTTGTTCGTCAACGATCATGATTTTGTTGTCCATGATCACGTACTCCACGTCCTTTTCAAACAGGGTGTACGCTTTGAGCAACTGCGTCAGCGTGTGAATTCGTTCGCTCTTTATGTTGAAATCCTGAAACAGTTTTTCTTTTTCTTCGGCCTCTGCATCTTTATCGAGCCCGAGTTTTTCAATGCGCGCGATTTCGGTTCCGATGTCGGGCATTACAAAGAAGTTATCGTCTGTGTCGGCCGACAGGTACTTAATTCCGTTGTCGGTCAGTTCTACCTGATTGTTTTTTTCTTCGATCACGAAATACAGGGCTTCGTCCACGAGGTGCATGTCGCGGTTGTTGTCCTGCATATATTGGTTTTCGGTTTTCTGAAGAATCTGTTTTACACCTTCTTCGCTCAGAAACTTAATCAGCGCCTTGTTTTTCGGCAGCGCACGGTAAGCGCGTAACAGGTTGAATCCGCCTTCTTTGGAATTTCCTTCTGCAATCAGTTTTTTGGCGTTGGTGAGGAATTGTCCGGCCAAATGGCGCTGTTGGGAAACAAGGGTTTCAATTCTGGGCTTAAGTTCGTTGAACTCATGACGGTCGCCCTGAGGAACCGGACCTGAAATAATCAACGGCGTACGCGCATCGTCAATCAGAACAGAGTCGACCTCATCCACAATGGCAAAGTTGTGTTTTCGCTGTACCAGATCGCCCGGGGTATGCGCCATATTGTCCCGCAGGTAATCAAAACCGAACTCGTTGTTCGTTCCATACGTAATGTCTGCTTCGTATGCCTTGCGCCGCCCAGGGGAATTCGGCTGGTGGTTGTCGATGCAATCCACGGTAAGCCCGTGAAACTCGAACAAAGGCGCTTTCCAGGTGCTGTCTCGTCGGGCCAGATAGTCGTTCACGGTAACCAGGTGAACGCCGTTTCCTGTGAGTGCGTTAAGGTAAAGCGGCAGTGTTGCTACGAGCGTTTTTCCTTCTCCGGTCTGCATTTCGGCAATTTTTCCCGAGTGAAGCACCATGCCGCCAATGAGCTGAACGTCGTAGTGGATCATGTCCCATGTGATTTCCTTACCGGCAGCGCTCCAGGAATTCGCCCAAACAGCTTCGTCTCCGTCGATTTCGATATAGGATTTTGTTGCGGAAAGTTCGCGATCCGTAGGGGTAGCAGTCACGCGGATTTGCGTGTTTTCCTTAAAGCGGCGCGCGGTTTCTTTAACTACGGCAAATGCTTCGGGAAGCAAATCGTTGAGCACTTTTTCCGAACGCTCGTAAGCCTCTTTCTCAAGTGCGTCTATCGAGAGGTAAATGTCCTCTTTTTTGTCGATGTCGGCCGTGGCTTCCGCTTCTTTTCTGAGCGCCTCGATTCTGGCGTTCTGATCTGCGCGAGATTGGGTGATCAGCGATTTAAAGTGGGTCGTTCTGGCGCGGAGTTCATCGTTCGAAAGACCGGCCAACTGAGACTCGAAGCTTTTGATTTTAGCTACGTTTCCCTGAAGGGCTTTAACGTCTTTCTGCGACTTATCGCCTACGAACGCTTTAATTATGGTGTTAATAAAACTCATATAAGCGGTTTGTTTCCAATTATTAAAAGTTGTGCAAATTTAAACAAAAAAAAAGCCTCAGATGAGACTTTTCGGGTGTTGTATTTATTTTAGTATTCGTCCTCGTTCCACAAATAATCTTCGTCTGTGGGATAATCGGGCCAAATCTCTTCCATGGATTCGTAGATCTCGCCTTCATCCTCGATAGATTGCAGATTTTCCACAACTTCGAGCGGAGCTCCGGCGCGAATGGCATAGTCAATCAATTCGTCTTTTGTTGCAGGCCACGGAGCATCACTTAAATAGGACGCCAATTCTAATGTCCAGTACATCTTTGTCGATTTATTAGTTTATGCAAAAATAAATTTTATACTGAATAAGTCAAGTAAATTTTGAGTTATTTTAAATAAAGGCAAGAACGTGGCGCCAAATTATTGATTTACAGCAAACTACCTCTATTGCTTGCGCGGGATCCACTGAATTTCTTCAGCGCCGAGCTCCGAAGCCAACTTCCGTGCCATGACAAATAAGAAGTCAGAAAGGCGGTTCAAATAGGCAAGAATGTTCTCGTCTACGGGTTCGTGATGTGACAAACCGACAGCTAAGCGCTCTGCACGACGGCATACGCAACGCGCAATATGACAATACGACACAATCGGATGACCGCCCGGCAAAACGAAATGCGTCATCGGCGGCAACGTTTCTTCCATCGTGTCTATATAACTCTCGAGAAACGCAATGTCTTCGGGTGCGATGCGCGCAATATTTAACCGCGGTTGGCCGCTTTTAAGCGTTTCCTTTTCGGGAGGGGTGGCAAGGATCGCTCCGGCCGTGAACAGTCGGTCCTGAATTTCGTAAAGTGCATTTTTGTGTTCGCGCGAAATCTGCTGGTCGCGCAACAAGCCAATGTTCGCGTTGAGTTCGTCAAGGGTGCCGTAACTTTCTATGCGCAAATGGTCTTTTGAGACGCGGGTTCCTCCAAATAAAGCGGTTGTTCCCTTGTCTCCTGTTTTGGTATAAACTTTCATAATGTTGCAGTAACAGGCTGATGTGTGGTGTCAGATTCAATGCGGCCGTCTCTGAGTCTTATGACGCGATGGGCATAAGCGGCTATGTCTTCTTCGTGAGTCACGAGAATCACGGTGTTTCCGTTCGCGTGAATTTCGTTAAACAAACGCATAATTTCTACCGATGTTTTGCTGTCCAGGTTTCCTGTAGGTTCGTCGGCGAGAATGATCGACGGCTTGTTTACGAGCGCCCGGCCAATCGCAACGCGCTGCCGCTGACCTCCCGAAAGTTGGTTGGGACGGTGATCCATACGATCCGAAAGACCGACCTGACCGAGTACTTCGGAAGCCCGGGCCTTTCGTTCGGATTTGCTGTAACCGGCATAAACCATCGGCAAGGCCACATTGTCCAAAGCTGTGGTTCGGGGCAACAGATTAAACGTCTGAAACACAAATCCAATCTCCTTGTTGCGGATTTCGGCGAGTTCGTCATCGGACATTTGGCTCACATCTTTGCCGTTCAGGATGTACTGGCCCGAAGTTGGCGTATCGAGGCAGCCCAAAAGGTTCATTAAAGTGGATTTTCCGGACCCTGAAGGTCCCATAAGTGCAACATATTCGCCTTTTCGGATAGAGAGGTCGATGCCTTTTAGTACGTACACTGTTTCGTTTCCTAAGGTAAAGTTCCGCGTGATGCCGGTAATTTTGATGAGCTCCTGAGTCATGGGTCGGGGATGAGGTTTTAAAAGTAACGGTTTTTCCCCTAATTATGAATTGATGATTTGAAAATTCCGTTACATAATAATGAATCACATTTGCACAATTAACATAAGTTTTGATATTTTCATAAATTAATACTAATCTTTTGTGATAATTTGCCGTATTGAAGTAGGTTTGATCTCAGTTTTAAGTTAAATAATCCAAAACCAATGATCATGAAACGCAAAAATTTAATCCTGGGGCTAGCTGTGATATGCGCCGCTTTCACCTCGTGTAAAAACGAAAACGAACAAAGAGCTGAGGAAACCGTAGACCGTTACGAATCTTACATCGATTCACTGAGTAACGTTGCCGCAGCTGATGCCCAAACAAACTGGCAAGCCATTGAAGCCGCTTACCAACAGCGCACTTCTGAAGCTGAAGCCGCACTTGAGAATGCAAAAGATCGCGCTAAAGCCGAAGAAAGATTGGCCGAAAGCCGCGCCAAATACGACGCGTGGAAAGTTCGCGTTCAGGACGAAATGAACACTCAGGCGAACAGCGGAGGCCAGCAACTTCGCGATTCAATGTTCGGTCCGGGTAAAGTAGCCCAGGGAGACATGAGTTTTTCATGGGTAAATAAGGACAACATTCTACAAGTTTATCAGAATTTTTACGATACTTATTCCGCGAATAAGGACAATTATTCACGTGAGGAACTAGACGAAATCAAGTTGTTGTACGAAGCGCTGGATACTCGTAAAAACACGGTAGAAAAAGAAGGTCTGTCGTCTGAAGACAACCGAAAAATTGCCGCACTTAAAGTAAAATTTGCCCCATCGTTCAAGTGGGAGCGCATTACTTCTAAAGCAGAAGAAAACGACGCTGCAAAATAAAAGTCAATTATTAGTTCAACGGAAAGCGGTTCAGAAATGGGCCGCTTTTTTATTGGAAATTTCAAAAAGCGGCACTTTTGTCGATAGAATATTGCGGATTAACGAAAACATACACCGATTTGAAGCGAGATTGTCAGAAATATCTATTTTGGTCGCGCTTTAAATTCTACCTATGGGAAAATTCTACACCACTGCAATCCTCGTGTGTTTTGCATTTAGCAGTTATGCGCAATGTTGGCAAAGCATTTCTTCGGGTTCCGGCCACAGCCTGGGACGCAAATCAGACGGTTCGCTTTGGGCCTGGGGGAACAATCACGCGGGCCAGTTAGGGCACGGATCTACGACGACAAAAAACACTCCTACTCAGATTAACGCCGCTACAGATTGGGCAATGGCGAGCCCCGGAACTTCTCACACGCTCGCCGTTAAAACCGATGGCCGGCTCTTTAGCTGGGGAGGCGGAACCGGGGGTGCACTCGGAACCGGAAACGTAGAACAAGCACTCGTTCCCGAGCAAGTTGGGGCCGAAACGGACTGGATATTCGTGTCTGCAGGAACGTTCTACTCACTCGCGATAAAAGCAGACGGAACGCTTTGGGGCTGGGGCGATAATACATCGGGTCGCGCTGGTTTGGGCGTTATGGAAACTTCGGCTATTCCTGTGCAAATCGGGACCGATACTGACTGGGCTTACGTTAAAGCCGGCGGACAACACGCCATCGGACTAAAACAGGACGGAACGCTTTGGGGCTGGGGCAGCAACACTTACGGCCAGCTCGGAGCGAATGCGCCGCTCGATAATCCAGAGCCTGTACAATTGTCAACAGAAACATTTTTGCAAGCCGGTTGCGGATTCTATCACACGGCAGCGATCCGCTCAGATGGTACGCTCTGGGTGACGGGCCAAAATGGAAGCGGTCAACTCGGGCTCGGCGATTTTACAACGCGGTACGCATTCACTCAAGCCGGAACCGATGCGACCTGGGTTACGCTAAGCGCAGGCCCGTTCAGCACGATGATGATCAAAGCCAGCGGCGCGATGTTCTCGTGCGGACTCAACACATACGGCGGTCTCATGGTAGGGTCTACGAGCAACAAAAAAAGTATTACCCAGGTGGGTATGGCCAGCGATTGGGCCATGGTTTCGGCCGGCGAATACCATTCTCACGCGATTAAAGCAAACGGTCAGCTATACGGGGCCGGTCACAATGCGAACGGACAAATCGGGAATGGCGGATTTAATAATCTGACTAATCCCACGATGCTCCAATGTCCGACGCTCGATGTGCCGGAGGCATTTTTTGTGGCTAACGAACTCATTTTGTATCCGAATCCGGCCGGCGAACAATTGCAGGTTCGGTTTGCCGATGGTCTCGTCGCGGAAAAACTCGTCATCTTTTCGCTTGTAGGGCAGAAAATGCACGAAGTAACTCATAGTGCCGAAGTGAACGTTTCAGCGTTTTCGGCAGGAATTTACGTTGTGGAAGCCACATTGAACGGACAAGTCGTTCGCAAAAAATTCGTCAAAAAATAGCAGGCGTTCTCAGCACGAAGTGCTCTTTGGATTGTTTAGGCCGAAAAAACACAACGCCCCATCGGAACAAATCGAGCGACACGGTAATCTTATCCATTGAGGTGAGTTTTTGCCAGGCGCGCGTCATTCCTTCGGACCAATGAATGTCGTCGAAAATCCAGATGGTTTGTTCATCGGCCACAGGAAGCAACAGACTGGCGTAGTTGAGCGTTGCGGTTTCGCTGTGGTTTCCGTCGAAATACACGAGTTTATATCC